>JAZNKC010000030.1:0-62871 GCA_045578365.1 Ructibacterium sp.
GGGGTAAACAAAGGCATACCGATTGCGGCACCGGCAAAGGTGGCACAGTGTACGCACTCCGGCTCCAAGAGATAGTACCTCTGCAGACGGTACAAAAGCTCAGACATAGGCTGACCGTCAAACATTTCTTTATCCACAAACTTTTTGGAAGCTGCAACAAAGTCGCAGTTCATCTTCCAACCGGGGTTGGTGCCGATGTTCCAAGCATATTGCGCCGCAAGGGCAGCAGGGCCAAAGGTCCAAACAGGGAAGTGTGCATGGTCGCCGCTACCCCAGTTGGTCAACAGATAACCCTTTGCACCATATTTAAGACCCAGTTCTGCAAGATGACGGACGTTGATGCTCATACAATCATATCTGCCGGTAAATGCAACCCAGGATGCATCACCCGGACAAATATAAAAGTTGGTGCCGCTGTTTGCAAAGTCAATACATCTTCTCTCAATCATAGCAGTAGACTTGACATCATAACCCCAAACGAGCGCAATGGCATCTTCAGGAATCCGATCGTGAATTTCCGGATTGTTGTAAATCATATCTGCCCAGAAACGGATCTTCTTGTTATACTTCTTGCCAATCAAATCGTGGAGCTTGATCAGCCAATCCATAAAGACATTGGCTTTGCCGTACTTTTCACAAGCCTCTTTGGTTTCAAATTCACCCAGATCAAAGGCTTCGTCCAGGCCGATGTTCACGCCATCGGAGCTGAAATGGGGGAGCAAAGATCCGTAAATCTTGTCCATAAACTCCAAGCTTTCCGGAAGCAGAGGATTGATCACCGCAGACGGATTGAGGTTATTTTCCATATCCTCTTTAGGACCAACCTTTAAGGGCAGGAACTCATCTCTGTTGAGCCAATGGGACAGATGTCCAAGGCTGTTCTGGTTTGCGATAAACGCAATAAAACGATCCTGACAGTATTTGTCAAGAAAATCTAAATCCTCAGGGGTCAGGCAATCAATATCCTTACAAACCTCGGGGAAATTGCTGTATTTATAAACAATACCCTCGGTATAGAGTTCAAATTCATTATACTTTAAGGAAGCGAGCAGGTCGATGAGAGAACAGATAAACTCCACTTTGGGCATTCTGCCACGGCTGATATCCAGCATATAGCCACGCTTGGGGTAATTGGGTTCATCCTGAATCTCACAATAAGGAACACTGCCCTTTCCGTCACGAATCAACTGTCTCAGGGAGGAAACTGCTCTGAAAATACCACAGTCACTTCCATATGTAATCACAATACCGTTTGCATCAATCGTCAGGTCATAGCGGTCCTCACCGTAACCGTCAACAAGCTTTAAGGTAACATCGGCATTGCCGTTTTTATATTTCTCGTAGAGATAAACAAGGTCATAATTATTTTCGTAGTCTTTGAGCGGATAGCTCCCCTCATGATAGACTGCATTTTTAGGCTGCGGAAAAATCATAAAAATACCTCCCGAAAAGAATTTGTCCCCATTATAGCAAAGAAATTCTCCACCGTCAAGGAAAAATATGACACAATATCACACATTTCCTCGTCGATGGAGAATTTCGTAAAATCTTTGAAATTAGCGAACCTGATCAACCAGCTTCTTGAATGCTTCGGGATCAGAAATTGCAATCTCAGAAAGCATCTTTCTGTTGATTTCGATACCCTTCTGCTTCAAGCCGTTCATGAACTTGCTGTAGCTCATACCGTTTGCACGGGTAGCAGCGTTGATACGAGCGATCCAGAGCTGTCTGAACTCTCTCTTCTTCGCCTTTCTATCTCTGTAAGCATAGGACAGAGATTTCATTACTGCTTGGTTTGCAGTCTTAAACAGCTTGCTCTTTGCACCTCTGTAACCTTTTGCAAGCTTCAAAATCTTTTTATGTCTGGCACGGGTTCTCATTGCGCCTTTTACTCTTGCCATGTTAATTCTCCTTTCTCAATTCACGCATTTTCAAAAAATTGTAAGGCAAAAAGCCTGTCCGCCTTATTTGTAAGGCATCATGCTCTTGATGGTTGCCTCGTTTGCAGCAGCCAAATATCCGCCTTTTCTGAGCTGTCTTTTTCTCTTGGTAGACTTCTTGTTCAGGATGTGACTTCTGAAAGCCTTACCTCTTTTTACCTTACCGCTCTTGGTGATACCAAAGCGCTTTGCCGCACCTCTGTGAGTCTTGATTTTCGGCATAGTATTCTCTCCTTCCACTAAATAAATTCAAATTTAAGCCTTTTTGGGTGATAAAACCATAGCCATATTACGGCCTTCCAGCTTGATGTCTTTGTCTGCACCGCCAAATTCAGCAACTTCATCACGAAAACGCTGAAGCAAATCCCGACCCAATGTGCTGTGCGTAATCTCACGGCCACGGAAACGAACCGACACCTTTACTTTTGCGCCCGATTTCAAGAACTTGGTTGCTTGATTCAGCTTGGTCTGAAAATCGTTCTCATCGATATTGGGGGTCAGTCGAACCTCTTTCAGATCAATGACTTTCTGGTTTTTGCGATTTTCCTTTTCCCTTTTTGCAAGTTCGAACTTATGCTTGCCATAGTCCATAATCTTGCATACGGGTGGCGTTGCCTGAGGTGCAATTTTAACCAAATCCAAGTTCTTTTCCTCTGCCATAGCCTGCGCCTGCTTGTTGGGAACGATACCCAACTGCTCGCCGTCAGCACCAATCAAGCGGACTTCCTTGTCTTTGATTTCTTCATTAATCATCAAATCCTGCTTAGCTATTGCCAAACACCTCCAAAAAAAACTTACGAAAGCAGTTTTCTGCCTGCATCCACAAAAAAAATGCGGAGTACAAAAGCACTCCGCAAACATTCCAAAAAAAGATATGGAAAACCTAAAATCAGGTTGCCCTTTTGCCTGAAGCTAAGGGGAGAAGCGGATGACTTCTGCTTTACCGTAGTATATTACCATAGGTTTTCTCCTTTGTCAAGGGTTATTTTTGTATTTTTTCAAATTTTTTCTCACGGTTTTGTTTGCATTTTTTCTTCTTTATGATATACTAAAATTATCTTACAGAAAGCGAGGGGTTGCTATGAGTCTTGCATGGGTCATTGTGTTTCTTTTTTTTAGCGGTCTTCTTTTTTTGAATCCCCGTCTTGATACCCGTTTGGAGCTACCCAAAAAAGACACAACTGTTCTGCAGTTGGGTTTTCTTTTGATGCTGCTTTCTCTGCTTTTTGTACGAGTGATTCTTGCCCGTTTTACCGATGGGTTCTCTACCGATATGAATTGTTGGGCGGCTTGGGGCAATCGTATGCAGCAGCTGGGGGCCGCCGCCTTTTATGACCCTGACTACTTCTGTGATTACCCGCCCTTTTATCTTTATGTACTGGGCTTCCTCTCCAAAATAGCTACCATTTTTCAACTGCCGGAAAGCGGTTATTTGTTTTTGTTAAAGATCCCTGCTATTTTGGTAGACGGTTGTCTGGCTGTCCTGATTTTTCAATACTGCAAAGGAAAGATGAACCCCACTGCCGCCTGCTTGCTTTCGGGTCTGTTTTTGATTTCCCCTGTCTTTCTTTATAACTCGGCGGTCTGGGGACAGATTGAGTCGGTGTTATTGTTGTTTATGGTTTTGAGCATTCTGTCTCTTTCTAAAAAGCGTTACCTTGCCGCCACGCTTTTTTATGTGATTGCGGCGCTGACCAAGCCTCAGGCGTTGCTGATTGCTCCCATTTTTCTTCTGGCACTTTTGGAATCCAGAAACCTGAAAACAATCCTTCTTTCCATTTTGAGTGGAACTGCACTTTTGTTTTTCTTAATCCTTCCCTTTTCTCCTGCGTGGCAGGAGTATACAGGATTTTCTTTGCTACTGAACCTGTTTAATCCCCTCTGGCTTTTGGAAAAATATCTTACCACCTTGGCATCCTATCCTTATTTTAGTGTGAACGCCTTTAACTTTTACGCCCTTTTGGGACTGAACTGGGTACCGTTTCAAGGCTTTTTCCTCACTTTACTGAACACCCTGATCCTTGTGGGCGGGGTAGCCGGTTCCTGCTTTTTGTACCTGAAAATACAAGACAAGGATTCCCGCATCTGGATCAGCGGCTATGTACTTCTTGCCTTTCTTTATACCTTTGCTTTCAAAATGCACGAAAGATATTTCATCTTCCCTCTTCTGTTCCTCTTGTTTGGGTTTTTCTCTTCCAAAAACCGCAAACTCCTCTATCTGTTTGTGGGTTTGAACGCCGTAAGCTTTTGCAACCTGTTCTATATCCTGATGCTGGATGGTATGGGGCAGAATCTCCCCGATTATCGGATTATGTCCCCTCTTGCGCTTTTGGAAGTCTTGCTCTTTTTGCTAAGTCTTGCTGTCATCATCAAAGATTTCCTCCTCCACCCCAAGACTCCGGAGGAAAACGAAACCGCCTTTGCATCACGGCTGACCGTGACCGAGCGTTTGGAAGCGAACCCCTCAACCTGTAGATGGATGCAGATGCTCTGCGGAAATCCTTTTGCCAAAAAACAATATAAAATGGTTCGCTTGGATTATCTTTTGCTTGGTACGATCTTATTGGTATATACGGTTGCAGCTTACACCAATCTTGGAGATACCTCTGCCCCGCAAACTTATTACCAACCTCAGGACTCAGGAGAAACCATCTTCATCCATTTGGAAAACGAGGAAACCATTCACGAAATCAACTATTATTGCGGTGTAGGGGATGTGGCAAATGAGCCGGGGCTCCTCCTTTCCTATTCTGTAGACGGAGAAAACTGGACTCAGTATTCCTCACCCATCTGCCCCCTCAGAACCGTGTTCTATTGGGATGTGCAACCTTTGGAGGAAGAAATTACCGCAAAGCACCTCCGCCTTGAGGCAACCTCCAATGAATATATGCTCTTTGAAGTAGGATTTCGCAATATTTATGGGGAATTGGCTTCTATCCATGCCATAGAGGGAGAAAATGCATCATTCCTTGCAGATGAACAGGGTTTGGTAACCAACGCGCCATCTTATGAGAACAGCACTTATTTTGACGAAATTTACCACCCCAGAACCGCCTTTGAGCATCTGCACTTTCTTCCTTATTATGAAACCACCCATCCCCCCCTTGGCAAGCTGATGATGGCGGTTGGTGTCGCCCTCTTTGGAATGACACCTTTTGGCTGGCGATTTTCCGGAACCTTGATGGGGGTTTTGATGCTCCCCATCTTCTATCTCCTCTTAAAACGCCTGTTCGGGCGTACCCGCTATGCGGTAATGGGAACTTTGCTTTTCGCCTTTGATTTTATGCATTTTTCCCTCACAAGGCTTGCGACCATCGACTCCTATCCGGTCTTCTTTATTCTTGGGATGTATTATTTTATGTATCGGTTTGCGATGGATGCCTTTGTCCACGCCGAATCGGGAACCCTGTCCTTAAAACCCTTGTGGAAACACCTCGCCCTGTCCGGTCTGTGTATGGGACTTGGTTGTGCATCCAAATGGACAGCGGTATACGCCGCTGCAGGGCTTGGTATCGAATTTGCAGTCATTATGGGGATCCTTTATCAAAAAATGCAACAACCGGGATTCTGGAAATTTGCTCTTTCCGTCTGCTCCTGTTGCCTGCTCTTTTTCATTCTGATTCCTGCAGGCATTTATCTTTTGTCCTATCTGCCCATTGCTATGGTGGATGGATATGGAAATGTTTTTGCGGTGATGTGGGAAAATCAGGGGTATATGTTCCGCTATCATTCCGGATTGGTAGATACCCACCCCTATTCCTCCCCTTGGTACAGTTGGCCCTTTGTCTATAAACCTATGTGGGCATATCAAGCACCCGAAACCAGTATCCCCGCAGGTACCATTGGCTGTATTTCTATTTTCCAGAATCCATTGCTCAGTTGGGTCGGGATTCTTGCCCTTGGCTATTCCCTCATTGTAGGATGGAAAAAACGGGACTTCAAGGTTTTATTCCTGTTTCTTGGATTCTTGGCACAATATCTGCCTTGGGCTTTGGTCAGCCGCTATGCCCTGCAATACCACTTCTTCTCTGGAATGGTCTTTTTGATTCTGTTTGTGGTCTACGCCCTGCAGGATTTGGAACAGCGTGTCCGTCGGTTTGGCTATGCTTCCTCCGCATTTACCATCTGTTGTCTATTGCTGTTTTTGTTGTTCTATCCGGTGCTTTCGGGAGTTCCCGTGGCACGATTCTTTGCAGAAACCATTTTAACCTGGTTCGATTCCTGGGTATTCTTTCTTTAACGGTATATTCTTAAAAAGGCAGAAACAAAATGAATTGTTTCTGCCTTTTTTGGTGCACCCGTTTATGCGGTTACTTTTTTACTTTCTGATAAACATTTGTGTCCAATAATTTCCGTCTTTCACATAGCCAACTCCGATTCTTGTAAATGAAGCATTCAAAATATTCGCCCGATGCCCCGAAGAATTCATCCACCCATTTACCACCGCCTGCGGCGTTGCCTGTCCTCTGGCAATATTTTCACCGGCACTTCGGTAAGATATTCCAAAATTCTTTATCATTTCAAATGGCGACCCGTAGACCGGGCTATTGTGAGAAAAATACTTATTATCTTTCATATCCTGAGATTTATACCTTGCTACACGGCTTAACTCCCAATCCTCGGTAAGCTTGCTTAATCCATTCTTTACCCGGATCTCATTGACAAGTCTTACAACCTCACTTTCATAGGTTAAAACCTGAGAATCTGTACTCGGTATTGTAATCAACTGTCCGGGATAAATCAACGCAGGATTTGCGATTTGCGGATTTGCCTGAATGATCTCACTCAATCCCATCTCGTATTTCACCGCAATCTTCCACATTGTGTCACCGGATACAACCTTGT
Source organism: Ructibacterium sp. (assembly GCA_045578365.1). GTDB lineage: Bacteria > Bacillota > Clostridia > Monoglobales > Monoglobaceae > Ructibacterium. Next base: position 6,786 of record JAZNKC010000030.1, read on the forward strand.
GTGTTGTTGCAGCCGATGCGCCGATAGCAAGTGTCATCATTTGAATTGCAATGATTGCAGACAGCATCCATTTTTTAGACATAATCTTTCCTCCTTGATTTTTTATCATCCTTGCTGCCCTTTCATTGTAGCAAATTGGTTTACATAATGCAAATGTAATATCCGGAACAAATTCCATATTTTGCGTTATGGCTGTTGTCCAAAAATAAAAATTTTGCATATATGAATAGAGAGTGCTTTTTTGAAAGGATGAATCTTATGTACCCTCTATCCAAAGAAATGCATTTGCGCATAAACGAAGAGGCCATCTATAACCTCTACCTTTATCTTGCGCATTTATCTGTTCCTGACGAACAGAAGACCTTGCAACGCATCGTGTTCGAATTAGAGGATGCCCGGAACAAGCATCGCCCCAAAATCTGGAGGGAGCGCGATATCCACCGGCTCCGGATTCTCAAAAATGCCGTTCACGCTCATCCGACTCTTGCATACTCCAGGCTCTATGCTTGGACCTTATCCAAAGACGGATTAAACGCCTGTGCTTTCACCAGACCAAACGGCGATATTTCGTTTATTTTTGCCGGAACTGCCAAAGGGGAATGGATTGATAATGGCGAGGGGCTTTCAGGAATCCCTGAAGAAAACACCTATCTCACCTATGACAGTACAGGAAATGTACTTTCCCGCAAAGTCCTCCAAAACGATTATGCCACCGACCAACAGGTGGAGGCGCTGAATTGGTTTCATAAGATTGCTGCCAAAAACGGATGGACAGCAGAAAAGCATATCACCGTTTCCGGTCATTCCAAGGGCGGAAACAAGGCGCAGTTTATCACAATGCACTCTGATTTGGTGGATGTATGTTACAACTTTCACGGGCATGGATTTTCTCCGGAGGCATTGACTGCGCTAAAAAAACAATACGGAAACCGATACGAAACGCGACGGCAAAAGCTCATTGGTATTGCAAGCGAAAACGACTATGTTCATATTTGGGGCAAACAGCTTGTCCCACAACATCTTCAGTATTACTTCCGATCAAGGGCAGGGATTCATTTGATAGAAACGCTGCTCAGCGACACCGGCAATTTGCTCCCGCAATGCGAGCAAGGCAAACTTGCAAGGTACCTTGCCTCGGCATCAGAATCCTTGATGCAGATTGATGCAGCATATCGACAATCGATTACTCTGGGCGTTATGAATCTCTGCCAAAAATATCTTGGGGAAGGAACTCCGGTAAATGGAGATTCGGTCTCTGTCGAAACAACCATTGCAGGACTCATGCTCGGCATCAACCATCTTTTTTTGCATGAAGTGCAATAAAAAAGCCAAGGGCAAACCCTTGGCTTTTTCTTCTTAACTTAGTCGGTCAGGTTGTCAAAATAACCTTGAACCAGAACGATGGGGGTTCCCTTATCGCCGGAACCGCTGGTCAAATCACAGAGAGAGCCGATCAGGTCGGTCAAACGACGGGGGGTGGTTCCTTGAGATGCCATATTTCCCACAAGGTCGCCGTCCTTTTTGCGGATTGCAGCCTCGATTGCCTTTTTCAGTTCCTCACCCTTGAGATCTGCAAAATCGTTGTCTGCCAGATACTTCAGCTTAAGCTCGTTGGGGGTTCCCTCCAAACCGCTGGTATATGCGGGGGAAACAATCGGGTCTGCAAGCTCCCAAATCTTGCCCTGGGGGTCTTTGAAAGCGCCGTCGCCGTATACCATAACTTCCATATGCTTGCCGGTTCTCTTCAAGAACTGCTCCTGCATCGCATTGACCATATCGAAACAATCCTGCGGGAACAGCTTTACGGTATCCTCGGTGGATTTGTTAGAACCAAGCAAACCATACTTTTCATTAAAACCGCTACCGTTGATGGATTGATTCAAAATCTCGTCCAGACCAACCACACGCTTTGCACCTGCGGCTTTTAGAATACGCTTGGTGCGGGCACGACTGTGGATATCACAGTTCAATACGCTGTCGGTATAGTTCAAAATCACACGGGGGTCATTGGCAAGGATAATTTCTGCCTCAGCACCGCAAGAACGAATCAAATCACCGTAATACTGAATGTAATCTACGCCGGTAAAGGGATGGGGGTTCTGCCCAAACAGTTCCCGATATTTTGCCTCAGTCAAAACATCAGAATAAGGATTGATGCCTGCCTCATCCAACTGATCCAAAGAAACCAATGCGTTTCCAACTTCATCGCTTGGGTAGTTCAGCATCAGCACAATCTTCTTTGCACCCTTTGCAATACCACGCAAGCAGATTGCAAAACGGTTCCGGCTCAAAATCGGGAAAATAACACCAATGGTTTCTCCGCCCAGTTTTGCCTTTACATCTTCAGCAATCGCATCTACCGATGCGTAATTTCCCTGTGCACGCGCAACCACCGATTCGGTCATTGCAACAACATCACGATCGCGCAGCGCAAAGCCTTCTGCCTCTGCTGCCTCAATCACGCTGTTTACCACGATTGCTGCAATATCATCACCTTCACGGATAATAGGACAACGGATACCTCTTGAAACTGTACCGGTTTTTCTTTCCATAAAAAATTCCTCCCGATTCTTGACATTTGAAATCATTCTTATTATAATACAATCACATCCATTAGTAAAGTAGATAAAACTTACAACAGTAATAAGGGGTGCTTATATGAAAACCAAACTTGATTACTATCGCATTTTTTACGAAACCGCAAGGCATGCCTCGTTTTCTACCGCTGCAAAGCATCTTTATATTTCCCAGTCTGCCATCTCACAATGCATCCGACAACTGGAACAGGATTTGGGAACCCAACTCTTTTTGCGGTCACGACGGGGCATCTCTTTAACCAAAGAAGGGTTATTGCTATTTCAAAAGGTAGAAGGCGCAATGCAGTCTATTGAGCAGGGCGAAACCTTGCTGGCAAGATTACACCATCTGGATAGCGGTGCTTTGATGATTGCCGCGGGTGATACCATTACTACTCATTATCTACTCCCGTATCTGGAGCAGTTTCACGCAACCTACCCCGGAATCCGTATCGAAATGGCAAACTCCTATTCCTCTCATATGTTAGAACTGGTAAAAGAGGGAAAGGCCGAACTTGCTTTTGTCAATCTCCCGTTTGAAGATGAGGAGCTTTGCATAAAACCTTGCCTTGAGATTCACGACATTTTTGTTTGCGGGTCGGAACACAAGATAAAAGGAAATTACTCTTGGTCAGAAATTGCAGAGGAGCCCCTGATTCTTTTGGAAAACAATTCCACCACCCGACGCTCTCTCAATAAGTCTTTTAAGGAAAAGCAAATTCCCTTGAAGCCGCAAATTGAGGTAGCTGCACACGATCTTTTGTTGCGGTTGGCGTCCATTCACCTGGGGGTTTCTTGCGTTATTGAAGAATTTGCCAGGGAAAGCTTACAACAAGGATTGGTACGCAAAATGCCGCTTACTCCACCTCTGCCTTCCCGCAGTATTGGGTATGCGTATCTTCGCAGCACTCCCTTATCCCTTGCTGCGAAAGCCTTTCTGGAACTTATCAACCCAAACCAAGTATAAAAAAATCCTTGCAACTTCTTGCAAGGATTTTTTTGATTGCTTATTTATCCAACGGCTTCATTGTAGGGAAGAGCAGTACATCACGGATGGAAGAACTGCTGGTAAGCAGCATCACCAGTCGGTCGATACCGATGCCCAGACCTCCTGTGGGGGGAAGTCCGTATTCCAGTGCATTGACATAATCTTCATCCATCATATTTGCCTCGTCATCGCCCTTTTCACGCTTTTCCACCTGCTTCTGGAAACGCTCTTTCTGATCGATGGGGTCATTCAGCTCGGAGAATGCGTTGCCGTATTCTCTGCCCATAATGAACACCTCAAAACGCTCGGTAAAGTCAGGGTTATCCGCATAACGCTTTGCCAGAGGAGAAATCTCCACCGGATATTCGGTGATAAAGGTGGGCTGAACCAGTTTTTCTTCTACTCTTTCTTCAAAGACGAGGGCAATAATTTCGCCCTTGGACATGGGTTCTGCATCCTCATCAAATTCGATACCCAGAGATTTTGCCATTTCTTCTGCCTCTTTGGCATCTTTTGCGTTGTGGAAATCCACGCCGGTATACTTGGTGATAGAATCGGTCATGGTGATTCTTTCCCAAGGAGAGCCAAGGTCAAGGTCCTGTCCCTCATAAGTAATTTGGGTGGTGCCAAGCACTTCCTGTGCGACGGTACGAACCATATCCTCAGTCAGGTTCATCATATCCTCAAAATCAGCATACGCCTGGTACATCTCGATGCTGGTGAATTCGGGATTATGCTTGATATCCATACCCTCGTTACGGAAAAGTCTACCCATCTCGTAAACCTTTTCAAATCCACCAACCACCAGACGCTTTAAGTAAAGCTCCGGTGCAATACGCAAATACATATCAATATCCAGCGTATTGTGATGGGTGATAAAGGGGCGCGCTGCCGCACCGCCGGGAATGGTGTTAAGAATGGGGGTTTCCACCTCCATATATCCACGGGCATCCAGATAGTTACGGATTGCGGTCATAATCCGGCTACGCAGTTGGAATGTCCGCTTTACATCCGGATTCATAATCAAATCTACATACCGCTGACGGTAACGTAGGTCGGTATTGGTCAAGCCGTGGAATTTTTCCGGCAGAGGCCGCAAAGACTTGCTGAGCAATTTTACCTCAGTAGTACGGATAGAGATTTCACCTTTCTGGGTAGTGAAAACTTCACCGGTGACACCAACAATATCGCCAATATCCAGTTTTTTATATTTCTTGTAGGGTTCTTCACCCATTTCATCCCTCTTTACACAAAGCTGAATCTTACCCTTGCCATCCTGTAAATCTGCAAAGGACATCTTGCCCATTACACGCTTTGACATCAGGCGGCCGGCTACAACCACCGTTTTGCCCTCAAAATCCGCATAATTTTCTACGATATCTGCGGTATGGTGTTGCTGGTCAAACTTTGTAACATCAAACGGGTTTTCCCCTTCTGCTTGCAAATTTGCCAATTTCTCTCTGCGGATTTTTAAAACTTCATTCAATTCCTTTTCCGCAGAAACCTGTCCGTTATTTTGCTGCATCTGTTCGCTCATTGCTTGCATCCTTTCTGTTTTATCCTTATTCAATCGCAAGAATCTGATAAACAGCCGGACCATCCGGTGTATCAATCTGTGCTTGTTCTCCTACGCCCTTACCCTTGATTGCCAAGAAGAGCGGGCACTCGTTGGAGATGGTTTTTTCATCATCATTGGTGGGATCGGCCTCGGTGGAACCGACAATGGTGTACCATTCCTTTTCATCAAATTCTACATCCAGAATCTGTACGCGGGTACCGATGCCAACCTTGGTTCTGTCAATATCATCAGCGTCAATCACAATCACATTTTTCAGCATGGTTTCCAGCTCGCTGATGCGGATTTCAACCTGTGCCTGTTCATTCTTTGCCTCGTCATATTCCGAGTTCTCAGAAAGGTCACCAAAACCAAGTGCAACCTTGATTTTTTCAGATACTTCCTTTCTTTTTTTGGTTTTCAAATATTCCAGTTCATCCTCCAGTTTTTTCAAGCCGTCAACTGTAAGTGTTGTTTTCTTCTCCATGATTTTTTTGAACCTCCGTTTTGATTACACAATATTCCAATATTATACTCATTTTCTATCTTCTTGTCAACCGTTTTTTCCCTTGCATCCAGAATGCGGCAGGAGAATCCTCCCACCCAATCGCCAATCCCTGAAAAAACTGTCGCTGATTCACTTGATATTCCTGTAAATCCAGAAAAACTTCCATCCCGTCTATGGGATTTTTATCCCCGATTTTAAGGATTCCCGTCTCCAAATCAATCAGAATTGGAGCGGTCAGTATCGCATCATATCCCCTGACTTGAGGATAAAATCCAAAATCGTTACAGATTTGGTCTGCAAGCTCTTGCGCCTTCGCTTTTTCCCCTGTGCAAATCACAAGAGAATCCACCCAAGGGCAAAGGGTATGAATGATGCTTTCATCCATTTCCGTGAGCGTTCTGGTTCTTAAGCAGACTTTTTTTCCTTTGATAGGCTCACGAAAGGCGAAAACACAACGCTCCATCGCCTGGGCAGAGATTGGCAAAATGATTCCACCCTCCTCCTCGCCATCGAAGGAAAACGCCTGTGCAACGATTTTGTCGGGAGCTATGCCATCACAATGCAGTCGGGAAAGAAATCGTTTTCCCCGCCCAAAAATCAAACGGCGAAAACCCAATGGAAGCCGCAACAGTTCCTCGGCTGTCCACGCAAGTTCCGCCACCTTGATTTCTGCTTGTGTAACAAATTCCTCTTTGTACCTTACCGGACTGTGAAGCTTTTTCCAGAATCCGGCTTTTTCTTGCCGCACCGTAAGAATTCCAATGCGTATCACCGATTCAGAAAGTACAGTGCCGCCTGCATCTGGATATCCTCCGCAACGGTCAAATCCGACAATCTTGCATACTTTTCCCACTCCATGGGAATCTCTTCATCCGGAGTAATGCCGGTTTCGTGAATACAGATTCCATTGGGTGTGAAATAACGGGCGTGGGTAACCGAAAGCACCGCTTCTTCCCCCACTTGGAAAACCTCCTGCACAACGCCCTTGCCATAGGTTTTTTCCCCGATATGCCGGGCAAGCCCGTGGTCTTTTAATGCACCGGTCAAAATTTCACTGGCAGAAGCACTCCCCGGATTGGTAAGAACCACAATTGGAAGATTTACACAACTTCCGTAAGCATTGTATTCCACCCGCTCATTTTCTTTATTCATGGTATAGACAATCAGCTTATCCGCGGGGATAAACATATTCGCAATTTCTGCCGCCTCGTCCATCAGCCCGCCGGGGTTATTTCTAAGGTCAATGACCAGTTGCTTCATTCCTTTTTCTGCATTTTCCCGATAGGCTTCTGCAAACAGGTCTGCAGTTCCATCTACGAACTGGGTGATTCGGATACAAGCAATGGAATTGGTCAGCATCTCACTTTCTACGCTGGGAATCACAATTTCTTCCCGTGTCAATTCCAGATTTTCCGTGCTTTTACTACCTTTGCGAAGAATGGTGATCTCGACGGTTGTTCCCGCCTCTCCCCGCATCTGTTGTACCGCATCATCAATTTGTTGACCTGTAAAGGGGGTTCCGTTTACAGCAAGGATTTTATCACCGGTAGTGAGCCCTGCTTTTTCAGCAGGCGTCCCTGCAATGGGGGATACAATCTCAATGGTATTATCCTCTTCATTCGCCTCGATATAGATACCGATACCATGGTAGTTTCCCTCTATCTGCTCCATATATTCTTTTGCAGAATCCCCCCATAAATAACGGGTGTACGGATCTTCGGTCGCGATAGCGATACCTTCCAAAGCAGTATTTACATACTGCTTTGGATCTACATCCTCATAGTATTCTCTTTGAATCAATCTGCTTATTACCGAAAACTGCAGAAAATCTTCCCACTCTGTAAAGCCGAATGGGTTTACAGCCCCAATGGAAACTACCGCAGTAACAATCACCAACGCGACTGCACAAAACACCAAAACAGATTTTTTGATATACACCAAGAGCCCTCTCTTTCCTGTTTTGAATTAGAAGAATTGCATTGGGTCAACCGGTGTGCCGTCAATCAACACCTCAAAGTGCAGATGGGGACCTGTGGAATTTCCGGTAGAACCCACTCTTCCGATTTGTTGGCCCTGACTCACCGTTGCACCCTTGGATACAAGGATGGCACTCATATGTCCATAAAGCGTATTGACGCCGTTGCCGTGGCTGATAATCACGCAGTTGCCGTATCCGCCGTTATACTCTGCCAGAATCACGGTACCGCCTTTTGCCGCCCAAACGGGTTCCCCTTGCGATGCGCCAATATCCGTACCGGTATGGGGACGCAGAACGCCGGTAACCGGATTCACGCGGTTGGGAGAGAAATTACTGGTAATATACCAGCTGGGGGTGGGCCATAACAAGCCACCACTGCCAACCTTGCTCAAATCCGCATTTCCGGAAGAGGTAATGCCCGCACGGTTCTTGGCAGCTTCTTTCTCCCGTGCCTGTGCATCTAAGTAAGCCTCATACTTTTGTCGGTCATTCTGCAGTTCCTTCATATAGGAACTTGCTTCTTCCTTTTTTGATTCCAGTTCGGTCAAAGCCGTTTCCAATTCTGCCTTTTCCGCTTCCTGCTTTGCTTTCAGTTCTTCCATCTCCGCACGGCGGGTTTGAATTTCTTCCTTGATGCGCCGCATAGAATCCAAGATGTTATTATCGTATTCAGCAATTTCTTGTGCTATGACAACCCTGTCAATGAAATCTGAGAAGCTGGTGGCAGAAAAAATCAAATCCAGATAGGAGGTGCTTCCCTTTTCGCAAACCACCGCCATCCGCTTTTTGAATTTTTCCATCTGGTTCAGTTCTGCCTCTTCTGCTGCAATAAGCTCCTCATCAAGCACCTTCATTTCTTCTTCCATTGTTTTGAGTGCTTCTTCCAGATGAAAAACTCGATCCGTCGCCGCATTTAACTGACGTTCCAACTCCCGAACCTGTGCGATTGCCTCTTGTTCCTCTTTTTTCATTTGCTCCAATTTTGCATCTGTGGGAGCACCATAGGCAACCGAAAGAAGCAGCGGACCTACGATTCCCAAAAGAAAGATGCACGCAATGAGAGCAGCAACAATTTTTACTCCTTTTTTATTCATAGTTCACGCTCCTATACCTTCAAATGTTTGCGGATAGAAATTCCGCTTCCAATAAATCCAATCCCGATGCCGATACTCAAAAACGTGGTCATAAGGGTCGGCCATACCTGTACTAAGGACAAGAGAAACGGTTGTTCCATTCCCGGAAAGACAGTTGTTGCCGAACGCAACAACAGGAAATATCCCGCAAAGGTTAATCCGCACGCCAAAGCTGCCCCCAAGATTCCCAAAAAGATCCCCTCAATCATAAAGGGACCGCGGATATAGGAATTGGATGCACCCACAAAACGCATAATATCCACCTCGCCGCTACGGGAAATCAGACCAATCCGAATGGTATTGGCAATGATGAACATGGCAATCAAAACAAGTAACAGCATCAACCAGAGTCCTACCTGACGCACCACATTGGATACCGCCTGAATTTTGTCCACCAAATCCTGACGGTTTACCACTTCATCCACACCGGGGACACGGGCGGCAAGACTTGCCACCTGAGAAGTGCTTGCAAGTTGTGTCACAGTAAGGATATAGGAATCCCGAACAATGTTATCCTTTTCCAAATCCTCTAACATATATTCCTGACCTGCATAGGTTGTTTCTTTGGTTCTCTGAACCCGTTCCTCCTTGGAGAAAAAGGTAACCGCCGACACATCCGGTATTCCCGCAAGCTCACTCTGGATGCGGTTGAGGTTGGTTCCGCTGACATCACTTTTCAGGTAAACATTGACCTCACATTGCTGCTCTACCTGAGAAATCCACGCATTCAGGTTCATCAATGCCAGTTGGAAAATTCCCAACAGCACCAGGCTGGCTGCAACGATACCAATGGAGGCTGCACTCATCAATTTATTGTTCCAGATATTTTTTCCCCCCTGGGCGAAAAAATAGCGTAATGCTCTAAACAAGCTGATACCCCCCTTGCTCCGCGTCACGAATCAATCGACCCTTTTCCAGTGTCAATACACGCTTTTGCATCCGGTTCACCAGTTCCCGTGCATGGGTTGCCACAAGTACGGTGGTGCCCAACCGATTGATTCTCTCCAACAGTTCCATAATTTCGTCCGAGGTTTCCGGATCCAGATTTCCCGTAGGCTCGTCCGCAATCAAAAGGGGCGGATTATTCACCAAAGCACGCGCCATAGATACTCTCTGCTGTTCACCGCCGGAGAGCTGACCGGGTTTGGCATCCGCTTTATCCTCAAGCCCTACCAAGGATAACACCTGCGGCACGATATGCCGGATTTTTCTGGGACTTGCACCTACCACCTGCATGGCAAAGGCAATATTTTCATATACAGTGCGGTCAGGCAACAACCGGAAATCCTGAAATACCACACCAATTCCACGCCGGAATTTGGGGATGTTTCTGCCCCGAAGCTTTTTCACATCCTGACCATTGATGAGAACCTGTCCATCATCTGCCACCTCTTCCCGCAGAAGAAGCTTCATCAGAGTGCTTTTTCCGGCTCCGGTCGCGCCAATCAAGAAAACAAATTCGCCTTTTTCAATTTTCACACTAAGATTCTGCAGGGCATGAACCTCAGTTTGGGGATATACTTTGGTTACATTTCGAATTTCAATCATTGTTTTCACCGTCCTCTAATAACAACACAAGCGGAGCCAAAGCCCCGCTATGTTTTTCCACTATATTCTTGTGGGCTCCGAGGTAAGATATTTGTTTACCATCATTGCCACCTTAAAGATGATTGCATCATCAAATTCACGCAAATCAAGACCGGTCAGCTTTTTAATCTTATCCAACCGATAAACCAAGGTGTTTCTGTGTACAAAGAGCTTTCTGGAGGTTTCGGAAACATTCAGGTTATTCTCAAAGAATTTTTGAATGGTTCCAATGGTTTCCTGATCAAGCACATTGATAGACTCTTTCTTGAATACCTCTTTTAAGAACAACTCGCACAAAGTGGTGGGCAGCTGATAAATCAAACGGCCGATGCCCAAATTGTCATAGCTGATGATGTTCTTCTCGGTATCAAAGACCTTGCCAACCTCCAATGCGATTCTGGATTCTCTGTATGCCTGTGCAAGCTCCTGAATGTTCCGCACTACCGTTGAGATACCCACCGAAACAGAAATCATCTCTTCTGCCTCCAAGGTGTCTACGATATTCTGCGCAACCTGAAGAATCTCATCTTTGGAAACTTCATATCTGTATTCCTTGATTACAACACAATCGGTATCGTCAATGCGAATGACGAAATCCTGATTTCTGTCAGGGAACAGACTTCTCAAAACGTCCATCGCTGCATTCTCGGACCGTCTGTGAGCACGAATCAAGTAAACAACTCTGGTTGCATCTACATTGAGATGCAGCTCCCGTGTGCGGTAGAGCACATCGCCGGGAAGAATGTTGTCCACAATAATATTCTTGATAAAGCTGTTGCGGTCATACTTTTCATCATAATATTGTTTCACCGTCAAAAAGTGCATGCCCAAGAATCCGCAAGCACTTCTTGCAGCCTCATCATCGCCTTCGCAAAATACGATGTATTCGTTTTTATTAAAGGTTTCGATTTTCTTGTAGCTGACACCGGCAACAATTTTTACATCGCCGCTGCCATCAAATACGGTAAATATATTATCAATGGTACTGCCGACGCGGCCTTCCTCACTGCACGCAATGACAGTCTCCGTATCATCCAAAATACCAATCACACGACGAAAATCCTTTTTCAACTGTGTCAACGCATTTTGAAACAATCTGTTCTGCATATAAAATGCCACCTCCAAAAATATCGCAAGAAATGGATATACTTTATACTATTATAACCCTTCTTTTGTCAAAATGCAAGGAATTTACAAAAATTTTACATAAAAAAATATGAAAACCCCACCAAAAACACCCATTTGGGGTTGGTGGGGTCCTCTTTTTCAGCTTTCAAGATACAGAATATTGTTTTCCGGTATGGTCAATGGCATAGTTTTCAGTTAGAATCAGTTCCGAAATCGGTACAAAGCAATAGCCGTCCTTCTGTAATTTTTCGATGATTCCGGGCAGCGCCTCAGGCGTATGAAGTGCCGCATTATGGAAAAGTACAATTCCGCCGGGGGCAGCTTTTTCCGTCACCCGTTTGGTAATTTCTGTCGCTGTCAAATCTTTCCAGTCCAAGCTGTCAATCGACCATTGTATGGTATAACTGCCGCATTCCCGAACTGTCTGTACCACGTCATCATTATAATCTCCGTAGGGGGCACGGAAAAGATGGGGTGTTTTTCCGGTAATCGCTGCAATCTTTTCATTGCAACGCAACACCTCCTCTTTCATTTTTTCTTTAGAGATTTGTGTCATATGAGGATGGGAATCGGAATGATTCATAATCTCGTGTCCGGCATCCGAAAGGGCTTTTACTGCATCCGGAAACTCATCCACCCAGCTACCCACCACAAAAAAGGTTGCCTTGACATCATATTTTTTCAGGATTTCAATGAGTTGCATGGTATCCTCTGCACCCCAAGCGGCATCAAAACTGATGGAAATCAGCTTTTCCTCCCCCTTATCGACACAATAGATCGGCAAATCCCGCTCCTTGGTGGAAACCGTAATCGATTGATTTCGTCCAAGAAAAAGCACACTCACCAAAGCCAGAAAAAGAACCACACAAAAGATGCCCGTTTTTTTGCTGATTAACCATATTTTCATTTTCATCGCTCCTTTTGCTTCCAGTTTATGCGTTTCTTTCAGAATCCATCACCTTTTCGATAAATTTCTGAAATCCGCATACATTCGGGAGCAACGGGAAATCCTAATCACGGTGATATGGAATGATTCAATTGGGTAACACGCTGATTCTCAACGGCGATGAAAACTACGACCTTGAAAACCTGGACTGTACCGGTCTTTGCCCCTTGACCTGTGGTCTTTCTCTCTGTGCAACCGTAACTGCATCCAGTATCAATGACGATGCGTTCACCTACTGTCTGCAGCGAAGCATCTATGCCATCGACGGCACAGAGATTTTTCCGCAGGAATTCAATGTCTTTTGGTCAAAAAAGCCGGCAGATATTTATCCCTACCTGGCCGTTGTTACCTTGCTTTTGTTATGCGGATTCCCTCCCTCTCGCTTTCAGGATTTGCGGTTCTAAGATGCTATTTTTTGCATATGATTTAGAAAACGATGCAGAGAAGCAAATAGCGACAGGAGTGAATCAATTGGAAAATACTTATTTTGAAAACAATCGGGCAATCATTGCAGGTGAGGTATGCAGCGAACCAACCTTTTCCCATGTGATTTATGGGGAACGCTTTTTCTTATTCAAGCTGAGAATCCCCCGCTTAAGTGAAAATTTTGACATCGTCAATGTCACAGTATCTGAACGCTTTTTCCCTGAAATCACACCCAGACCGGGGAACCTGCTTTTGATTGAGGGGCAGTTCCGTTCCTACAACAATTTCTCGGATGTGGGAAACCGTTTGATTCTCACCGTCTTTGCAAAGACCATCACGCCGATTCCCAATCTGGACGAGATTTCCAATCCCAACCAGATTTATCTCAGCGGATATGTCTGCAAGGCACCGGTGTATCGCACTACCCCTTTCCAACGGGAAATCGCAGACATCCTCCTTGCGGTCAACCGCTTTTATAACAAATCCGACTATATCCCCTGTATCGCTTGGGGAAGAAATGCCAAATTTGCAGAAAGCCTGACTGTTGGAACACACCTGAAGCTCTGGGGCAGAATCCAGAGCAGGGACTATCAAAAACGGATTGATGAGGAAAACTTTATTGTCAAGACCGCCTATGAAATCTCTATCTCAAAAATGGAGGCAACCCCTCCCGACGATGATTCTGAATAAAGCAAAACCGACGCCGAGGCGTCGGTTTTTTGTATAACTTTTCTGTATGTTGCAAAAACTACCACTATGCAAAAGAGAAAGGGTATTTTTATGAAACAATATTCCAAACAAATCGCGATTGGGTTGATCACCGGACTTCTCAACGGTCTCTTTGGCGCAGGGGGCGGGAGTGTATTGGTGCCTGCTATGGAGCTTTTTCTGGATATCGATGAAAAGAAATCCCACGCTACCGCCATTGCGGTCATCCTGCTGCTCTCTGCGGTAAGCTCTATCTTTTATCTCAAAAATGGATTCTTTGATGGAAAGCTTTGGTTGTTCCTCACCATTGGGGGAATGGCGGGCGGCTTGGTTGGTGCAAAGGCACTTTCCAAAATCTCAAAATCCTCTCTCAAAATCATTTTCGGCGGCATCATTATGATTACCGCCATCAAGCTTCTTTTTTAATTTGGAGGGAATTTTATGACCAATATCATCATTGGATTTTGCAGCGGAATCATCAGTGGAATGGGCATCGGCGGCGGTGCCATTTTAATCCCTGCACTTATCCTCTTACAAAACATTGAGCAACAAACCGCCCAAGGCATCAATCTTTTATACTTTTTGCCCACCGCCATTGTTTCTCTGATTGTGCATATCAAAAACAAAAACGTCCTGTTAAAGACCGCTCTCATCCTCGGCATCAGCGGTGTTTTGGGCGCCATTGGCGGCTCCCTCCTTGCGGTAAAGCTTTCCGGCGGTTTGCTCCGCAAGCTCTTTGGCGGGTTTTTGCTGTTGATTGGTGTTTATGAAGTTTACAAAGGGATCCGCTTACGAAAAGAGAAATCCCGCAACCCATAGGTTGCGGGATTTTGTTATTGAATCACGATTTCTCCATCTTGAAGGTCGGCGGTAGCCGAAGCTCCCTCCGAAAGTTCACCCAGAATGATTTTTTGTGCAATCCCATCTTCGATATGGCGTTCGATAAACCGCCTGAGCGGTCTTGCTCCAAACTCTTTTTTGTATGCCTGATTCAGGATATACTCTTTGACCGCGTCGGTCACCGTCAGAGTGATGTTCTTTTCTGCAAGTCCTTTGCGCAAATCATTGAGCATCAAATCGATAATCTGCAAAAGCTCCTCTTTTTTGAGTTCTTTAAAGATCACCGTTTCATCCACACGATTCAAAAATTCGGGACGGAACAGGGATTTGAGTGCACGCTCCACCTTGAGCTGAATCGCCTCTTCTTCCTCATTGAATCCAACCACATTGGCACGTTGGTCACTGCCTGCATTGGAGGTCATAATGATGATGGTATTTTCAAAAGAAACAGTTTTGCCGTGGCTATCCGTAATTCTTCCGTCATCCATAATCTGCAGAAGAATATTAAAGATGTCCTCGTGTGCCTTTTCGATTTCATCCAGAAGCACAACCGAATAAGGATGCCGGCGCACCTTCTCGGTGAGCTGTCCCGCATCATCATAACCTACATATCCGGGCGGAGAACCAATCAGTTTTGCCACCGAATGCTTTTCCATATACTCAGACATATCCAGACGAATCAAGGAGCTTTCTCCCTCGAATACCTCCTCTGCAATCCGTTTGACCAGCTCGGTTTTACCCACACCGGTAGGACCTACAAAAATAAAGGAGACCGGTTTCTTCTTCAAGCTGATGCCCGCACGCTTTCTGCGGATTGCTCTTGCAACTGCAGAAACCGCCTCGTCCTGTCCAATCAACCGCTGATGCAGTTTTTCTTCCAGATTTACCAGCTTATTGGTTTCATATTCACTGATATTTTTCACAGGAATCTTGGTCCAGAGTTCAATGACTGCCGCAATGTCCTCCACCTGTAAATCCCGCACCACACAAGCCTCTTTTTGCGCAATCGCCTCCTCTAACTGACAGATACGGCTCTTGACCTCGGCGGCACGTGCATAATCTTCAACGGATTCCCCTTGCTGGTTGGATTCCTGTTCTTTTTGCAATTCCGCAAGTTCCAGTCGGCTCTTTTCCAGTTCCACCAAATCGGTGTTTTCCAGATTGACCTTGGCAGCCGCCTCGTCAATCACATCAATCGCCTTGTCCGGCAAAAATCGGTCATTGATATACCGCTCTGCAAGAATGGTAGCGGTACGAATCAAATCATCCGAAATCCGTACCTTGTGATAGTCTTCGTAATATTCCTTGATTCCTTTGAGAATCTCTACGGTTTCCTCTACCGAGGGTTCTTCCACCAAGACGGTCTGGAACCGACGCTCCAATGCCGCATCCTTTTCGATATGCTTGCGGTATTCCTCTACGGTGGTGGCACCAATCACCTGAATTTCCCCTCGGGACAGGGCAGGTTTTAAGATATTTCCCGCATTCATACCACCCTCTGCATCACCGGCAGAAGCAATGGTGTGAATCTCGTCAATCACCAGAATGATATTGCCTGCCTGCTTGACCTCTGCAATGATGTTGCGCAGACGGGATTCAAACTGACCCCGGAACTGGGTTCCTGCAACCACAGCACTCATATCCAAAAGGTAAATTTCATATCCCAACAGCTTTGCCGGAACTTCGCCATTGACAATCTTGAGGGCAAGACCCTCGGCAATGGCAGTTTTACCTACACCGGGTTCCCCAATCAGGCAAGGGTTGTTTTTGGTTCTGCGGTTAAGAATCTGGGCAGTCCGCTCCATCTCTGCATTTCTGCCAACCACCCGGTCCACCAATCCTTTTCTCGCCTTTTCGGTCAGGTTCACCCCAAAGGCATCCAGATTCTTCCGCTTTTTATTCTTTTTCTCTTTTTTGGGTTGTTCTTCCTTGGCTGTCTCGGAAGGGGTCCCCTGTCCGCCAAAGAGTCGGTTCATCAGTTCAAAAGGATTTTTTTGCATACTCCGGCTCATATTTTCCTCGGCGGCATCATCATCCATCTCCGGCATTTTCATCGCTTCCATACTGAATTCTCCGCCCATTTCTTCCATCATGGCAGACATTTCCCGATTGAGACCATCCATTTCCTCCGGATTCAGTCCCATCTTTTCCATCATTTCATTCACCGGTCCAATATTCAGTTCCTTGGCACAGGTTAAACAATATCCCTCGTTGACCGTCTTTCCTGTTTCATCCATTTTACTGATATAAACTACCGCCAAGTTTTTTTGGCATTTGCAACACAGCATCCGGTCCACCTCCTATTTGTCATCTTGTTTGACTTAAAACACCGCCAAATGTTCCAATAAAATTTTGATTCCCATTGCGACCAAAACAATACCGCCAAAGATTTCCGCCTTGGCACGGTACCTTGCACCGAACAGATTACCAACCCAAAGCCCCGCCGCAGACAGTACAAACGTCACCGTCCCGATAAAGCATACTGCCGGCAGAATCTTCACCTGCAAAAATGCAAAGGTAACGCCTACCGCTAGCGCATCAATACTGGTTGCCACCGCCAAGGGAAACATCGCTTTTGGGGAAAAGCAGCAATCCACGGATTCTTCTTCCCCCAAAGCCTCGCGAATCATATTTCCGCCAATGACACTCAAAAGAATAAAGGCAATCCAGTGGTCAATATTCACAATCAGGGATTGAAACTGCACACCAAGTAGATAACCAATCAAGGGCATCAATGCCTGAAAACCGCCAAAATACAAACCTACCGAAAGTTGGTGACAGGGTTTTACCTTTGTCACCGACAGTCCCTTGCAGATGGACACCGCAAAGGCATCCATGGAAAGTCCGATTGCGACGATAAATAGTTCCCACAAACTCATTTCTGTCCCGCCTTTTCTCTCAATAACAAAAAGAGAGCTACCACCCGACGGGGAGCCTCTTTTTCGCCGAAGCTTTGCCATTTACCATACCACAAAACCGTATTTCTGTCAAGGTCTTTCCCGATACAGAAAACACTTGCGTTCTGTTATTTTTTATGCTACACTAAGGGATGAAAAGAACTATTTTCTTAATTTCAGGAGGAATACTTATGAAAAAATTACTTGGTTTGTTCTGCGTGATTGCAATTCTGGCATCTTCTCTTACCGCTTTTGCAACTGCAGAAAAAGTTTTGCTCAGCGGCACCGCAATCGAGGTTGGTACCATTTTAGAGCGGGATGACCGCACCTTTATCTCTGCAGCTTGTGCAGAAACCATCTGGAACTTCTTTGTTTCTTACACCGACACCGTGGTAGACGGCACTACCAGAAAGAGCGTTGCAATCACCGATGAAAACGCGGTTTCCTACCTGCTCATCGAGGGCAACAACTTCCTGTACGCTCTGCCCGGCAAGGTGGACGATACCAACGGAAAAGTTGTTACCATGGACACCGTTCCCTTTATCAACGAAGCTGACGGTCAGATGTATATCCCCCTCCGCTTCTTTGCAGAGGCTGCGGGCTATCAGGTTGGCTGGGATGAGGCAACCTTGACTGTAACCATCAATAAATAAAAGTCCTTAAGGAGAATTCTATGAAGAGAAAACAAGTCCTTGCGCTGCTTTTGGCAGGTATTCTGCTTTTGTCCGGCACTTCGGTATTTGCGATAGCAGAAACCATCATCATCAATGGAGAGATAGCAACCATTCCGGCAGAAATGGGTAGCATCAAAGAGATGGATTCCCGCACCTTTGTCCCCATCCGTTTTGTGATGGAATACTTAGGCTGTCATGTGGACTTTGATGATGCCAATATGCTGGCTACCGTTTCCTCTGACACCTGTGCCTATTTGATTCAGGAGGGCAATCCGGTGCTTTTTACCGTTCCCTATCCCGATCCGGAGGGTGAAACGCTTTCCGAAAGCATCAGCCGCACTATGGACACCGTCCCCTTCATTGACTTAGAAGAAAGCCGTATGTATATCCCAATCCGATTCCTTGCCGAGGCCATCGGCTATGATGTAGGATGGGATGGAGATACCCAAACGGTCACCCTTACAAAAACAAACTAAACAAAAAGCCGAAACTTTCGTTTCGGCTTTTTGTTTATGCCAAAGTGGCAACATATTTCTTCACCATAAAGACCGGACGGTAGGATTCCTTTGCCCGCCGCATACCGGGAATTCCCATATCTTCTTCCCGATTCACATAGAAAAAATCCTGCCATTCGTGCTCTAAGAACTGCTGATTCATCATGGCAAATGCCCCCTCGTAAGAGGTGTCTGCATGTTCTAAATGAATCACCGCCATCGTTTCGCACAGGGGTTCTCCCACAGAAAAGGCAACCATCTTTCCATCCACCCGAATACATCCGCCCCGCAAATCCAAATCATCCCAATGCCGGAACAACTCCAACACTGCTTCCTGTTCTTCCTCCAAGCCGGATACTTCTTCCCCTTTGCCTTGGTGCCATTGCTGAAACAATTGGATACACTCATCGGCATCGCAGGCGGTCAATGATTGATACTCCCATTGATACTTCTTTTTGAATTTGTTCACATGGTTCTTTTTTGCGTGAAAACGTTTGCCCGCCAGAGCGGTGAGTTCTTTTACATCGTACACATAATCAAAGGAATTCACATCCTCGGTAATGATGAACTTCCCCGGAAAAGCCCGATTCAACTTTTCTACCGTCGAATCATCATACAACCGAATCAGCGGAACTTCACCGATTTCCTGAAGATACGCAATCAATTCTTCGATCACCGGCTTGATATCGCCCTCTGTTCCATCCTCGCCCATAAATCCAATGGGAAAGGTGGCACTTCTCGGTCCGCCGGTGTGCTGAGGCATAATGCAGAGCATATCGTGAAGAATCACATATTTAATATCATAGCTTTTTCTCCACATAAACAGATTGGTAAAGGTAAACTCTGAATTTTTACTGCACTTTCTTCTTAAATACCGATTGATTTCATCCTTTTTATCAATGGTTATTTCTTGTAAAACCAAGATCCACCCTCCTACTCAATAAATGCCCGAACACGGAACTTGACGCCGCAGTCTTCTGCAATTTTTCTGCACGCTGCAATTTCTTCTTCCGGCATCACATCCACTACGGAAAGAACTACCTCGGGAACATACTCCTTTGCCTTTTTTGCAAAGTCCAGAAGCCCAAAAAACGACGCCTCACCGCCAAATTCACTCAAGCAAAGGGCTTGGTACTTCTCCGGATTCTCTGCATTCAAGCTGATGGAAACGCAATCGAAAACGCCCTCCATCTCCGGCGTCACATCTCTCTTGCAAATCAGGTTGGCATGTCCGTTGGTATTTAAGCGAATGGGGAGCTCCGGATAATCCTTTTTCAGCCATTTTGCAACGGCAAGCATCGTATCAAAGCGTATGGTCGGTTCCCCATAACCGCAAAAGACCACCGAATGGTATTTGGTCATATCTCTCTTTTCAAAGTCCGCCTGGATTTCTTCCAGGGTCGGCTCCCGCTCCAACCAGAGGTCATCCTCGCCGTTTACATTGTCGTGATTGTTGCGCACACAAAAGGTACAAGCATTGGAGCAACGGTTGGTTAAATTCACATAGAGCGCTCCTTGGTATTCATAAGTAATGGTCATTTTATTCACCTTTCTTTTCATTCAATTCTGCCAGAAGATCTGCCATACACGCTTTCAGCAGGGTGTCATCCGGCTGATAAACCGAGATTTCCCGCATTCTCTCCCCATACTGGGGTATCTGCAAAATAAACTTGGCGCCGGTTTTATAATTCTTCACATCCAATGCGCCGCGCATATCCTCTGCAAGCTTTTTGCAAAGGGGCAACCCGATTCCCTGAATCATCGGTGGGAACGGTCCCATTGCAAGGCGTTGCAAATCCAATGCTTGGGTAAAACCAAGAAACAAGGTCTTTCTCTTTGCTTCCGGAATCCCGCCGCCGCGGTCACGAACCGACATTTCAAATTGATTACCCTTAACAAATGCACGAATTTCCACATTCTTGTTATCGGTCCTGCCGTGTTGTACGGCGTTGGCAATCAAATGATACAGAATCATCGAAACCCGTCTTGCATCAAAGGACACGGTTGCCTCGGATTCTTCATCAATGTCAAAAGAGATGTGACCTTGATATTTGTGTCCCAAGGCTTTGTTCATCTGGGAACAAACGACGGTGAAGAACTGGGTCATATCATAAGTTGCGGTCCTGACGGCGCTTGCGGCATCCTCTCCACCATAAAGTTCAATCACCGCATTGACCTTTGCCATGGTTCCCCGGCAACCAAGCTCTGCCCGATAAACATAATCAAACAATTCCGGAGGCAGATTTCCGTCACGCAAAACCAGTTGCAGAGCGGCAATGGTTTCAGTCAAGGTTCGTCCGACCACCGCCTCGGTAATGCGAATCAGTTTCAGCTGCGCCCCATCCGCGAGGGTAATCTGCTTATCTTCAGTTGTTATTTTATTCAGTTCATCCTTTTTCATTGCATTACCCTCCTTTTTATATAAAACCATTTTACCACACTTTCCCAGCCTTGTCAAAAAAGAAAACCCCGAATAAGGGCGGTATTTCTTAGGGATAAATCGCCCAAAAACCACGATTTCTGCACATAACTTCGTTAAAAAGCCTTATAATCCGTCAGGATTACCTCATCTTTTTGCCTTGTTCTGCACAAGAAATCGGGATTTTTGTGGTGCGAAGCAGTTTTGGTTTAGGGATTTTTCGTCTTAGCGAAGTCATAAAAAATGCAGGCATACTGGCGTATGTCTGCATTTTTTTGCGCACGATCAGCGAAAAATACCAAGCCAAAACCGACTTCTCCCTAAGAAGTACCGCCCAAAGGATTTTTGTTTTTTAGTTGTGGTCATGGCCGCAGTCGCATCCGCAATCACAGCCATCAAAATCCAATTCGATCACTTCACCGCAGTCGGGACACTTGAATACGCCGTCTGCAATGTCGTCCAGATCGTCACCGGTCAGGTCAATCTCTGCACCGCAGTTTTCGCAAATCAGAGTATAAAACTCATCCTCGTCCTCTGCGCCAAAGGTTTCATCTGCAATCATCTCGATGACTTCATCCATCTCATCGATTTTATCTTCCAGGAAAATCTGTTCCTGATCCAGCATTTCCAGTTCTTCTGCAATATCGCCCAAAAGTCCCAGAATGCCGTCAATCAACTGACCCTCGCTGGTATTTTTGTCCAGTTTTAATCCATCTGCCAGACCTTTCAGGTAAGCAGCACGGTTAGAAATTTCAGACATCATAACCCTTCTTTCTATAAAATGATTGGTTATACTCTTTCCATATATTCGCCGGTACGAGTGTCGATACGAATCACATCGCCCTCGTTCACGAACATAGGAACAGTAATTACTGCACCGGATTCTACGGTTGCGGGTTTGGTAACGTTGGTTGCGGTGTTACCCTTGACACCGGGTTCGGTTTCGATAACCTTCATCTCAACAAAGGTGGGGGGTTCTACTGCGAACACATTGCCCTTGTAGGAGAGAATTTTTACAACCATATTTTCCATCACAAACTTCAAAGCATCGCCCAACTGGTCTTCGCCCAAGGGAATCTGCTCATAGGTTTCCTGATCCATAAAATAGTAAAGACCACTGTCTTCGTAAAGATATTCCATATCCTTTCTTTCAATACGAGCGGGCTCTACCTTTTCGGTCGGGTTAAAGGTACGCTCAACAACGCCGCCGGTCATCACATTCTTCATCTTGGTTCTGACAAACGCCGCACCCTTTCCGGGTTTTACATGCTGGAACTCAACAACCTGATATACATTACCGTCATATTCAAATGTAAGTCCGTTTCTGAAATCGCCTGCACTAATCATTGGTGCATCCTCCTTAAAGTTAGTATTACATTATTTTCTATATTTTATCGCATCATAAGCAAAAAAGCAAGCCTTTTTGCTAAAAAGTTTTCCGACTATTGGAAAATTTAGAGAATCAGCAAATCCTTGGGGACCTGTGTCAAATTCTCAATTCCGTCCTCAGTGACACAAACCATATCCTCAATCCGTACGCCGCCAAGCTTGGGAATATAAATTCCCGGCTCACAGGTGACCACCATATTGGGTTTTAATACCGTTTCGCTGCGGGGCGAAAGATTGGGAAGTTCGTGAATCAAAAGTCCCACGCCGTGTCCCAGGGAATGTCCGAAATATGCTCCGTACCCCGCATCCTCGATAACCTTGCGCGCCGCAAAATCCGCCTCTTTGCCCAAAACCCCTGCACGGATGGCAGGAAGTCCTTCTTCCTGTGCCTCTTTGACGGTTTGATAAATCTTTTCCTGTTCTTTGGTGACGGTTCCCACAGCTATGGTTCGGGTCATATCCGAACAATACCCCTGATACACACACCCAAAATCCATGGTGACAAAATCACCGTGTTCGATTTTTTTGTGGTCGGGCTTTCCGTGGGGCATACTGGATTTATAACCCGAAACCACAATGGTTTCAAAAGATGTTCCACTACTGCCGCGCCTACGCATTTGGTATTCCAGTTCGGCGGCAATCTCATTTTCTGTCACACCGACCTTGATTTGGGGAAGTACCGCCAAAAATGCCTCTGCGCCGATTGCCTCTGCCCGCCGCAAACAATTTAGCTCCTCTTCGGTTTTGACCATTCGCAGCTCCTCTAAGTCTTGGGAAAGCTTTACCCAATCACTTTGGGGTGCAAACTTCAAAAATCCATCAAACGCCCCAACCGTGAGTTGTCCCTCTTCATAACCCACCTTTTTCAAGGGTTGCAGGTGTTTTTGAAGAACCTCATCCCGATTCTGAGCGTTGATTTCTATGACCGTGACATCGGTAGTTTCTTCCAATGCCTGCGTGGTATAACGGGAATCTACAAACAGATACCCATCATCCTCACACAAAAGTGCAATGCCCTCGCCACCGGAAAATCCGGTGAAATAGCGGAGATTATGCGAAGATGTCAGGAGCACACCTTCTGCCTTTTGGGACAGAATTTCGGTCAGCTTTTGCCGGCTCATTGGTTTTCCCTCTTTCTTTGGTAAAGTTCCTGAATGGCAACCGAATCCTTGGTCTGGGTGCCGGCGGATTCACAGATAATTCTGGGGGCAAGACCCCGCTCCGCCAAAAGCTCCGCCAATGGTTCAAAGTCCGGTTCGAACTCCACTTCATCATAGGTATGATGTTTCTTTTCCCCTGCCTTGGTGTATTCAATACGGCTGTAATGGGCGTGAAATTCTCTTGCCTGATAAGGATTGAGCTTACTCTGAAGTGCATCCAAAAGCTTTGCAAAATCCTCTTTTTCTTTTAGTCCACCGATGGTCTGGGCGTTCACGTGACCAAAGTCAATGGTGGGGAGCAGTCGGTCGCTGAGCTGACAGAGCTTGATGACCTCTTCCACATTTCCCAGTTGGTTGACCTTGCCCATGGTTTCCGGACAGATATAAATATCTCCATACCCCTCTTTTTCTGCTTGCTCAAGGGCACGGGTCAGGGTGTCACTTGCCAGATGCAATGCCTCTTTGCGGGTGATTTTTCCACAGGAGCCGGAATGAACCACAATGCGGTCCGCCCCCATTGCCTTTGCCGCCCGCAAGGTTTGAAGGATATAGGTGATGCTGTTATCCCGTTTTTCTGCCTCGGTGGAAGAAAGGCTGATATAATAGGGCGCATGAACCGACAACAAAATGCCGTGTTCTCTCGCCTTTTCTCCCAGAAGTGCAGCGGCATCCTCAGAAATTCTGACACCGTGTCCGCATTGGTATTCATAACAATCCAATCCGTGATTGCGAATCCACGCCGGAGCCTCCAGGGCAGATTTGTTGCCTGCCTCAAAAAAATCGTCGGAGTTTCCCGCAGGGCCAAAAATTGCACAACCTTTTTCGTTTTTCATGGTTTTCCCTCCTGTATAAAAGAAAAGGCGAGGGGACCCCTCGCCTAAAGATATGCCTTATCTGAACTTGCGTTTTCTTGCAGCCTCGGACTTCTTTTTCCGTTTTACACTTGGCTTTTCGTAATGCTCTCTTTTTCTAACCTCGGACAAAACGCCAGCCTTCGCACAAGAACGCTTAAACCGACGCAGTGCACTATCTAAAGATTCATTATCCTTTACTCTGATTTCAGCCATGTTACAACCCTCCCTCCAAGTATGTTCCAACACTAAGATGTCAAGGTAAAATTTCTGTTTCTACTAATCTACTCGAATAATTATACAGATTTTTAGGGGTTCTGTCAAGCAAATTTTATGAAATTTTTCTATTTTTCGAAAAAATTTTTATTTTGTCATCCTTTCGATTTGCGCAATCGCCTCTGAAATCCCGCCTACCTTATCGATAAGCCCACACTCTACCGCCTCTTCTCCAAAAAGGATGGTACCCACATCATTGGCAATCTTTTTAGTTTCCATCATCAGGCTGCGAAAAGTTTCCTCTTTGATTTTGGAGTTACGGGTTACAAAATCGGTCAGGCGATCCTGAACTTTAGAAAAATAATGGAACATCTGGGGTACGCCAATCACCGTGCCATTCATCCTTATGGGATGGATAGTCATGGTCGCCGAGGGAACAATCAGGGAATATTTTGCCGAAACCGCCAACGGAACGCCAATGCTGTGCCCGCCGCCGAGCACCACCGATACAGTAGGCTTTTTCATACTGGCAATCACCTCTGCAATGGCAAGGCCTGCCTCTACATCCCCTCCCATGGTGTTGAGCAGAAGCAAAAGTCCCTTGATGGAATCATCCTCTTCAATCCGCACAAGCTCAGGGATCACATGCTCATATTTGGTGGTTTTACTTTGGGGCGGCAGTACCATATGTCCCTCGATTTCCCCGATGATACTCATACAATAAATCTTATGATTTTTATCCCCCACCGAAATGGACGCCATATCGTGAATTTTATTTTCATTTTCCTGATTTTTATCTTCGTTCTTCTTTTCGTCCTCGCTCATCTTCTTCTCCTTTCTGCCTTTCACTCTTTTTACTATGCACAACTTAAGAAAAATTATGAATTTTCCATTTTTTTCGTAAAAAAGTCTTTGCAAATCGTGGTTTTTGTGCTATACTGTTCTATATGTTTTTTTAGGAAGCAAGGAGGGTTTTGCAATGTTGCAAAGCATGACCGGATTTGGACGCTGTGATACCATCATTGACGGCTTTCATATCCAGATACAGATGAAGTCGGTGAATCATCGTTACAGCGACTTCACCATCAAAACACCGCGGTATTATAACTTTTTGGAAGACAAGCTCCGCACCTTGGCAATGGAATCCATTGCGCGGGGCAAGGTAGAAATCGTGCTCAGTCTGGAGCGGGAAGAAACCGACGATAAGGTGATTACCCTTGACAGACCGGTTGCAGAAGGGTACCTGAGTGCACTCCGTCAGCTCACCGCAGACGGACTTGCGGATGATTTGACCCTTTCTTCTATGACCGCTTTTCACGATATTTTCCGTGTGGAGCATCGTGAGATTGACGAAGAACAAATGCAAGCAATCGTTTCCAAGGCATTTGATTTGGCACTTTCAGAATTTCTGGAAATGCGTCGTACCGAGGGGGCAAGACTGGAGCTTAGCTTAAGAGAGCATCTGGATGCACTCCTTGGCGAGGTACAGGCTGTGGAAACCCTTTCCCCGCAAACCGTTGAGGCATACCGTCAGCGTCTGACCCGCAAATTGGAAGAGGTTCTCTCCTCCACCACCATTGACGAGGGCAGAATTCTCACTGAAGCTGCCATCTTTGCAGACAAAGTTGCTGTGGATGAAGAAACTGTCCGCCTGCGTAGCCATGTGAAGGCGTTCCTTTCTGCCATGGAAACCGACAAGCCGATCGGCAAGAAACTGGACTTCATCGTTCAGGAAATGAATCGAGAAACCAATACCATTGGTTCCAAGGCTAACGATTTGACTGTTTCTGCTCATGTGGTAGAGATGAAATCCATCATCGAAAAAATCAGAGAGCAGATTCAAAATATTGAGTAATCAGAAAGGCAGAATATTATGAAGCTTATCAACGTTGGATTTGGTAATATCATTGCAGGCGATCGGGTTGTCGCTATTGTCAGTCCGGATTCTGCGCCCATCAAGCGTATCATTCAGGAATCCAAAGAAAAGGGGTTGCTGATTGACGCCACCTGCGGCCGCCGTACCCGTGCGGTCATCATCACCGACAGCGACCATGTGATTCTTTCTGCAATCCAGACAGAAACTATTGCCGGTCGTGCAGAGCCGAAGGATGACGAACCCAGAGAGGATGCTGCTGAGAATGAGTAAAAAAGGAACTTTGTTTGTGATTTCGGGTCCCTCCGGCGTGGGCAAAGGAACCATTTGTCAAGAGATTCTGAAAGAAAAGGACGCCCTTTCTCTTTCCCTCTCGGTTTCCGCAACCACCCGTAAGCCCCGGAGCATTGATCAAGAGGGTGTTACTTATTACTTCAAAACCCGTGAAGAATTTGAATCTATGATTGAGGGCGGCGAATTCTTAGAATGGGCACTCTACAACGAGAACTATTACGGAACCCCTCTCAAACCGGTTCAGGAAAAACTGGAAAGCGGACAGAATGTGGTTCTGGAAATTGAAGTACAGGGTGCACTTCAGGTGAAGAAAAACTTTCCCGCAGGGGTTTGCATCTTCATTGCACCCCCCGACATCGAAACTTTGCGTACCCGCCTGAGAGGTCGGGAAACCGAAACCGAACAGGAAATTGCAAAGCGTATTGCGGTTGCAGAATGGGAAATGCAGCAGCAAGAAAAATATGATTATGTGGTCATTAATGATGTACTGGAAGATGCAGTACAATCTGTCAAAGATATTATTCAAGCAAGGAGTGTTGTATTATGATGATTTATCCCCCTATTGCAAAGTTGGTTGAAAAAACCGGAAGCCGTTATACTCTGGTTCTGGAAGCTGCAAAGCGTGCACGCCAGTTGTCTGCCGGCTCTGCACCGCTGGTAGAAAACGCTTCCGGCAAGGAAGTTTCTATCGCTACTGTTGAAATTTTTGAAAACAAACTGAATGTTTTCCCCGTAGCAGGCATCGATGTTACCGAACCTGCAGTCGCTGAAGAGGAATAATCCATCAAACGCCGGCTCATCTTTGAACCGGCGTTTTTCTAAAGGAACGGGAGATTGTTATGATTGCCAATGTGATGCTGACGGAATCCAAGCATTCCATCAACCAAAGCTTTGATTACCTGATACCCCAAGAATGGGAATCGGTCATTCAGCCGGGACTTCGTGTTCTGGTTCCTTTTGGCGTGCATAACAATAGCGCCGAGGCTTTGGTTTTGGCGGTCAAAGAAACCAGTGAATTTTCCCGCCTAAAGACTTTACTGAAGCCTTTGGACCAAGAACCCATCTGTACCCCGGAACTGTTACAGCTTTGCGGATGGATGCAGCATCGCTACTTCTGTTCCTTTCAGCAGGCATACCGCCAAATCAAGCCACCCTATATGGGTGCCAAAATCCGCAAATGGATTGTGTTTAAGCAAAACACCGAGGACAAGCTGACACCCACCCAACAGCAGTTTTTGGACAAGCTTAAGGAACTGGACGGCATTGCCGAACTGGAGGAGTTGGAGGCTGTCTTAAACAAGAAAGGACTTTCCCGTACTGCCTTTGCGTTGCAAAGCCTTGGCATTTTGGAGGTTCAGGAACAATTAGACGAATCCATCTCCTTCCTTTATGTCCGAAAAGCACGGCTGAACCCCGAGCTTGAAGAGGGTTACGCCTTGGCAGAGGAATTGCGGCAAAGACGGGCGCCGGTACAGGCAGATATGGTGCTTGCCCTCTGCGAAAACGGAGATATGCGCACCTCTGATCTGATTGCCATCACCGACGGAAACTACCAATCCCTGAACACCCTGCAGGACAAGGGCATTGTCACCATCTATCGGGAAAAGGCGGAACGGCTTGCTTATCACGAAGAAAACTATGCTCCATCCAAGGCGTATATCCCCACCGAGGAGCAAAAGCCGATTATCGACCACCTGAACCATTTGATTCACCACCAGATGCATGAGAAAATTTTGCTTCACGGAATCACCGGCAGCGGAAAGACCGAAATTTTCTTACAAGCGATTGACACCTGTATTCAGGAGGGAAAGCAGGCCATTATGCTGGTGCCTGAAATTTCCCTTACCCCCCAGATGGTAGAGCGTTTTGTCAGTCGGTTCGGCAGTTCGGTTGCAGTCATGCACAGCGGGCTTTCCCAAGGGGAACGCTTTGACCAATGGCACAAAATCAAGCAAGGCAAAGTCAATGTAGTTGTGGGGGCAAGAAGTGCCGTCTTTGCACCCTTTGACAAGCTTGGCGTTATCATTTTGGACGAGGAGCACGAAAGCAGCTACAAGTCCGAAAATGCGCCCCGCTATCACGCCAGAGAGATTGCGATGTATCGGGGGCAAAAGTTTGGTGCGCCTGTGCTTCTGGCATCCGCTACCCCCTCGGTTTCTTCTTACTATTATGCCAAAGAGGGGCGCTATCGCCTGTTTGAGATGCAGAAACGCTACAACAACCAGACTCTTCCTGAAGCGCAGATTTGTGATATGCGTAGCGAGCTTTTGGATTTGCACAATCTTTCTGCCATCAGCACCAAGCTGCAGGCAGAGATACAAAAAAATCTGGAGCGGGGAGAAAAGAGCATCCTCTTCCTCAACCGCAGAGGGTATAACACCTTTGTTTCCTGTCGGGAATGCGGGTATGTGATGGAATGTGATCAATGCAGTATTGCCCTGACCTATCACCGCAAAGCCAATCAGTTGGTCTGTCACTATTGCGGTGAGACCCATCAGCCAGTGGAAACCTGTCCCCAGTGCGGGTCAAAGTATATCAAGTTTTTTGGCACAGGAACCCAAAAGATTGAGGATGAGCTTCACGCGCTCTTCCCCGATGCAAAAATTCTGCGAATGGATTTTGATACCACCTCCCAGAAAGGCGGGCACGAGCTGATTCTGAACCAGTTCCGCAAGGGGGATGCCGACATTCTTTTGGGAACCCAGATGGTAACCAAGGGATTGGATTTTCCTGATGTGACTTTGGTTGGGGTTCTTGCGGCTGACGCATCCTTGAATGTGGATGATTTTCGGGCAAGTGAGCGATGTTTCTCCTTAATCACACAGGTTTGCGGCCGTGCCGGCAGAGGCGACCTCACAGGGCGCGCCATCATCCAGACCTATCAGCCGGACAACAGCACCATCCAATTTGCAAAGATGCAAAATTACAAGGACTTTTATCAAAACGAGATTCTCTATCGCAAACGGATGCACTATCCGCCGTTTTGCGATATGGTTTATATTCTGGTTTCCGGAGAGAACGAGGAAACCGTGGCACAGGAGATTGCGAACATCCACGCTTTTATCAAGGCGAATGCACCGGAGGATTGTATCCATTCCGACCTTCCCCCAAGTCCTGCGCCCATTGCCAAAATCAAAAACAAATTCCGGTATCGGCTTTTAATCAAGGCAGAACCGGTCCAAAAACTGTTCCCTCTGCTCCATCAAATCAGTCTTTCCCACAACGAGAGCAGAACCGAAAACAGTCTGGTCATTGACATCAATCCGGTCAATATGCTATGATAAAAAAGATTAGAACAAAAGGAGGGGAAACCCTATGGCTATTAGAAAAATTGTTACGGTTGGCGATCCGGTTCTCACCAAAAAATGCAGAGCGGTAGAAACCATCGACCAACGGATTCTTGATTTGTTGGATGATATGGCAGACACCCTGTATGAATCCGGCGGAGTCGGACTTGCGGCACCGCAGGTTGGGATTCTTAGACGTGTAGTAGTCATTGATATTGACGAGGGGCTGATTGAGCTGATCAATCCCGAAATCATCCACGCTGAGGGAGAACAAACCGATGCAGAAGGTTGCCTCAGCAATCCCGGAAAATACGGAATGGTAACCCGCCCCAACAAGGTGACGGTGCGTGCCCTCAATCGGGACGGCGAAAGCTTTGAAATCACCGGCGAAGGGTTGCTTGCCCGTGCATTCTGCCACGAGCTGGACCATCTGGACGGAAAAATGTTTATGTCTTTGGTCAGCGAATGGGTAGACACCGAATAGTTTTTGGCGAAAAAACGATATTTTCTATTGCATTGCATCGAAAATTGTTGTATAATTTTTTAGGTATTCAGAATCTACGACAGGAGGATCACTATGGGAGGCTTTTTTGGAACAGTTTCTAAGCACGACGCCATCTCCGATGTGTTTTTTGGCACAGACTATCATTCTCATCTTGGCACACGCCGGGGTGGTATTGCCGCTTACGATAAAGAAATAGGACTGCAGCGAGAGATACACAACATCCAAAACTCTCCATTTCGAACAAAATTTGAACGGATTTTTGAGGAGATGCACGGACAAGCTGCCATTGGTTGCATCAGCGACTTTGACCCGCAACCGCTCCTCTTCCATTCCCGTCTGGGCACTTATGCCATTTGTACCGTTGGTGTGATCAACAACGCAAAGGAGCTTACCGAGCAGTATTTGACCGGAAACAGCTTTTTCAATGCGATGACCGGCGGAACCGTCAACTCGGTGGACTTGATTGCCGCCTTAATCAATCAAAAGGATAATTTTGCGGACGGCATCCGTTTTGCACAGGAATCCATTGAGGGTACGGCATCCATTCTGGTTCTCACCGGCTATGGTTCTTTGATTACCGCCCGTGACCTGAACGGCAGACTGCCGGTCCTGGTTGGAAAAAGCGAAGACGGCTACTGTGTTTCTTTTGAATCCTTTGCTTTTCAAAAGCTTGGCTATGAAAACGAGCGGGAGCTTGGCCCCGGTGAGGTTGTGGAAGTCACCACCGACGGGGTTGTGCAGTTGGTTCCCCCTCGCAAAGAGATGAAGATTTGTTCCTTCCTCTGGTCTTATTACGGCTATCCCACCTCTACCTATGAAGGAGTCAATGTGGAAACCATGCGGAATCGGAACGGAGAGCTTATGGCAGAGCACGACATTGCGATGAAGAATGCAGAAAACTTAGATTCTGTCAGCGGTATTCCGGATTCAGGAACCGCCCACGCAATCGGCTATGCCAACAAGAGCGATGCGCCCTTTGCAAGACCTTTCATCAAATACACCCCTACGTGGGCAAGAAGTTTTACCCCTACCCATCAGCGTGACCGAAAAAAGATTGCAAAGATGAAGATGGTTCCGATTCACGATTTGATTCAGGATAAAAAGCTGTTGTTCATTGACGATTCCATTGTCCGCGGAACTCAGCTTCGGGAAACCGTAGAATTTTTGTACCAGAATGGTGCCAAAGAGGTGCATATGCGCTCTGCGTGTCCGCCCATTATGTATAGCTGTAAATACCTCAACTTCTCTCCTACCACCGATGATATGGAGCTGATCACCCGAAAAACCATTATGGAATTGGAAGGCGAAGAGGGGCTCAACCATCTGGAAGAGTACAGCGACTTCTCCACCGAACGCGGTAAGGCACTGCGCCAAACAATTTGTGATAAATTCAATTTTACTTCATTGGAATTCCAGTCCTTGGAAAACCTGATCAACGCCATCGGCCTTGAACCTTGCAAATTGTGTACCTACTGTTGGAACGGAAAAGAATAAAAAAATCCCCTTGGTCAAAGACCAAGGGGATTTTTGGTTTTTATTTCATAAATTTGTCGTGAATAACTTGAACTGCTCTCTCTGCATTTTCAATGTTAATCAAAACAGAAACCTTGAGCTCAGAGGTAGCAATCATATGGATATTGATGCTTGCATCAAACAATGCTTCAAACATTTTTGCAGCAACACCGGGGTTGTTCACCATACCTGCACCAACGATAGAAACCTTGCTCAAATTGTCCTTATGGTTAATCTCCTGATAGGGAACGGTTTCCTTCAACGCTTCAATGGTAGCAATGGTTTTTTCCAGATTGCTCTTGGTTACGGTAAAGACAATATCCTTCTTACCGTTGTGACCGATGGACTGAAGAATCATATCGACATTGATACCATCCTTTGCCAAAGCGGAAAAGACCTTAAATGCGATTCCGGGAGTATCCTCCAAGCCAATAATTGCAATACGCGCAACGTCATTATCACGGGTTACGCCTCTGATTAACATTTTTTCCATAGGTATTACCTCCTTAACGATTGTGCCGGGCACTCTTTGAAAACTGGATTTTACTTCAAGCTGAACATTGTATTTCTTTGCCATCTCTACCGAGCGGTTGTGCAGTACGTTGGCACCAAGACTTGCCAGTTCCAGCATTTCGTCATAGGTGATTTCATCCAGCTTTACTGCATTGGGAACAATTCTCGGGTCGGTGGTGTATACACCATCCACATCGGTATAAATCTCACACTTGTTGGCACGAAGTGCTGCTGCCAGAGCCACTGCCGAAGTATCGCTTCCGCCACGGCCGAGGGTGGTGATATTGTCATACTTATCAATTCCCTGGAAGCCTGCTACAATAACAATCTTGTGCTTATCCAATTCCGACTGGATTCTCTCTACATCAATCTTGTCAATACGGGCATTTCCTGCACTGGAATTAGTTTTGAATCCTGCCTGCCAACCGGTCAGGGAAATTACCGGATATTCCAGATTCTCGATTGCCATTGCTAAAAGTGCAATCGAAATTTGTTCGCCGCTGGAAAGGAGCATATCCATTTCCCGCTTCGATGCCTTGGGATTGATTTCTTGTGCCTTCTCAATCAAATCATCGGTGGTATCACCCTGCGCCGAAACAACAACCACCACTTGGTTATTCTCCCTTGCGGTTTCAACCACACGATTGGCAACATTCTTTACTTTTTCTGCGTCGGCGACAGAACTTCCGCCGAACTTTTGTACGATAAGAGCCATTCTTATTCCTCCTTCTCCTATTTGAAAACGACAACTGTCGTATTGCTTTACTTTATCACCACAGCCCCCTGATTATCCGCCCGAAGCATATGCAGATGCCAATGCTTCATAGACGATGTAAGGAATGCTGTCATTTCCTTCCTAAATACTTCCTCATCCTTTTGGTAGACCATTGCCACCACGGTGGGGCCTGCCCCACTGAGATAAACACCCAAAGCGTTTTTCTCATAACAAATGCGGAACAAATCCTCCATATCCGGAATCAGCCGTTTGCGGTAACGCTGGTGCAGTTTATCCTCCACCGCAACCCGCAGGTTTTCATAGTTCCCGCTCATAATACTGGTGGCGAGCAATGCGCTTCGTCCGGTATTATACACCGCATCACGCATAGAAACCATTTTAGGAAGCACATTGCGAGCTTTTTTGGTCTGGAGATAAAAATCCGGAACAAACGCCGCAAATCTCAGTTCATCCTGAACCGCAACACGGGTGTAGTGTACTTTATCCTTTCGCTTGACATTCACGGTGAACCCGCCGAAAATCGCCGGCGTCACGTTATCGCCATGCCCCTCGATTTCTGCCGCCATCACAAGGAGTTCATCCTTAGAAAGGGTCTCCCCAGTCATTACATTGGCGGCGAGCAAGCCGGACACAATACCGGCACTACTGCTGCCCAAACCACGGGTCACCATAATATTGTTTTCCAAGGTCAGATGCAATCCTTTGGGATGGTATCCCACCCTGTCAAACACCGCTTGCATAGACCGGTAAACCAGGTTTCTCTCATCCTTTGCAAGAAACTTAGAGGTTTCATCCAGAATATCAATCCGGAGTGTGTTTCCCGTTTCTTCTGCAGTCACATAATTGTAGAGATTCAATGCCACGCCAAGGCTGTCAAAACCGGAACCCATATTGGCACTGGTTGCCGGCACACGCACCTTTACCATCAACCCTCCACCATCCTTAATGTACCAAGGATTGGGTTGGTTTTAGAAATCTCTTCTTTGAGTGCTGCAAATTCTGCTTCAGAAAGTTCCGGAGTCAGAATAGCAAACTCACCGTCAAACGCCAAATCTTTCAAGGTAATGACCTGATAAGCATCTTTAGGGTAAGCTGCTGCATCACCGCTGAGGCGCACATAGTAGCGGAACTTCTGTCCTGTGCCATCTTTCAGGTAGCCTGCCTCACCCTCGGTCCAACCAAGACCGATATGCTCATTTTTGTGCTTGACTGCATCGATAATATCGGATACGACGGCACTTGCGGTAGGCAAAGAGCCTGCGCCGCGGCCGTAGAACATTACATCGCCAATGGCATCGCCCTTTACCATAATGCCGTTGAACACATCATCAATTCCTGCAAGAGGATGGTCTTTTTTCAAAAGTGCAGGGCAAACTCTGGCATAAACGCCATCTTCCTCTTTAGAAGCCATACCCAGCAGCTTAATCACACAACCGATTGCATCGGCATACGCCACATCCTCAAGGGTAATCTTGGTGATACCCTCGGTGGGAATCTCTTCGCTATCCACAAATTTCCCAAATGCCAGAGAGGAAAGAATCGCAATTTTGCGGCAGGTATCGTGCCCCTCCACATCGGCGGTGGGGTCCTTTTCTGCATAGCCTTTCTCCTGTGCACTCTTGAGTGCATCACTGAAGGTTGTATCCTCTTTAATCATCTGGGTCAGGATATAGTTGGTGGTTCCGTTCAGAATGCCCAGAACCTCGGTCAATTCATTGGCAGAAAGGCTGGAATAAAGGGGACGGATAATCGGGATGCCACCGCCCACGCTTGCCTCAAAGAGGTAGCTGACATGATTTTCCCGTGCAATTTCCAGAAGCTCGGTACCATGCTTTGCAACCAACTCCTTGTTGGAGGTAACCACGTGCTTGCCTGCCTGAAGCAGCTTTTTGGTAAACTCATAAGCCGGATTGGTTCCGCCCATCACTTCTGCAACAATGCCAATCTCTTGATCTTCAAGAATTTCATTAAAATCCTTGGTGAAACAATCAAAAGGACTGTCCGGAAAATCCCTGAGATCCAGAATTTTTGCAATCTCGATTTTTTCACCGCTGCGGGAAGCCAGTCCGTCGGAAGAGTTGCGGATGATTTCTCCAACACCGCTTCCAACAACGCCAAATCCCATAATTCCTATTTTCATTCGTTTTTCATCCTTTCCGTCACGAAGCCTCAATCAAATTTGTTGATCACAATTCCTGTCACCATTTTGGGCCAGAAATATGTGGACTTTTGCGGCATCTTCTCATTGGCGAGTGCGATTTCTTTGATTTCTGATATCTTGGTGGGATTGATTAAGAACGCACAATCAAAGGCGCCATTTTGCACTTCGCGAATCGCCTTGTGGGCGTTGCGTGTATAGACCAGATTCTTCTGGTCCTTCATATTTTCTTCATCAATGCCAAGATATTTCTCTAAAATCATCTTATGAAGAATGGTCACATCCAGGTGCTTGTATGCATCGGATTTATCTTGAATTGCCTCATCAATGCCCTGTGTGCTATTGAGCTTGAGTAAGTAATAATAATTCTTTCCGGTATAGAGTGCAAACAGGGTTTCATCCACGGTATTGGCAAGTCTGTCGGTCATAATCTCCGCATAATCACCCTCGGTGAAATAGATTCTGGAAACAGAGAATTCCTCGGTCAAAAGACCCACAAACAGCAATTCGTCAAAGCGTTCCAAATCCCTTAGCATCCGATGGGTGGGGAACACAAAGAGCCCACCGTCACTTACCGATACCAAGGTCATCATCACATAGTCATAAGGCTGGGTACCAACCTCAGTGCCATCCTCTTGATGCCGCATATTGCGATATGCCAAAGCAGTTTCGTACCGATGGTGGCCATCTGCAATCAAAATCTGCTTTTCTTCAAACATGGTACTGATGCGGTTGTTTAATTCCTCATCCGTAACAATCCAGATGTTTTGGGTGATGTTTTCATCGGTTACAAAGGACAAGTCAGGTTTCCTGTCGCTCTGCGCCTCAATCAAACGGGCAATCAGTTTGTCGTCATCCCGATACAGAGAGTATATCTGGCTGAGATTTGCATCGGTTGCCTCCATCAACTGAAGTCTATCTTCTTTGGATTTAGAAAGCGTACCCTCATGGGGGAGTACCACACCCTCAGCAAATTCTTCCAGCTGTACCAAGCCGATAATTCCCTTCAAGGAATGGGAAGGCTTTTCGGTACCCAAGGAAAAGATTTGCTCATAAATATAAAATGCGGGTTTTTCTTCTCGAACCAAGACTTGTTCTTCGATCCATTTCTGGAATGCGTTTCCGCTTCTGGTATAGCGATTGTTGGTCGCGTCGTCACTAACAAAATCCATCCCGTAATCCAGACGGACAATATTGTACTCATTTTTGTTGTATAATTCCTGTTGCTCAGCAGGAGAGATGATATCGTACGGAGGAGCTGTTACAGCATTCAGGTCCTGAAACTTTTCGGTATTGTAACGCAGACCTTGAAACGGGATTACTTTCGCCATATGAACATTCCTTTCCTACAATTTTGAATTCTTTTCTGCAAATATACAAAAAATAATCTCACCAGTATATTCCTATCCATCATACACCAAAATCCCGCATTCGTCAAGGGATTTTCAAGGATTCATACAAATATTGTTAGGAAAAACCTTGTATTTTTTTCGTGTGTTCTGCAATACTATTCTTGAAACGCTAACAGAAACAAAAGGAGGCATTCTCATGGGAAAATTCACCACCGGCGTGGTTGCCGGAGCGATGCTCGGCATCGGTATGATGTTGGTTGATAAAAAGACCATCAAGAAAATGAAAAAAATGGCACACAAAATGCCCTGCTATCTTTCCTGGATGTAAAAAAATCCCGTAATACGTCAAGTATTACGGGATTTTTTTATAAAACCTTACGCAAAAATTCTTTGGTTCTTTCATTCTGGGGATTTTGGAAAATCTGTTCCGGATTTCCCTCTTCCATGACGTAGCCTCCATCCATAAAGAGGACACGGTTGGAAACTTCACGGGCAAATCCCATTTCGTGGGTTACCACCACCATGGTCATTCCCGCATCTGCAAGGTCGGTCATAACCTCCAACACCTCACCAACCATCTCGGGGTCAAGTGCTGAGGTAGGTTCATCAAAGAGCATAATTTCCGGCTCCATTGCAAGCGCACGGGCGATAGCAATACGCTGTTTCTGACCGCCCGAAAGCTGTGCCGGATACGCCATTGCTTTGTCCAGAAGCCCCACACGGCGGAGCAGTTCTTCTGCTTTTGCCTCCGCTTCATCCTTGCTCATTCTTTTCAAGGTCACAGGCGCCATCGTGATGTTGCCCATCACCGTCTTGTGGGGGAACAGATTGAACTGTTGGAACACCATACCCATCTTCTGGCGGATTTTGTTGATGTCACTTCCCAGTGCGGTAATCTCCTCACCATCAATCAGGATTTTCCCGTCCGTGGGAACCTCCAGCATATTCAAACAGCGGAGAAAGGTACTCTTTCCCGAACCGGACGGTCCGATGACTGCCACCTTTTCCCCTTTTTTGATATGCTGATTCACGCCCTTGAGCACCTGAAGGTCACCAAAGTATTTATGTAAATTCTCAACGTAAATCACTCTTACGCAACCTCCTCTCCAGACAGCCAAAAATCTTGGCAAGGGTAAATGTCATCAGAAAATACAACAACGCCGCCGTAAGCAACGGGAACCACGCATTAAAGGTTCGGCTGGTAATCATACTTGCCACCTTGGTCAAATCCTCCATGGCGATATAACCGGCAATCGAAGTTTCCTTGAGCAGAACAATAAACTCACTGGTATAGGTGGGAAGTGCAATCTTGATTGCCTGCGGAAGTACGATCTTCATCGTTGTCTGCAGGTTGGAAAGTCCCAACGACCGTCCCGCCTCAATTTGTCCGTGGTCTACTGATTCCACACCTGCCCGAACAATTTCTGCCACATATGCCGCAGAGTTCATACCAAAGGCAATGGATGCCACAATCCACTTTGGCGCAGAAACCGAGGCAAATACACCCATATACATAATGAGCAGCTGTACCGTTGTGGGAGTGCCACGGATAATCTCAATATAAGTCTTTGCAATGCCGCGGAACAACTTGATTTTTGACATTTTCATAAATGCCAGAATCACGCCCAGAATCGTACCCATCACGATTGCCGCACAGGTGATTTCAAGAGTGACTCCAAGTCCTTCCAAAAGGAGTTTCCATCGGTCTGCATGGATTAAGTTGTTATAAAAGCCTTCGCAAAAGTTTGCCCATCCGGCTGACAACCAATCAAACATAGATACACCACCTAACTTACATACTTTCAAAAAAATAGCGGGAGGTCAGTTTCAGGCCTCCCGCCTTTTTGTAAAAAACTTATTCTTTTACAATGATAACCTGTGCTGCATTGTAATAGTTGTCGGAGAAGTCAACTTCCTGTCTTCTCTCGTCATTGGCGGTCATACCAGCGATAACCATATCTACCTTACCGCTGTTGAGCGCTGCAATCAAGCTATCAAATGCCATATTCTCGATTACCAATTCACGGCCCATCACTCTTGCAATTTCCTTTGCAATTTCGATGTCGTAACCAACGATTGCACCGTTATCATCCTGGAACTCAAAGGGTGCAAACTCTGCATTGGTACCCATAATCAGCTTTTCGCTGCCCGCAGGAGCTTCCAGAACTGCCAGTTCTGCCAGAGCAGCTGCATCTTTATCGATGTAAGCCTTGCGGATGGTTTCAATCAAACCGCTTTCGGTTGCATTTTTGATAACCTCATTGACTGTTGCAACTGTTTCGCTATCGCCCTTGGGCATTGCGATTGCATACTGTTCTTCAGTCAAGGACTCAGACAAAATCTTGAGGCCGTCAATCTCTGCAACCAGATCTTTTGCAACCTGATCATCGATAACAACAGCGTCAACCTTGCCGTTCTTCAAATCCATAGCAGCGTCTACCGCTCTCTTAAAACGAGAAACGATTGCGCCCTCTACTTCATCCGTTACATAAACGTCTCCGGTGGTACCTTCCTGAACAGCAATCTTAGCGCCTGCCAAATCAGCAGCACCTGCAATTACCTTTGCTTCAGTCTGGGTGTCCCCACCTGCGCAGCCTGCCAAAGCACCTACAACCAGTACCAAAGCAGCTGCCAAAGCAATGATTCTTTTCATATTCATCATAAACCCCTCCTATAGAGTATTTTCGTACACCTATTTTACAACAGTCGGCATAATTTGTCAATGGATTTTCACACAAATACGCCCTTTGTCCTTTAGCGATGTTTGACAAAAGCCTCAATGCGGTTCAGTGCTTCCTGAATATTCTGCACCGAGTACGCATAAGAGCACCTAACAAACCCCTCGCCGCTTTCTCCAAATGCTGTTCCGGGAACCACCGCTACCTTTTTGTCGTACAACAGTTTTTCACAGAAATCATTGGAATTAAGGCCTGTGCTTTGAATGCTCGGGAATGCATAAAACGCACCCTCAGGCTCAAAACACTCCAGTCCCATATCGTTAAAGCCACTCACAATGGTATGGCGACGGCGGTCATATTCCTCCCGCATCATCGCAATGTCCGCATCCCCGTTTTTCAGTGCCTCGATTGCGGCATACTGCGCCAATGTGGGTGCAGACATAATAGCAAACTGATGCACCTTGGTCATTGCGGCAATCAAATCGGGATGTCCGCAGGCATAACCCAAACGCCAGCCGGTCATTGCATAGGCTTTGGAAAATCCGCTGATTAACACGGTGCGTTCATACATTTCAGGAATGGACGCAATGGAGATATGCGCTTCATTTCCATAGGTCAGTTCCGCATAAATTTCATCTGCCAAAACCAGAATATCGGTGCCGGAAAGCACCTCCGCAATAGCATCCAGATGTTCTTTCCGCATTACCGCACCTGTGGGGTTGTTGGGGAAAGGCAGAACCAACACCTTGGTTTTGGGCGTAATTGCCGCCTTTAACTCATCCGGTGTCAAGCGGAATTCATTTTCTGCCTTGGTTACAATAGAAACCGGCACACCCCCTGCAAGAGAGGTGATGGGACGATAACAAACAAAGCAGGGTTCCGGAATCAAAACCTCATCTCCCGGCTCCAATACTGCACGCAAAAACAAATCGATTGCTTCGCTGCCTCCCACCGTAACCACGACCTGACTCAAAGGGTCATAGCGCAGGGAAAACCGGCGGTTTAAGTAGTTACAAATTTCTGTCCGCAGTTCTTTCAAGCCTGCATTGGAGGTATAGTGGGTCTTTCCCTTTTCCAGAGAATAGATACCCTCGTCACGGATATGCCACGGAGTGACAAAATCCGGTTCCCCAACGCCCAACGAAATGGCATCCTCCATCTCCGCTGCAATATCGAAAAAGCGACGGATGCCGGAGGGCGGAATCGCCTGAACTGCAGAATTTAATAATTCTTTCATATTTCTCATAAGGAGATAACCTGCCTCTCGTCCTTGGAGGGCGGAGCGCAAATCACACCATCATACTTATAACGCTTGAGTACAAAGTGGGTTGCTGTCCCAATGACAGATTCCATCGCAGCCAGATGCTCCGATACAAACTGTGCCACCTCACGGATGTTTCTTCCCTCCACCGTAATACCAAAATCATAGCTTCCGCTCATCAGATTGATTGCCTTTACCTCAGGGTACTGATAAATCCGCTCTGCAATCCGGTCATATCCCAAATCCCGTTGGGGAGTAACCCGAAGCTCAATATAGGCAGTCACTGCATCAGCACCATTGGCTTCATCCCAGTTGATACGGGCACCATAACCCAGAATCACATGGTTCTTTTCAAGTTCATCAATGATACCTGCCACTTCATCCACAGGCAGGTTGGTCATTGTGGCAATCTGTTCCAAAGAGCAACGGCAATCCCGATGCAAAAGTTCCAGAATCACCGAGGCTTTGTCATCATAATGTTCCATCTTTGTTGCCTCCTTTATAAAATTTCAGCAAAGAATTCTGCAGAAATATCCTCCTGATCGGGCAATCCCTCATGCCCAAAATCAGGATAAATTTTCATATCCTTCTCTGCAGTAATTTTGTTGTAAATCGCAAACTGTGTAGACGGCGGACACACATTGTCCATTAAGCCACTAAAGAACAGCATTTTTGCTGTAATTCTGTTTGCCAAATGTTGCAAATCAATATATCCAAGCTTGGTGAAAAGTTCATCTTCTCTTTCGTGTCTTGGGTCAAATCGGCGGAAATATTCTTTCAGCTCCGCATAGGCACGCTCTGCCATATCCATTTCCCAAACTCTCTTATAATCCGACAAGAACGGGAAAACCGGCGCAGCTATTTTAATATAGGGCGAAAGTGCTGCACAGGCAACGGTAAGGGCGCCGCCCTGAGAGCCGCCCTTGGCCCCTATACGGGTTTCATCCACTTCATCAAGCCCTGCAACAATTTTTGCCAGCAAAGCCGTATCCAAAAATACCTGACGATAATACAAATTATCAGGGTCTTTATCATCCAGACCACGAATGATATGGCCGTGATGCGTATTACCATCTACCGGTGTTCTGTCAGAGGATTTTCCGCCCTGACCACGGCAATCCATAGCCGCAACGACAAAACCCATTTGTGCATATCCGACATAATTCATCCAATCGCCGCTACTTCCTGTATATCCATGGAAGTTAAGGATAGCAGGGGCTTTTCCTTCTATGTTTTCCGGCATCAGGAGCTTTGCATAAACTCTGCCGCCACGGGTCCCGTTAAAATACATATCATAGCAACGCACATGAGGAATTTTCACCGCCGCCTCAGTAATTTCCACCTGCGGGTCAAGGGCGTGCATCTCACTAAGCGCCCGCTCCCAATAAGCGTCAAAATCTGTCGGCTTGGGATTGGTTCCCTGATACTCTTTTAATTCGCTTAAGGGCATATCAATCAATGGCATTGTTCATTCCTCCAAAATTATTTATGGGTAACATAAAAGGTTACCAGCTCTTCTAAAATCTCATCCCTTTGGAGCTTACGAATCATACTTCTTGCCCCATCGTGAGAGGTGATATAGGAGGGGTCTCCCGACAGAATATATCCAACCAGTTGATTGATGGGGTTATACCCTTTCTCGGTCAGTGCATTATGCACATGAAGCAAAATATCCCGAGGCTGCATCGGCTTTTCCGCCTTTACATCAAATTTCATTGTATGCATCATATTCTTTTCTTCCATGGAAACCACCCTTTCTCTTATTTTAACGAAGTTCTGCCTGAAGTTCTGCTTTCAAATCAGCAAGAATCTTATCCATGACTGCATTGACCTCTTCATCGGTAAGCGTCCGGTCGTCCGCTCTGAAAGAGAGTGCATAGGCAACGCTCTTCTTTCCGCTTTCTACCTGCTCACCCTGATATACGTCAAAGAGCTTGTAACTCTCTAAAATACTGCTGTTCTGTTTTTTGATGATTCTTTCGATTTCACCAACCGGAATGCTTGCATCCAGAAGCACCGCAATATCACGGCTCATTGCCGGGAACTTGGGAAGCTGCTTAAAGGTTCTGTCGGTGGTATAGCCCGCGAGCAATGCCTCAAAATCAATCAATGCGGCATACACATCGGTGCCGATTTTGAAGTTTGCCGCAACCTTGGGATGTACCTGTCCAAATACACCGATTGCCTTGCCGCCTACCAAAAGGGATGCGCAACGACCGGGATGGAAAGACGGATTTTCGCTGCATGGCGAAAAACCATAATTGGTGATGCCGGTTGCTTCCAACATTTGTTCCAGCTTACCTTTGAGGTCATAGAAATCACCCATACCGTACATACCCATAGCAACACATTGGGTTTCTCTGGGGAGGGTTTCGCCCTCCGGCAGATAGATAGCACCGATTTCAAAGATGCCAGCCTCAGTATTGCGTCGATTGTAGTTGGTTCTGAGCACCTTAAGGATCGACGAGAGCATATCGGTTCTCATCACGCTGTTTTCCTCACCCAAGGGATTGGAAATCACAACCATATTGCGACGGCTGTCCTCTTTGGGGATCAGAACCATATCGTTTTCCTTGGGGTCAATAAAGGAATAGGTCATGGACTCAAACAAACCGCAATCAGTGAGAACGTTACGCAACAAGTCCTCCAATTTCTGTTTGGGAGTCTTACCGCCAACGGTAACGCCGCCCTGCATCATGGTGGTAGGAATCTTGTTGTAGCCATAGATTCTTGCTACCTCTTCTGCTACATCCGCCATACCCTCAACATCTGCACGGAACGTAGGCACGTAAACCTTGCCATCTTTCACCGCAAATTCCAGACGCTCCAAAATAGCAATCATTTCTTCTTCCGAAATGGAAAGTCCCAAGAACCGATTCATCTTTTCCGGTTCAAAGGGGAGTGCACGCTGTTCTTTTTTGCCGGGATACAAATCAATCACACCGCCAACAACCTCACCGGCACCCAGTTCGCAAATCAACTGGCAAGCACGGTTGATTGCCTTAAGACAGTTCTCTGCATCCAGTCCTTTCTCAAACAGGGCAGATGCCTCGGTACGCATACCCAACGCCTTTGCACCACGGCGAACTGCAACGGGATGGAAGGTTGCCGCCTCAAACATTACCAGAGTGGTATCCTCAGATACTTCAGAATTGGCACCGCCCATGACACCGGCAACACCGATGGCACGTTTTTCATCGCTGATGGCAATCATCGAGCTATTCAGTACACGGGGTTGGTCATCCAAGGTTTCCAGCATTTCACCTTCCTTAGCGTTGCGCACAATGATTTTTCTGCCTTCTACATGTTCCAAATCATATGCGTGCATCGGTTGACCGTATTCCAACATAATATAGTTGGTAATATCCACAATATTGTTAATGGCACGGATGCCGCAAGCTTTCAATCTGCGCTGCATCCATTCCGGCGACGGGGCAATTTTTACATTCTTTACCACCCGTCCCACGAATCTGGAACAAAGCTCCGGATTCTGGATTTCTACACTTGCATAGTCGTTAACCGACTCGTTGTTTTCCTGAACAGTAACCGCGGGAATGGTAAATTTTCTACCGAAGGTTGCCGCAGATTCTCTGGCAAGACCGATAATACTCATACAGTCCGGTCT
Organism: Ructibacterium sp.; assembly: GCA_045578365.1. GTDB lineage: Bacteria > Bacillota > Clostridia > Monoglobales > Monoglobaceae > Ructibacterium. The sequence goes on from JAZNKC010000030.1 coordinate 51,053, forward strand.
GTTGGAGGTAATTTCAAACTCTGCCACACTTTCATCCAGACCCAGAACATCCACAATATTGGCACCAATAGGGGTATCCTCCGGCAAAATCAAAACGCCGGTAGCACGTTCATCGGAGATACCAAGCTCATCGGTAGAGCACATCATACCAAAGCTTTCTACACCACGCAATTTGCCTTTGGTGATTTTCACACCGCCGGGCAGGTTACTCTTATGCTTTGCGATAGGAAGCACCGCTCCCTCAAAAACATTGGGGGCACCGGTCACAATCTGGATGGGTGCATCCTCCCCCACATCCACCTGACAAACAACCAGTTTGTCTGCATCGGGGTGGCGGTCAATCTTGAGAATCTTTCCTACCACTACATTTTTAATTTCTTTTGCGGCATTTTCGATACCCTCTACAATAGAGCCTGACATGGTCATCTCATATGCATAGGTTGCATCGTCAATCCCGTCTGTATTCATATAATCTTTCAGCCATGACAATGGTAATTTCATAATTTATCTATCCTTTCCTGTCTTTTCTGTTAGAACTGCTCCAAGAACCTGATATCGTTTTCAAAATACAAACGCAGGTCATCAATGCCGTACCGGAACATGGTGGTTCTTTCCAGTCCGATACCAAAGGCAAAGCCGGAATATTCTTCCGGATCAATGCCGCAGCCTGACAGGACTTTGGGATGTACCATACCACAGCCCAAAATTTCAATCCAGCCTTCTCCCTTACAAATCCGACAACCCTCGCCACCACAGTTGAAGCAGGAGATATCTACCTCTGCACTGGGCTCGGTAAAGGGGAAGTGATGGGGTCTGAAACGCATCCGTGTATTTTCACCGTAAAGCTTTTTCACAAAAACTTCCAAGGTACCCTTAAGGTCCGCCATGGTGATACCCTTATCTACCACCAGACCTTCAATCTGATGGAACACCGGAGAGTGGGTTGCATCCACCGCATCGCTACGATACACCCGACCGGGGGCAATGATACGAATGGGCGGTTTTTGCTGTTCCATTACCCGCACCTGTACCGGTGAGGTCTGGGAACGAAGCACTACATTTTCATCAATATAAAAAGTATCCTGGGTATCTCTTGCCGGATGGTCCTTGGGGATATTGAGCGCCTCAAAGTTATAGTAATCCAGCTCAACCTCCGGACCCTCGGCAATGGTAAAGCCCATTCCGATAAAGATATCCTTCAAATCGTCCAGCACGGTGGTCAGAGGGTGTTTTTTCCCCTTGGTGCTGCGGCGGCCGGGCATGGTAACATCGATGGTCTCGCTGAGAATCTTCGCATCCGCAGCCGCAGTTTCCAGTGCAGATTTCTTTTCTTCCAGCGCGCCCTCGATTTCTGCACGCACCTCATTGGCAAGCTGACCGATGATAGGACGTTCCTCTGCAGAGAGACCTCCCATTCCTTTCATTACTGCGGTCAATTCACCCTTTTTACCCAGATATTGAATCCGCAATTCTTCCAACGCTGCCAAAGTGTCTGCTTGGTTCAACGCAGTGGTTGCAGCGGTACGAATTGCAGTCAGTTGTTCACGCATTGTTCAAAACCTCCATCTATCCTCTTACATTTGGTTATTTGATATTAACTATATCACACTTTTGGGGTTATGACAAGCGGTTTAAGGGAAAAAAATGAATTTATTTTACAAAAAAAGACGCAAAAAAGAACCTTATATCAGCCACCATAGGAAAAAAATAGCCAACCGCAAAAGCGGTTGGCAAATTGTTCTGTTATCACTTACTTGCATATTCCAGAGAGCTGGAGCTGATCGCCTTGATGTATTCATTCTGGCTGGCAATCCGCATCAGCTCTACATCCTCAAAATCGTGAGGAACAATGATATGCAGATTGATTCTCACCGAAGCATTTTCCAGCTTCTTATAGGTAATGCTGACAACCTGAATTTGATGTTCTTCCAGCAATCGTTGCAGCCGCAACAAATCCCCCTCGCTCTCGTCCACAACCAGGGTGATTCTCTTTTCTTTTGTTGTTTGTAAAATTCTTAAATTTTTATGCAAGACCAGCTGCGCCACATAAATCAAGCCTGTCGCCAGAAATCCCATCACATACATTCCTGCACCGATTGCCATACCGATACCGGAGGTTGCCCAAATTCCCGCCGCCGTAGTAAGTCCGTGAGGGGTTCTGCCGTGCATATAAATCATCCCTGCACCCAAAAAACCGACGCCGGACACAATTTGTGCCGCAAGTCTTGATGGGTCTAAGCGATATTCTGCCACATTTCCCACAATGATTTTGGAAAAATCCGAAAATCCGTATTTGGAAATAATCATCATCAAAGCAGATGCCGCCGCCACCACAAGGTGGGTTCTGATTCCTGCACCTTTTCCTCTGTGGGTTCTCTCATATCCAATAAGCACGCCGCACAGTGCCGCCAAAATCAATCTTAAAAACAGTTCTGCCTGCATCAGTAAATATTCTTCCATATCGACATCTCCTTTTCCTTCTTGATTGCGGTCCATCCGTACTTTATTCTTAAAAAATATCTTTCTTGTTCTTCCAATACCGTCGAATCAAAATACCCACCGAAAGCAGAATGCAAATTGCCATAAAGATGGGAACCACCCATTGGTTTACGGATTCTGTTTCCGCACTCTTCATCTCGGTCCAAAGCTCCTGCATTTTTAGGTTTGCCTCATCGGACAGATTGCGGTATATGGTGGTTTTTTCCGTGATATACGCATCGTCCGGATAAGCAATCTCATCCTGTTGTGATTCTTCATCCAACAGGTCAAAGGCACCTTGGTTGGGCGTGGAATATCCGATATAATCGGTGACTGCATAAGCAACCTCCGGTTCGCACAGGAAGTTGATATACATTTCTGCCGCCGCTTTCTGCTTGGCACCCTTGGGGATACACGCCGCATCAATGAACAGATTGGTTCCGCTTTTGGGAATCACAAAACTCAAGTGGTCATATTCATCCATCAGGGTCGCCGCATCTCCGGCATAGTAGGGTGCCAAAATCGCTTCTCCTGCACCCATCTTGTCAAAGATTTCGTCCATGACATATGCCTGTACCACCGGCTTTTGCTCAATCAGCTTTTCTGCCGCACGGGTCAGTTCTTGTTCGTTCTCTGTATTCAGGGAATATCCCAAAAGCAGCTCTGCAACCGCAAAGGCATCTCTGGGGTTATCGAACATCAGAATGGAATCCTTATACTCTTCATTCCAAAGAATATCCCAATCCATTTCACTCTCGTCCATATCAATGGCGGTGTTATCATAGATAATTCCCACCGTGCCCCAAGTGTAGGGGACCGAGTAACGATTTTCCGGATCGTATTCAGGGTTCACAAACTTTTCCATAATGTACTGGAAGTTAGGGATGTTTTCAAAAGAAATCTCTTCCAGCATATCTTCGTGAATCATACGGGAAATCATATAATCCGACGGGATAATGATGTCATAGCTTGCACCACCGCCCTTGAGCTTTGCATAAAGCTCTTCATTGGTGGCATAAGTGGTATAGTTCACCTTGATGCCGGTCAGCTTGGTAAACTCTGCATTGAGGTTGAGAACTCCATCCTCACTGCCATCGGGGATGTATTCACCCCAGTTATAGACATTGATAGAAATATCTTTGCCCTGAAACTTTTGGTAGTACCCTTCATCCACAACGGTAAGGGGTTCTTCCACCATCGTTTCCTCTTCTTCTGACTGACAGCCACAGCAAAGACCTATACAAAGTACAAGGAGCATCAAAATTGCAACGATGCGTTTCATTAAATCGCCCCCTTCTTTTCTGCACGCCGTTCAATCATATTCTTCACAATCAGAATCACCACAACCACCACAAAGATAATGGTGGAAAGTGCATTGATTTCGGGGCTGACCTTACGACGGGTCATAGCATAAATGGTAATGGGGAGCGTCTGTGCGGTGGAACCGCTGGTGAAGTAGCTGACAATAAAATCGTCCAGCGAAAAGGTGAATGCCATCAAGAATCCCGAAATCACACCGGGCATAATTTCCGGAAACACCACCTTGAAAAAGGCACGTACCGGTCCGCAACCCAAATCCTGTGCCGCCTCATAGAGATTGGCATCCATCTGCCGGAACTTAGGCATCACGTTGAGTACCACATAGGGCACATCAAAGGTAATGTGTGCAATAATCAGGGTCACAAACCCGAATTCCAGATGCATCCGTGCCGCAAAAAACACAAACAACAGCATCAGGGACACACCGGTAACAATCTCCGGATTCATAATCGGGATGTTGGTCACCTGCATAATCACCGCCTTGGGTGCCTTGCGCATCCGACTGATTCCGATACAGGCAACGGTGCCCAGCACGGTGGCAATCAAGGATGCAACCACAGCCACAATCAGGGTGTTACCCAAGGAGGTCATAATCAATTCATTATGAAACAGCTTTTCGTACCATTCCAGCGTAAAGCCGGAAAATACAGAACGGCTTTTCGAGGTGTTGAAGGAGAATATAATCAACACCAGAATCGGAAGGTACAAAAATGCCAAAATCAAGCCTACATAAAGTTTGGATAATTTTTTCATCTTTCCCCTCCCTTTCTACATCAATACACGTTCATCGTCCACATCAAACTGGTTCATCAAGGTCATAATCAACAGAATAATCACCATCAGCACCAGAGAAATGCTTGCACCCAGATTGGGGTTATAAGAGTTTCCTAAGAACTGCATCTCAATCAGGTCACCAATCAGCAGGTTGGAGCCGCCGCCCAGCATTCTGGAAATGATAAAGGTACTGATTGCGGGGACAAACACCATGGTAATCCCCGACATAATTCCGGGCAGGCTGAGGGGCAAAACCACCTTAATCAAGGTTTTGAAGCTGTTACAACCCAGATCGTTGGCTGCCTCCAACACGCTTTTGTCGATTTTTGTCATCACCGTATAAAGGGGCAGAATCATATAGGGGATATAGTCATAGACCATTCCCAGAACCACCGCGCCTTGGGTGTTGAGCATCTTAAAGGGACCAAGTCCGATATAGCCAAGCAGAGTATTGATGATACCTTCATTACCCAGCAGGGTCATCCAAGCGTAGGTACGCAGCAAAAAGTTCATCCACATAGGCAGAATCACAATCATCAGCATGGTACTTTGCACCTTGGTATCCATCTTTGCCAGTATGTATGCAAGGGGGTAGGAAAGCACCAGACAAATCACCGTTGCCAATGCTGCCAGCCAGACAGAACGAACAAAGATATTGCTGTACTGTGCCACATCCGCTACATATTGCAGCGTGAAATTCCCGTCGCTGTCAAAAAAAGCAAAGTATGCCACCATAATCAGCGGCACAATCACAAAGACCGCCATCCAGACAAGATAGGGAGCGGCAAGAAGCTTTTGTTTCATCTTCTTCACCTATCCTTTCATCTTGTGCATAATATGTATGTCATCCGGTCCAAAGCTGATACCAACCGCAGAACCCAATTCTGCAGAGCGGGTGGACTGAATCAGCCATTGATAGTCATACGCCTCGACCACCATCTCGTAGTGAACACCCTTAAAGGTAACCGAGGTCACCACGCCGCTCAGCTTTGCATCTTCGGTGGGAACCAAGGTGATGTCCTCAGGACGAATGACCACATCTACCGGAGTATTGTCGCCAAAGCCTTTGTCCACGCAGACAAATTCTCTACCGCTGATTTCTACCAGACAGTCTTTGAGCATAATGCCGGGAATGATATTACTCTCCCCGATAAAGTCTGCCACAAATGCGTTTTCCGGCTCGTTATAAATATCCACGGGAGTGCCGATTTGTTGGATGTTACCCTGATTCATAACCACAACCGTATCGCTCATGGTCAGCGCCTCTTCCTGATCGTGGGTGACATAGATAAAGGTGATTTCCAAACTCTGCTGAATCCGTTTCAGCTCAATCTGCATTTCCTTGCGGAGCTTTAGGTCCAACGCACCAAGAGGCTCATCCAAAAGCAGAACCTTGGGACGATTCACCAATGCTCTTGCAATGGCAACACGCTGTTGTTGACCGCCGGAAAGACGGGAAATGTTCCGCTTTTCATAACCACGCAGATTCACCAAATCCAGCATCTCACCCACACGCTTTCTGATCTCCCGCTCCGGAAGCTTTTTCACGTGCAGACCAAAGGCGATGTTCTCATAAACATTCAAATGGGGAAACAACGCATAGCGTTGAAACACCGTGTTGACATTTCTTTTATATGCGGGCAGTCCGTTAATCTTTTTGCCCTCAAAGGTAATCACACCGCTGTCCGGCTCCAAAAAACCGCCGATAATCCGCAGGGTGGTTGTCTTTCCGCAACCGGACGGGCCAAGCAGCGTTACGAACTCCTTGTCCTTAATATCCAGATTGATATGATTCAGAATTTGCTCACCATCAAAGTTGACGACGATGTCTTTCAGGCTAACAATATGCTCCAATACAAATCCCCCTTTTTACATCAAAAAGTAATGCATTTAATATATACGATTTTGCGGAAAATGTCAATAAAAATCCTTGAATTGCAGTCGATAAAGTTCCGCATACATTCCGCCTTGGTCAAGCAGTTCCTGATGGGTACCTTTTTCGATGATTCTGCCCTCATCCACCACCGCAATTTCATCCGCATTTTTGATGGTAGAAAGTCGATGGGCAACAATCAGGGTGGTTCGTCCCTTGCACAGTTCATCCAAGGCTTGTTGAATCAATATTTCGGTGGTGTTATCCAGTGCCGAGGTTGCCTCATCCAGAATCAGGATGGCAGGATTTTTCAAGAACACTCTGGCAATGCTGATTCTTTGTTTCTGTCCGCCAGAGAGCCGTACACCCCGCTCCCCGATGACGGTATCATAGCCATCCTCCATTTCCATAATCGCATCGTGGATATTGGCACGCTTTGCTGCCGCAATCACCTCTTCGTCCGTTGCATCCGGCTTTCCGTAGAGGATGTTCTCACGGATGCTGGCATTAAAGAGATAGATATCCTGTTGCACGATACCGATATGTTTACGCAAAGAATCCATGGTAATGGTATGCAGTTCTCTGCCGTCAATCAGGATTTCCCCCTCCTTGACATCATAAAAATGGGGAATCAAATGGCAGATGGTGGTTTTTCCGCCGCCGCTGGGGCCTACCAAAGCAAACTTTTTGCCTTGCTCGATGGTTAGATTCACCCGATGAAGCACATGCTTGTCCCCTGCATAGCCGTAAGACACATCCTTAAACGCAATATGTCCGCTCACCTTTTCAATAGGGGTTGCTCCCTCGGAATCCTGTTCGGGTTCTTCTTCCATCAAATTGACAAAACGCTCAAAGCCTGCAAAACCGTTCTGGAACTGCTCTGCAAACCGAATCATGGTATTGATGGGGTTCAGAAATAAGTTCACCGAAACAATAAAGGCAGAATAGTCACCGAAATCAATTCTTCCGTGATACATAAACAATCCGCCTGCAATCAGGACAATCACATTGAACACATCGGTCAAAAAGGTGGTAAAGGAGTGGAACTGTCCCATTGCCTTATAGGAATCACGGCTTGCCTCTTTGAACTCTTCATTACCAAGCTCAAATTTTTCGGTTTCCTGTTCCGCATTGGTAAACGCTTTGGTGACACGGATTCCTGCAATACTGCTCTGGAGTGCCCCGTTAATCTGGGCAACTGCCGCCTTGCTCCGGCGAAAGGCAGAGCGCATCTTGTTCCGCATCACAACCGCAATCAAAACCAAAAAGGGAACACAGACAAAAATGATGCCGGTGAGTGCCCAGTCGATGCTTCCCAGATAGAAAAAGGAAATCACCACCGAAATGGCAGAAATCAACACCTGCTCCGGTCCGTGATGGGCAAGCTCGCTCACATCAAAAAGGTCGGTGGTCATACGGGACATAATCTTGCCTGTTTCGTTTTTATCGTAAAAGCCGTAAGGCAGACGCTCCAAATGCTGAAACAAATCGCTTCGCATCTGCGCCTGCATTCTTACTCCCATCATATGCCCCTGATACTGAATGAAATAGTTGAGCAGCATCCTTATCAGATACAGCAAAAGCAGTCCCACACCGCAAAAAACAATCATCTGATAGTTGCGGTTAGGAATCAAATCGTTCAGCATCAATCGGGTCATAATGGGATATAGAATAGCAATGAGTGCAACCAGTAACGCTGCACCCATATCCATACTAAAAATCAATTTGTGGGGTTTGTAATAAGAGACAAACCGTTTAATCATTTTCATTGATCTTCCGTCCTTTAACTTTGTCCCAGTAATCCTTGACCGCCTGTTCCTGACGGTTATTTCCCGGGACATAGTATGTTTTGTCTTTGATTTTATCCGGCAGATATTGCTGCACAACATAGTGGTTGGGATAATCGTGGGGATAGAGATAATGCTGACCCTTGACCCCTTTTCCCTCGCCGTCATAATGCTTGTTCTGCAGCTGTCTGGGGATGGTTCCTGTGTCCATATGCTCCAAATCGTAAAGTGCCGCATCCAATGCAAGATATCCCGCGTTGGATTTGGGCGCCGTTGCAAGGAAAATCGTTGCGTGGGCAAGGGGAATCCTCGCCTCAGGAAATCCCAGCATCAAGGCACTGTCTACGCAGGCTTTGACCACCGTGATTGCGGTGGGATGAGCAAGCCCGATATCTTCACAGGCAATCACCATCAGCCGCCGGCAGATGGACTGAATATCATCCGCCGCCACCAATCTTGCCAGATAATGCACCGCCGCGTCGGGGTCGCTGCCCCGAATGGATTTTTGAAAGGCACTCAGGATGTCATAGTGACTGTCACCCTTCTGGTCGTACTGAATCACCTTTTTCTGGGTGCATTGCTCTGCCACATCCACTGTCAAATGAATGACACCCTTTTTGTCGGGGGTGGTGTAATTCAAGGCGAGCTCCAAGGCGTTGAGTGCCTTACGCACATCCCCGCCGGATTTCTCTGCCAAATGCAAAAGCACACCATCCTCTACCTCGATGGGGTTGTGTGCAAAATCCTCTTTTTGCAGAATCTCAACTGCCCGACTGAGGGCATCTGCAATATCCTCCGGCATCAACGCCTTGAACTCAAAGACGGTGCTTCGGCTCAGAATGGCATTGTAAACGTAGAAATACGGATTCTCCGTAGTGCTGGCAATCAGGGTGATTTTTCCGTTTTCGGTATATTCCAGCAAGGACTGCTGTTGCTTTTTGTTAAAATTCTGAATCTCGTCCAGATAAAGCAACACTCCATCCTGCCCCAAAAGTCCCTCGCTCTCTTTTACAATATTCTTAATATCGGAAACCGAGGCATTGGTCGCATTGAGCCGATAGAGTGTTTTTCCTGCCGCCTTGGCGGCAATGTTTGCAACGGTGGTTTTTCCCGTGCCGGACAGTCCGTAGAATATCATGTTCGGGATATTCCCGCTCTCAATGATATTGCGAAGAATCTGTCCTTTCCCCAATATATGTTTCTGTCCCACAACCTCATCTAAGGTTGTGGGACGGATTCTGTCAGCAAGCGGCTTATTCATAAAGCGGATATTTTTTGCAGAGTGCATCTACACGCTTTTGAACGGCTTCTTTGTTGCCCTCAAAATCGTTGATTACCATGCAAATCAGTTCAGCGATTTCATCCATATCTTCTTCCTTGAAACCACGGCTGGTTACAGCGGGGGTTCCCAGACGGATACCGCTGGTTACAAACGGGCTCTTGGGATCGTTGGGGATGGTATTCTTGTTACAGGTGATACCAACCTCATCCAGGTTGTGCTCTACCTCCTTACCGGTCTTATCCTGCTTAATCAGGCTGACCAGCATCAGGTGGTTGTCGGTTCCGCCGGAAACGATTTCGATTCCGCGGTTCATCAAGCCCTGTGCCAATGCAGTTGCATTCTTCTTTACCTGCAACTGATATTCCTTAAACTCAGGAGAAAGCGCTTCCTTTAAGCAGACAGCCTTGCCGGCAATCACGTGCATCAAAGGACCGCCCTGATTTCCCGGGAAAACTGCCTTGTTAATCATCTGGCCATATTCTTCTTTACAAAGAATCATACCGCCTCTGGGACCGCGCAGGGTCTTGTGGGTGGTGGTGGTTACAAAGTCCGCATAGGGAATGGGGCTGGTGTGCAGTCCGACAGCAACCAGACCTGCAATGTGCGCCATATCTACCATCAGGTATGCGCCAACCTCGTCTGCGATTTCACGGAATTTTGCAAAATCAATCTCACGGGCATACGCAGATGCACCCGCCAGAATCAGCTTGGGTTTGTGCTCCAGCGCCAGCTGACGAACCTCATCATAATTGATGCGATGGGTTACATCATCCACACCGTAGGGAACCACATTGAAATATTTACCGGAAATGTTTACAGGAGAACCATGGCTCAGATGTCCGCCGTGTGCAAGATTCATACCAAGGAAAGTGTCGCCCGGTTCCATGGTTGCAAAGAATACTGCCAAGTTTGCAGAAGCACCGGAGTGAGGCTGAACGTTGGCGAACTCTGCGCCAAACAGTTCCTTTGCTCTTTCCCGTGCCAAATCCTCAACGATGTCCACATACTCACAACCGCCGTAATAACGCTTGCCGGGATAACCCTCTGCGTATTTGTTGGTCAGGGGAGTACCCATCGCCTCAATCACCGCAGGGCTAACAAAGTTCTCAGAAGCAATCAGCTCAATCTTGTTTCTCTGGCGGTTGATCTCCGAGGTAATGGCGGAAGCAACCTCAGGGTCTACCTTTTTAATCTGTTCCAATTCAAACATCTTTTTTCCTCCTGTATATCCATAAAATCTTTTTTGTCAAATTGCGATACAAAATGATTGCATTGACCTGTTTCTTATATTATAATCATAATAGCGACATTTTGCAAGGGGGAATTTTGTATGCGAGAAAGTTTATCTGCAAAAAAGCAGCGTGTCTTAGCTATCATCTCCGTTTTTGACCAAGTTTATGAGGATGCCGAATGCACCCTTGATTATACCAACCCGCTTGAGCTCTTGATTGCCACCCAGCTTGCGGCACAATGCACCGATGCCAGAGTGAATCTGGTAACGCCTCATCTGTTTCAGAAATATCCCGATGTGTACGCCTTTGCCTATGCCGATGAACTGGAGCTGCAGGAGGATATCCGCTCTACCGGATTCTTTCGCAACAAGGCAAAGAATATCATCGGTTGCTGCCAAATGCTGATTGCCGATTTTGACGGTCAGGTGCCCGGCAAGATGGAGGATTTGTTAAAGCTCCCCGGGGTTGGCAGAAAGACCGCCAATCTGGTTTTGGGGGATTATTTCGGAATTCCCGGCGTGGTGGTGGACACCCACGCCACCCGACTTTCCAACCGGATGGGGTTTACCACCAACAAGGACCCTTATAAAATTGAACTGGATTTACAAAAGGTGGTGCCCCAGACCCATTGGGCAAGCTTTTGCCATCAGTTGGTCTACCACGGCAGAGCCTATTGCACGGCGCGTGCACCAAAGTGTGACACCTGCCCCATTCGCCATCTCTGCCCCCAAAAATTGTAGAACAAAAGCATTTTTTGAGGTGATTCCCTTATGCAGGAACAACCCAAACCATTGTCTAAAACCCAAGGACGCCACCATATTCCCGACTACGAACAGCTGTTTCAGGAAAATGTCTCTTCTGCCGAAAAAGACGGCAAGCCCATCGAGGTGTTGAACCTGAGCAAGTACCGGCATTTCCTTTCGGTGGTTCCCCAGAACAGCGTTTTGTTCACCGGTTCCATTCGGGAAAACATCACCTACGGAATGCCAAAAATCTCCGAGGAACAGCTCAACAACATCGTTCACCTTGCCAATATTGATGAATTCCTTGACCAACTTCCAAATGGTCTGGAT
>JAZNKC010000031.1:0-12081 GCA_045578365.1 Ructibacterium sp.
CAAGAACAGCAAGGCGGGACGGATGCTTTTGATGGAAGGGTATATGGATGTGATTGCCCTGCATCAGGCGGGCATCAACAACGCGGTGGCATCCTTAGGGACGGCGTTCACGCCGGAACAGGCACGACTTTTGAAAAAGTATAGTCCCAAAGCGGTGCTTTGCTACGATGCCGATGAGGCAGGCAGAAAGGCGGCGCTTCGGGCAGGGGATATCCTCACCGAGCAAGGCATCAAGACCAAGGTTTTGACGGTGGAGGGTGCCAAGGACCCGGACGAGTTTATCAAAGCAAAAGGTCCTGAGATGTTTCAGGTGCTGATTGAGGGCGCAAGACCGCTGACAGCGTATAAAATCGACGCAATCAAGCAAAACTATGACCTGAATGACACCGAGCAAATTCTGGAATTTGCCGAGGCGGCAGCGGCGGTATTGGCGGAGCTTTCCAGTGGGGTAGAGCAAGAGCTTTACACCAAGCAGGTGGCAAAGGAAACCGGTGTTTCGCCGGAAACCTTGCAGGCACAGGTGCAGATACTCAAACGGAAACAGCAGCAGGTCAAGGATCGTCAGCAGGAGCGGGAAGAGCGGAGAAAGTTCGAAGAACGCACCGGCGGCAGACGGGACTTAAAGAGTATGGGTATCCGGAATGCGGAGCGGTTGCTCCTTAGCTGTATGGCAGAGGATGGCGCTGTGAGGAAAAAGGTGAAAAGCAGCGGACTGTTGCCGGAGGATTTCACGGAGGGGCTACATAGAACATTGGCAGAAAAGCTGTTTCAGGAGGCTGACCGAGTGGATATCCAAGCGTTGATTCAGGAGTTTCCACAGGAGGAAACCGGCGCAGTGGTAGCCATTTTGTTGGATGACAAAAATACAGAGGACAAAAAAAAGGCGGCAGAGCAGCCGCTCAGTACACTGCTGGATGCCAAACGGCAACAGAGAGCAGAGGCATTGTTAGAACAGGGCGATTTGGATGCCCTTGACCAGATGCTTAAGGATAAAAGGAGGTAGAAACCATGGAGAATGAAAAGAATCCCGCAATGACCAAAAAACAGGCACTCCAGAATTTGTTGGAGCAGGGAAAAAAGAAAGGTATGCTCAGCTACAAGGAAATCAGCGACAAGCTGGAGGAATTGGAGCTTGATCCGGCGCAGATTGACAAGATTTATGAATACTTAGAGAAACAGGGCGTGGAAATCGTCGGTGACATCGACGAGGAAATGGAAATCATCGAAGAAGATTTGGTGATTACCCAAGAGGAGCTTGACGATATGTCGGTTCCCGACGGCATTGGTATTGATGATCCGGTGCGGATGTACCTGAAAGAAATCGGTAAGGTAGACCTTCTGTCTGCCGATGAAGAAACCGAGCTTGCCCGCCAGATGGCAGAGGGCAGCAAAGAGGCAAAGAAAAAGCTTGCCGAGGCAAACCTGCGTCTGGTGGTCAGCATCGCCAAGCGTTATGTGGGAAGAGGTATGCTTTTCCTCGACCTGATTCAGGAGGGTAACTTAGGTCTGATTAAGGCGGTAGAAAAGTTTGACTATACCAAGGGTTATAAGTTCAGTACCTATGCAACATGGTGGATTCGTCAGGCGATTACCCGTGCCATTGCCGATCAGGCAAGAACCATTCGTATCCCTGTGCATATGGTAGAAACCATCAACAAACTGGTTCGTGTTTCCCGTCAGTTGGTGCAGGAACTGGGCAGAGACCCTCTGCCGGAAGAGATTGCAAGAGAACTCAATATGCCGGTGGATAAAGTGGGCGAGATTATGAAGATTGCTCAAGAACCGGTTTCTCTGGAAACTCCCATCGGTGAAGAGGAAGACAGCCATCTGGGCGACTTCATTCAGGACGAGGATGCACCCGCACCCTCTGATGCTGCAACCTTTACCCTTTTGAAGGAGCAACTGGCAGACGTGCTCAACACCCTGACCCCTAGAGAGGAAAAGGTACTCCGTCTGCGTTTCGGTCTGGACGACGGCAGAGCCAGAACCTTGGAAGAGGTGGGTAAGGAATTCAATGTCACCCGTGAGCGTATCCGCCAGATTGAGGCAAAGGCGCTCCGGAAATTGCGTCACCCCAGCCGCAGCCGCAAACTGAAAGATTATTTGGAATAAAAAAAGCACCCTTTGGGTGCTTTTTTTATTCCGCTTCAGCGTCTTCATCCAAGTCTTGCTTTAAGCAAACCAAAGCTTCCTCAATCCGGTGTTCCAGAATGGAGGTCACCTTAATCTGCAGCTTGCCGATTTCTGCCTCGGCGGTTTCTCCGTCCTCCGGCAGCGTTTCAAGGGCATCCAGTACCAATCCGGCAAAGGTGTTAAAGTCCCCATCCGGCAAGGTGATGGAAAGTGCTTCTTCCACATCCTCAATCAGGGCAGACCCCTTGATTTTCCAAGTGTTTTCATCCAGTGAGAGAATGTCAATATCCTTTTCCGGCTCGTCGTACTCGCTATAAAGCTCTCCCACGATTTCTTCCAACAAATCCTCTTGGGTGACTAACCCCTGAAAACCGCCATATTCATCTAAGACCATAGCAATATGGGTGTTTTTCTGTTGCATCTGGGAAAAGAGTTCGTCGGCTTTCATACTGCCGGGCACAAAATAAGGCTCCCGCAGAATGGACCGCAGGTTGCTGCGGTTTCCGCCATCCAACAAAAAGCGGTAAAGGTCACGGGAATTGATAACCCCGATAACATTGTCAATCTCCTCATCGCAGACCGGATAGCGGGTATGGTTGGTTTCATCCACAAAGGCTTTCCAATCATCCAGACTGTCCTCCATCCAGAGGACACATACCTCGGTACGATGGGTCATAATATCCTCAATGGGTTTGTCATCCATCTCAAAGATGTTATGAATCATTTCTTTTTCATCGTCATCAATGGCACCACTCTCTAAACCCATATCCACCATCATTCGGATTTCCTCCTCGGTGACCTCTTCTTCCAGGTCGTGGGGGCGTACCCCGAACAGGCGGGCAATCAGATTGGCAAGCAGGGTGCAAATCCACAAACAGGGCTTGCCGATGACAACCATCAGCTTGGTGAAACCGGACAGGGCAAGCGCTGCAGATTCTGCATATTTTGCGCCCAGGCGTTTGGGCAAAAGCAGGAAAAAGAGCATCCCCAAAAGTCCGTGGGCGATTGCCAGAATCAGTCCGGTAGCGAACAAACCGGCATGGAGAAGCTTTGCAAAGCCAAGAACCCCAAAGACTGCCAGCATAGACCAGAAAAATCCGGTGATACAGTCAAGAGCACCCATCACCTGAGAAGGTTCTTCTTCAAGCAGCAGATACAGACGCTTTGCTTTGGGATTTTCCTCCGCAAGTGCCGCCAGCCGTGTGTCGCTGATGGCGACGCTTGCCGCCTTGGCAAAGGCGGTCAGAAAACCAAGCAATACAAAAACTCCAAGTATCGGTAACAATAGTTGCGGGGGCAACGAATCCAAGATTCATCCATCCTTTCTTTTCTTGTCGGGAGCTTTCTCCGTCGACAGCCTTAGTATAACAGATAATGTTCCATTTGTCAAAAGTTGCGAAACAAGGCGAAAAATCGGGGAAAAAATCAATGGGAATTTTGTGAAAAAGACTTGCATTTTATGGTAGGATATGCTATACTGGATATGTATTCAAGATAATAGTTTGTATGCACAGCCTTGGCAAAGCAAGGGTGTGAGGTTTTGTATAAGAACGCTCAGAGTACAACATATGTATCATCACGGAATACAAAATATTCAATTTGGAGGTACCACACAATGAATCAGGGTACAGTGAAATGGTTTAACCCCGCAAAAGGCTTCGGCTTCATTTCTGATGACAACGGCGGTGACGATGTTTTCGTTCACTTCTCCGCAATCATCGCAGACGGCTTCAAGACTCTGGAAGAGGGTCAGAAGGTTACCTACAGCACCGAGCCGGATCCCAAAGATGCAAGCAAGCTGCGGGCTGTTGATGTTCGTGCTATCTAACATCAACACATTCCAAATATCATCGATGCGTCGTATCAGTTTCAAAAAAGTTGTTATTCCGTAAACATGATAAATGGACAAACAAATCCCCGACCGATTCGGTCGGGGATTTTTGTGTTATTGTTTTTCTTTGATTTTGAGAAGTCTTGTGGCAATGGGACTTAAGATGATGTTGGTGGCAAGCTCAAACAAGAAGTTTCCGCCAACCAGTCCAAAAATCATATACTGTGCCACATCGCCGCCCAGTCCGGCAGCGGCAGCCCACTGGGCAACCGTATCCATGAAGAACGCCAGACATCCGAGCAAAAAGACGCCGGTATTCACCACAGGGCAGACAATAGCTGCAGCAACCACTGCAAGCAGCGTGTTTTTGGTAAGGCGCAGAATGCCTTGATAAATCAAGCCTGCGCAAAGTCCGCACAGGATACCCTTTGCTAGCACCGTCAGGATGGTTCCCCCAACGCTGACTGCCAGAAAGGCTGCGGCATCACCGCTGAGCAATACTGCGGCGCCAAAGACCAAACCAAGCCAAGTGCTGATGCCAACTCCGCAGGTTGCCGCACCGATGACAATCGGAATCAGCACCAATGAAATGGAGAAGGGCCCCAACTTGATGAAGGCACCTAAGTACTGAAGCAGAAATACCAGTGCGGTTAAAACAGCACCCAGTACCAAGGTTTTGGTAGATAATTTGTTTTTCATAAAAATTCCTCCTTGCTGTCGCTCTTTTAGAAAGATGCAACGCATAAAAATTTATAAAAAATTAGTTTTTTTCGTAGATAGAATAAAGACCTTTCAGAATCAGGCTTTCGTCCAGCGTGAAGTCCAGTTCGCACTGGGGGACGATAAATTTGGCAATCCCTCCGGTTGCAATGCGGTGAAGGGGTGCACCAAATTCTGCCTCCATCCGCCGTGCCATCCCGTCAATCAAGCAGGCGTTGCCGTAGACCACGCCGGATTGCATACTCTCCACGGTGTTCTTGCCGATGAGATGCTTGGGCGCATCCAAGCTTACCTGAGGAAGCTGTGCCGTCCCGCCGGAGAGTGCCTGCAAGCCCATCTGCACACCGGGGGTAATGGAAACACCGCGGAATGCACCGGTTTCGTCAATGATAGAAAGCTTGGTGGCAGTACCCATATCCACCACCAACGCAGGCAGAGGATAATGCTTTACCACCGCAGCGGCACTTGAGACCAAATCCGCACCCACCTGTTGGGGATTGTCAACCAAAAGATTCACACCGCTCTTGATACCGGGACCCACAATCATAGGGGTAATGCCGCACACCTTGTTCAATGCCGCAGTCATGGTTTGGTTGAGAGGCGGAACCACAGAGGAAATAATGGCACCTTGCACCTCCGGCTTGTGTACCCCCTCCAGACGGAAGATGTCATAAAGCAGTGCCGCGTACTCATCTTCGGTCTTTTTTGCATTGGTGGAAAGACGGGACACAAATTGCAGTTCCCCATCCAAAAATCCGCCCAAAACAATATGGGTGTTGCCGATATCTAATGTCAAGACCATAACCATTCCTCCTTTTTCCTATAATAATAGCACAAAATGTTCCAATGGTCAATCCTTCTCCCCAAGGAGGAGGGATGCCATCTTTTGAATGCCCCGCTCTACCGCATCCTTGGAATCCTTCCAAGGCTCTTCCTTAAAGCGATAGTCAAACTTCTGGATGAACCAGTCAAGGTCGCTTTCCACCCGCTTGAGGTTTTCTTGCTGCAACGGGAGAATCGCCTCTAAAAATGCCCGATAGTCCTTTTGGCTCAGGCGTTTTTTTCCCTCAGCCATTGCCTCTTTCAGGTGGGACAGGCAAAAGCCTTTGCCGCTGAGCACTTTGTCCCGAAACTCCTGTTCGGTTTTCCAAAGATGGAAGAAGGTGCTGAAATAACTGTCCATCCGCCGCTTCATCCGAAAACAGGCATAACAGGATTCTTCCCGCCCCTGTTCAAATGCCGCAAAGGGGGAGTCGGGTGCTTTGGCAAACGGCCTTTTCTTTTGCCCTGCCAAGAGTTCTTCCTGAAACAGCCGCTCGGTTTCTTTCAGGGTGTGGTGCATATGACTTTTCAGCATCAGCGCAACACCCAACCGATTGCCGGCGGCAAACATCTGGCGATAGTGGTCCTGACAGAATCCCATCCGGTCCATATCTTCACGGATGTCCTCTTCCATATAAGAAGGACCCATCACATAGTCCAGAATTTCACGTTCCAGTTTTTTATTAAGGGCGCAAAATCCGCATTCGCCCGCATTGTCAAAGGCTTCGTTGACCGGAATGGTATAAAGCTTTTCTTTCATTGGAGCAAGGTCCTTTCTCTCATTTTTGTGTTTATCATAGCACAAAAAAGGGGTGATGACAAGGAAAACTTGACAAAATTCACCTTTTTGGCTATAATCTGCTGAGATAATTCCTTTTTGGAGGTATTCGTATGAAAAAGAGGATGGTATATCTTGCGGTTCTTCTGCTTGTGTGCTTGAGCACATTGCCGGCATCTGCCGCGCAGCAGACCTTTACCGATGTGCCCAAGGACTCCTGGTCGGCGCCTTATGTGTATGACTTGGTGGATCGGGGGATTGTCAGCGGTTACGGTGACGGAACCTTTGGACCGGAAAACACCGTGGAGCGGGGCGAATATGCCAAGATGCTGGTGGGCATCAGCAATCTGCCGCTCAGCACCAGTCGGGTTTCTCCCTATGTGGATGTGCCCAGCAACCAATGGTATTTCCCTTATGTCAACAGTTGTCTGCGTTATATCACAGGATATTCCACCGATAGCGGACTTTATTTCCGTCCCGAGTGGGAGGCATCCCGTGAGGATGTGGCGGCGGCTCTGGTTAAGGTGCAGGGGCTCAATACGTCAGCCTTTGCTGACCCTACCGCATATCTGTCTGCCCGTTTTTCGGATGTGGACAGCATCTCCACCCACAACCGTCCCTATGTTGCCGCAGCGGTGGCAAAGGGGTACCTCACCGGAGATCAGGAAGGGACCTTCCGTGGCAAGGACCCCATCATCCGTGCAGAGGTTGCAGCCATTCTCTGTCGAGCATTCCCTAAAAAATAAAAAAAGCCTGTCAACGACAGGCTTTCTTTGTCCCTGTGTGGACGGTTGACAAACCACCGGTTTTGGTGTAAACTATTGCCATATCAATTTAAGAAACGAAAGGGGCGGTGCCATATGAAAAAATTTCCCATATGGATACTGACCCTTATTTTTGTGCTTATGGCATTCCCGCTGATGGCAAGTGCCATGAAGATTTATGCCCCCTTAGAACCGGTTGGGGTACAGGCGGCTCCCCATAATCTGCGGGGACAAGGGGTGGCTTTTTCAGAACTGCAAAAGCTCTATGACAGGGATGAATCCACCGTCTTTGTGGCAGAAAAATCTTGTGAAATCACCTTGGATTTGGGTGGACTTTTCATCCTTGGCGGCGTGCGTTTTCTCCCTGCCGCAGGGGAAAAGGAGCAGGATATTGATCGCTGTCAAGGGACAGTATTTTCGGTTTCCAACAACAATCGCAACTTTCAAAGGGCGGCAATCGCAGAACCCCTCACTACCACCGGCTACACGCCGGAATGGAAAGAATTTTCTTTCGGCGGGGTGGGTCAACTGCGCTACGGCAAGCTCACCATTCCTGCCGGAGCAAGGATTGCCGAGGTGGAGTGGCTTGCCTACCCCGGTTGGAGCTTTCAGCGGGAGTGGCGGGGACAGACCCGCTGGGATATGCAACTCTATACCTATGATGTGGAGCGGGATTTAGAGAGCAAGCTGATTGCAACCGCTTACAATGACCAAGGGGTGCTGAAGGCAATTTCGGTAGTGGACAAAAGTTTTGCGAAGGGTGAGGAACGGATGGAGTCGGTTTCTCTTTCCATTCCCAATCACAAGGCGGGGGACAGCTACCGATTACTGGCTTGGGACAAGGGCGGAACCTCGTTGATTCCGCAGGATTTGCATTATGCCTATACCCAAGGAAATCCGGCATTTTCTATGTCCAATCTGTTCTCGGACAATATGATGTTGCAGGCGGACAAACCCCTGACGATTTGGGGCAGTGCGCCACCCGATTCGGTGGTGGAACTTTCTCTTGCCAACGGGAAAGACCAACCTGTACTTACTCAAACAATCGCAGATAAGGATGCTCGTTGGACGATAGAACTGGGAAGCTTTGCCCACGGCGGAGACTATACCCTGTCCGTTCGTTGCGGTGCCAAGGAAAAGGTGTTTGAGCATATTACCTTTGGGGACATCTGGCTTTGTATCGGGCAGTCCAATATGGAATATCATCTCCTTGGGGGAAAGGATACCCAAAAGTATCTTCGCTCCAAGAAGGGAAAGGAAGAAACCGAAAATTCGCAGATTCGCCTGCTCAATTTGTGGAGCAAAGGCGCAGGGGGCGCAGGCGCACCGGTGGAACATCTGCCGGTGGGGTACATCCATCCCGCGTGGTCAATGATGAACCATGAGGCGGCAAGCTACTGCTCTGCCATTGGCTACTTTTTTGCCACAGAACTTCAGCAGGAATACCAAATCCCCATCGGTATCATCACCGCCGCAGTCGGCGATACGGAAATCAACCGCTGGATTCCCTACGGAACCGTTTTGAACAGCTTTACCTCCACCGATGGCGGACTTTATTACAATCGGATTGTGCCCCTTTCTAGGCTCCAAATCCGTGGCATCTTGATGTATCAAGGCGAGGCGGATGAATACCGCACCCACCTGAGCACCAACACCTATCGGGATGCAATGAGCGGACTTGTCGACCTGTATCGGGGAATCTGGGGCGAGGATTTGCCTTTTTACTGGGCACAGCTGACCCGCTACAAAAAGGACGAAAGTCTGGTGCGGGAGGGTCAGCGTTTGGCACTTTCCGCGATTTCCAATCCCAACAATGCAGGAATCATTTCCCTGATGGATATTTATGGAGAACGTAAAGCCGGCGCAGGCAACTGTCGGGAGGATATCCATCCCCACCAGAAAAAACTGGCGGCAGAGCGTTTTGTCCGCCTTGCCAAACGGGATGTTTATGGCTCAGCTGCCATTGGGGTAACAGGTCCGGCGTACCAGTCGGCACGACGGATAGAAAACCAACTGGAACTGACCTTCCTATCCGCCGGAGCCCTTTGCGTGCTCCCCAAGGAGCAGTATGCCGACGAACAAGGAATGAAATGGATACTGGAAAAAGAGATGGACGAAACCCGCCCACAGGAATTTGAGGTGGCAGGCAAGGATGGAATGTTCTATCCTGCTGAGGTGGAAATCCACGGAAATACCTTGCGGGTCTTTAGCGAAAAGGTGGATTACCCCGTGATGGCACGCTATGCTTGGGGGGCGTATCCCGAAATGCCCAACCTTACCGACCAGAGCGGACTTCCGGCATTGTCATTCTGTACCGAGTGGATAGAATGATAATTACAATTTGTTGACAAATACCGGGGGGATGGTTGACAAAAAACCACTCCGTAAGATATACTAAGAAAAACGATGCGAGGGGGATAAAAGGTGCGTTGTTATTATTGCGGTCATTTAGAAAGCAAGGTTGTGGATTCCCGTTCTGCCGAGGATGGAACTGCCATCCGCAGACGGCGGGAGTGTTTGCAATGCGGCAAACGGTTTACTACCTATGAAAAAATTGAGAGCGTGCCGATTATCGTCATCAAAAAAGACGGCTCGCGCCAGAGCTATGACAGGGAGAAACTGCAACGGGGAATCCTGAACTCCTGTGCCAACCGTCCCGTTCCTATTGAAGAGATTGACGGGATCTTGGACAGCATCGAGACAGAGATTCACAACTCCCTTGCAAGGGAAGTTTCTTCGGTAAAAATCGGGCAGATGGTGATGGACCGCCTGCGCAAGATTGACGAGGTTGCTTATGTGCGTTTTGCATCGGTGTATAAGCAGTTTAAGGATATCGAAAGCTTTAAGGAAGAGCTGGAAAAACTGTTCCGCTCGGAATCCTGATAGAGCGGCACAAATTTCGCAAAAATGCTTGACAAATTGTGGGATTTGTGGTATTTTATATAAGAATTGAGTATCAAATGACGGAAGAGTGAGGGCAAACCTCACTCTTTCTGTTTGGTTAACCTAAAAAGGAGGTCAAAAATGGCGTACTCAAAAACAGAAAAGACAATCCTTGCTCTGGCAGAACCCGTTGTGGTTTCAGAGGGTGCATACCTTTATGATGTGGAATATGTCAAAGAGGGCGGCATCTGGTTTCTGCGTATCTATGCAGACAAGGAGGATGGCGGGATTTCTTTGGATGAGTGTGAGGCAATCAGCCGCAAGCTCAGCGATGTATTGGATAAAGAAGACCCGATTGCACAAAATTATTATCTGGAAGTATCTTCTCCCGGTGTGGAGCGTCGGCTGAAAACCGATGCCCATTTTCAAAGATATTTGGGAGAGACGGTGGATGTAGGCCTTTACAAGGCAATCGGTGGCAGCAAACAGCTGACCGGCACCTTAAAGGGCTATGAGGACGGTGTGATGCAGCTTGAGGTAGGGGATGAGGTACTCAGCCTTGACCTTAAGGAAACCACCGTGGTGCATCTGCACTTTGATTTTTAGAGATTGATAAAATTGGACATAGAGAGAAAGGAATGGTTAGAAAAATGAGTTCTGAGTTGTTTGAATCATTGGCAATGATTGAAGAGGAGAAAGGCATCAGCAAGGATGTAATCTTAGATGCTTTGGAGAGTGCGTTGATTTCTGCTTACCGCAAGCATTTTGGCGCAGTACAGGAGGTTGGCGTTGTGTTTGATGAAGAAACCGGTGCCATCCGCATTGTTGCACGCAAGACGGTAGTAGAAGAAGTAGAAAATTACGAAACCGAAATTTCTTTGGAAGAAGCACAGCGTATCGATGCAAAATATCGCATCGGAGACATTGTGGAATTTGAGGCAACCCCCAAAACCTTTGGCAGAATTGCGGCACAGACCGCCCGTCAGGTGGTGTTCCAGAGAATGCATGAGGCAGAGCGGGAACGGATGGTCAGCGAATACTCTGACCGCCAGAATGATATCGCATCTGCAAAGGTTCGCCGGATTGAGCGTCGCAATGTGATGCTGGAAATCGAGAATACCGAATCGGTATTGATGCCCAACGAACAGGTGCGTCAGGACAACTATCAGGTGGGTGAACGCTACAAGGTTTATGTGGTTGAGGTTGCAGATTCTGCAAAGGGTGTGCATCTGGTGGTTTCCCGTTCCCATCCGGGTCTGGTACGCAGACTGTTGGAGCTGGAGGTTCCTGAAATCGATGAAGGAATCATTGAAATCAAATCCATCTCCCGTGAGGCAGGTTCCAGAAGTAAGATTGCAGTACATTCCAACAAGGAAAATGTAGATCCGGTTGGTACCTGTATCGGTCCTAAGGGAATGCGTGTGCAAGAGGTTATCCGTGAGCTCCGTGGTGAGAAGATTGACATCATTGAGTATAGCGAAAACCCTGCAGTATACGTTTCCAATGCACTCAGCCCCGCTGAGGTGCTTTCCATCGAGGTGGATGAAGACCATCACATCTGCAAGGTGGTTGTTCCGGATGACCAGCTCTCCCTTGCCATCGGCAGAGAGGGACAGAATGTGCGTCTGGCAGCCCGCCTGACCGGTTGGAAGATTGACCTGACCTCTGCCCAGAAAGCGGCACAGGCAGTTGAGGAAGAGGAAGTATGAAACCTCTGAGAATGTGTATGGTGTGCAGACAGCGAAAGGAAAAACAAGACCTGATACGGATTGCATACCAAAAAGAACGGGGTGCAGAAATCGATGGTAGCGGAACCATGCCGGGTAGAGGTGCCTACCTTTGCAAAAAGGGCGGTTGTGTTGCGCAGGCGCAAAAACGCAAGGCGTTGGAGCGCGCGTTCTCCGATTCTGTAAATCCCGCGGTGTATGAGCGTTTGATGCAAACTGCAAAGGAGGCAGACGATGAATCCTAAGTTTTGGGGTATGCTCTCCCTTGCAATGCGGGCAGGCAAGGTCGCAGCAGGTGAAGAAAAGGTTACTGAAACGGTGCGGGGCGGCAAAGCATTTCTGCTGATTCTGGCAGAGGATGCGGGCAGCAATACCGCCAAAAAGGTGCAGGATATGGCAGCATACCGAAACCTTTCGGTGCTT
>JAZNKC010000032.1:0-13999 GCA_045578365.1 Ructibacterium sp.
GAAGCCTTCCAGAAAGCCATCCGTTCTCTGGAAATCGGCAGAAGCGGTCTGGGCGGCGCCAAGGACTTTGCAGAAAAGAGCAAGGAAGATCTTTTGAAAATGCTTGGTACTCCCAGCAGTGAACGGCATTTTATTATGTACGAGGCACTGCGCAAGGGTGCAACCAATGAAGAGATTATCGAAAAAACCAAGGTAAAGGGATACTTTATCGACCAGATGCGTGAATTGGTGGAAGAGGAAGAGGCACTCAAAAAGTTGGCAGGTTCCGTTCCTAAAACCGAAATTTTAAGACAGGCAAAATGCGACGGTTTTTCCGACAAATATCTGGCACAGATTTTAGAGGTTCCCGAAAAGGATATCCGTGATGCACGCATCAAGGCAGGCATCGTAGAGAAATGGGAAGGCGTTCACGTTAGCGGTACTGAGGATGCAGAATACTTCTATTCCAGCTACAACCTGAAAGAAGATGCTCCCGAGGAAAACAACGGCAAGCAGAAGGTGATGATTCTGGGCGGCGGCCCCAACCGTATCGGTCAGGGTATCGAGTTTGACTACTGTTGTGTTCACGCCTCCAAGGCGCTGAAAGAGCTTGGCTTTGAAACCATCATCGTCAACTGTAACCCTGAAACCGTTTCCACCGACTATGACACCTCCGACCGTCTTTACTTTGAGCCTTTGACTCTGGAGGATGTACTCAGCATCCACGAGAAAGAAAAGCCCATCGGTGTGATTGCACAGTTTGGCGGACAAACTCCGCTGAATCTGGCGGCAGACCTGAAGGCAGCAGGGGTCAACATTCTGGGAACTAACCGCGAGACCATCGACCTTGCTGAGGACAGAGATTTGTTCCGTGAGATGATGGACAAGCTGGAGATTCCCATGCCGGAATCCGGTATGGCAGTCAATGCGGAAGAGGCACTTGCCATTGCAGAAAAGATTGGCTATCCGGTTATGGTTCGTCCCTCTTACGTACTGGGCGGCCGTGGTATGGAAGTGGTTTACGACAGCGAATCCTTGACCTTCTATATGAATGCAGCAGTGGGTGTCACTCCTGACCGTCCCATCCTGATTGACCGGTTCCTCCACCACGCAACCGAGTGTGAGGCAGATGCCATCAGCGACGGCAAGCAGGTATTTGTTCCCTCTGTGATGGAGCACATCGAGCTTGCAGGCGTACACTCCGGCGACTCTGCCTGTGTGATTCCTCCCAAGAGCCTGACCAAAGAGCAGATTGACACCATCAAGGATTACACCAAGCGGATTGCAACCGAGATGAATGTTGTCGGCTTGATGAATATGCAGTATGCCATCGAGGACGGCAAGGTGTATGTATTGGAGGCAAATCCCCGTGCATCCCGTACTGTTCCGCTGGTTTCCAAGGTTTGCGGCATCAATATGGTGAAGCTTGCAACCGATATTATGACCGGTCACCTGACCGGAAGAACCTCTCCCGTTCCGGAACTGAAAGAGAAGAAGTTCAGCCACTATGGCGTCAAAGAAGCGGTATTCCCCTTCAATATGTTCCAAGAGGTTGACCCCATCCTGGGTCCGGAAATGCGTTCCACCGGTGAGGTTCTGGGTATTGCAGCCTCCTTTGGCGAAGCGTTCTACAAGGCACAGGAAGCAACCAAGTCCGGCGTTCTTCCCCTTTCCGGTACCGTGCTGATGAGCATCAGCGATATGGACAAGGGCGATGCCATCGAGGTTGCCAAGGGCTTTGACGAATGCGGCTTTAAGCTGATGGCAACCGACGGAACCTACCGCCTGATTCAGAGTGCGGGCATTCCGGTTGAGAAGATTGCCAAGCTGGAAGAGGGCAGACCCAACATCCTTGACAAGATTACCAACGGCAAGATTGATTTCATCATCAATACTCCGGTTGGCAAAAAGGGTGCAGAGGATGACAGCTATATCCGTAAGAGTGCTATCAAGCACCGTGTTTCCCATATGACCACCATGGCAGCAGCCATTGCGGCGGTTGAGGGTATCAAAGCGGTGAAGAAGAACGCGAATCTGGAAGTCAAGTCCCTGCAACAGTTCCACAAGGAAATTCAAGACCAAGACTAAAACAAAAGGCAGATGCAAATGCATCTGCCTTTTATTGTAAACGGGTAAAATATAAAAATTTCCAGTTTTTTACAAAAAAACGCTTGCAAAACAGAAAAATCTGTGATATAGTAAAGATGCGACATAAACCACATAAAGGCTTTTATCCCGCGTTTTTACCCTTGGTAAAAACGCAGGCTTATTTCCAATGCGGGGTTTTCCTTTATGTGTTTGGAGTTTGTGTCGCAACAAAAGAGCCATGCGTTTTTCGTGCGTGGCTCTGCGTGGCCGCGCATTTTTTTATTTTACAAATGAGAGGGTGAAAATTATGCCGGATTATCAAAAACTATATTGTAAGATGTTTAATGTGATTACTGACACCATAGAGGAGCTCAAAAAAGCGCAACAGGAGGCAGAAGAACTATACCTCCAATCCTGTGGCACAAAACCAAGAAAAATCCGAATAACCGGGGTCCAGGGGCAGAGCCCCTGTGTCGTTTTAAGGGGGATTTCCAAAGGGGGAGAATCGAAACTCCCCCTTGGCGTCGTTTTGGCTACTTTTGGACGAGCAAAAGTAGCGTTTGTCAAAACGAAGGAATGTCACAATTCGTCCGGATGATAGAAAATCCCATGTGTGCGCAGCACACAGAACCGTCCCCTGTGCAGTCACAGAACCGTCCCCTGTGCAGTCAGAACCGTCCCCTGTGCAGTCCCCTGTGCACGGCGTTCTTCAGGATAAAACGCAAAAGGCAGATGCAAACGCATCTGCCTTTTTTATTCAAAATATTCTTTTGCCTCTGTGAGGTTCTTGCAAAGCAGGTCTGCTGCTTGTCGCATCTCCGCATCGGGGGCAATTTTGTCCGGAATCAGCACCGAAAACATCCCTGCCGCTTTTGCTGCCAGAATCCCGTTGCGGGAATCCTCCAACACCACACATTCTTCGGGGGAGAGCTTCAATTCCTCTGCAGCCTTGAGAAAGATGTCAGGTGCGGGTTTTCCGTGGGTGATTTGGTCTCCGCAAATCACCGCCCCAAAGGCATCCAGAACACCTGCCCCCTCAAGCAAAGGCATTGCCCGCTCCCGAGAGGTGGAGGTCGCCACCGCGCAAAGGATTTGGTTTTCCTTGGCATACTCTAAAATCTCAAACAGGCCCGCCTTGATGGGAACGCCAATCTCAGCAATCACCGCATTTTGCACTTCCATCTTCTTTTTGCGAAAGCTCTGCCAGTCAAAATCCGCACCAAACAGGGTGTAAAACCGCTCCGCAATCTTTTCGCTGGGAAGCCCCAGAAAACCCAGTTTTTCCTCCTCCAAAAGGCGGATGCCAAACATCTCGCCCACCGTGTCATAGGCATCCAGAGAAATGCCCTCGGTGTCAAACATGGTGCCGTCCATATCAAAGATGAAGCCTTTTGGTATCATTGTTCCCCTCGATTCTTCCATATGTGGATTTTACCTGCCTTCTGCAGCGAAAGCAGAATGGTCATGGTCATAGGGAACAGGATAACCCCAAGCACCCCAAACCAGACAAATCCCAGATAGATACAGATGATTGCCACAATGGGGGAGATTCCCAGCTGGTCGCCCACCACCTTGGGTTCGATAAAGTGGCGTACTGCCGTTACAATCAGGTAAAGCAGAATCAGTCCCGCTGCCAGATAATACCGTTGCTGGAACAGGGAAATAATCGCCCAGGGAATCACCACCGTACCGGTTCCCAGAATGGGGAAGGCATCGGCAATGGCAATGATTGCCGCAATACCAAAGGGATTCTTCACCCGAAGCACCAGAAGTCCCACCGAGATTTCCAAAAAGGTAATCAGCATCAGAATCAGGTAGGCTTTGAGATACCCAACGATGGTCTTGCCCAGATGACTGCGGATATCCCGCACAAAGGCACGGGTTTTCTCAGGCATCTGTCTGCTGATGAACTCCATCACATGGTCATAATCCATACTGATGAACAAGGATGACAGGATGGTAAAGATAAAAGAAATCAACCAAAGGGGCAGTCGGGTGGATGCGCCTGCAAGTGCAGTCAGCACATTGGTGGACATCTCGCCCAGAGAGGACTGCATCCCGGACAGGGTGCCGGCGAGCAAATCCTCCACCTGCTCTGCCATATCGGGGAACACCCAACGGGAGAATCCCAAAATACCATCCCCTGCCGCATTGAAGAAGGGTTGGATTTCTTCTGCAAAGAAGGTGGGCAGATTCATACAAAAATCCTTGATGCTCTGAAATACCGCCGAGCCCAGCCGCCAAACCAAGAGTCCTAACAGAAAATAGCCCAAAAGCACAATCACAAAGGCGCAAAGCCGTTTGCTCAGCTTGGTCTTTTCACTGCACAGGCGAATCAGGGGACGGAACAACAGCGCCACCAAAAAGCCCAGAATAAAGGGCATCACCCAGATAAGGGCATATTCTATCACCAGATATGCAAGGATCAGAACCAATGCCCAAAACGTGATATTCACAATAAATTTTTTCCGTTTTTCGATACGGTCTTCCATACAAAGACATCCTTTACTTCAAGGTAGTTTTTTTCATTATACACCACTTTTTCTCTCGATGCAAGGGGCGCGTAGAAATGTTGCAGAATTGTCATAGTTTCTTTGGTATATTTTCCCCTATGGTGGAAAAACTATCCACGGGTAACAACGTGAAAGTTCCTTTCACGCTGTTCCTCCGGCGGATTGCATTGCCCGTGCGAAATTTTCGCCTGATGGCGAAACGCACATGGGCTCAATAATCTCTTATCATTCCTTGCTCTGCGGATAAGAGAACTGTCATCACTCTTTGAGCCAACGCAGAGCGGCGGAATGGAGATTATTATGAAAATAACCGGAAATCTTGCACAAACCAAAGAGGTGGTCCGTGCCCAATTTCAGGTGCCGGACAATCTGGGGTTTGTCTTTCGTGAATTTAAGGTCCGCTTTCAGGACGGGTGGGCGAATGCCCTGCTTTGCTATTTTGATGGAATGAGCGATGCCAATATCATCAACCGTGATATTCTGCGCAGTCTGCTTACCGGAGATGTGGAGGCGTATGGCTCCCGCGAGGATGCGGTGTTTGAAAAAATCACCGCCCTTGGTCCCCTTTCGCGGCTTTACACCTTTGAAGAGGCATTTGAACTGGTTTCCTTTGGTAACTGCATCTTTTTTGTGGATGGCTGCAGCTGCGTCTTTGCCGCCGATGTCAAGAACTGGCGGGGACGGTCGGTAGGTCCCCCCACACAGGAGGCAAGCCTTTCGGGGCCGCAAGAGGCATTTAACGAAGTGATTATGACCAATATGGCTCTGGTGCGGAAAATTCTCAAAACCCCCGATTTAATCGGGGAACACATCCCTGTGGGCACGGTGAGCAAGACTCCCTGCGCCTTGATGTACCTGAAAAATGTTACCAATCCCGAACTGGTGGCAGAGGTACGCCGCCGCCTGAAAGGAATTGATACCTCCTATATCTTTTCCACCGGCGATGTGGAGATGATGATTGAGGACAATGCCTACTTCCCCATGACCCACACCTTGAAAACCGAGCGTCCTGACCGTGCAGCGGCCATGCT
The DNA here is from genome assembly GCA_045578365.1 of Ructibacterium sp. Taxonomy (GTDB): domain Bacteria; phylum Bacillota; class Clostridia; order Monoglobales; family Monoglobaceae; genus Ructibacterium. The sequence continues at coordinate 5,612 of JAZNKC010000032.1, forward strand.
TGCCGAGGGCAAGGTGGTGGTGATTGTGCAGGGAAGTCCTTTTGCGCTGGTTCTGCCCTCCACGGCGGCAGATTTGATAGAAGCGTCGGAGGATAACTATGTCCGTGTACCCGAGGCAAATTTTATGCGGCTGGTCCGTCTGTTGGGGATGGCACTTTCCCTGCTTTTGCCGGGGCTTTTTGTGGCGTTGATGCTATATCATCACGAGGTGATACCCACTGACCTGCTCCTTGCCATTGAGGCAAGCCGGGAAAAGGTGCCCTTTCCTCTGGTGGCAGAGCTCCTTTTGATGGAGCTTTCCTTTGAATTGATTAAGGAAGCCTCGGTGCGGGTACCAAGTCCTGTGGGTTCCACCCTTGGTATCATCGGCGGTCTGATTCTGGGACAGGCGGCGGTAGAGGCAAACATCGTCAGTCCCATCCTGATTATCATTGTTTCGATTACCGGACTTGGCACCTTTGCCACCCCGTCGGCGGCGTTTTCCCGTTCTTTGTCTCTCTCCCGCTTTTTCTTCATTCTGTTCGGGGCATTGGCGGGGATTTTGGGGATTGTCTGCGCCCTGTTTCTCACCGGTGCGGTGCTCACCGCATCCGAAACCTTTGGGGTACCCTTTCTCTCACCGGTTGCCCCCAAAAACGGGGACTCGGTCTGGGGCTCGCTCCTGGTCAAGCCCATCTGGAAAAAGGAACTGCGCCCCCGCAGTCTGCGTACACAGGAACCCAGACGGCAACCCCCCATCAGCCGAACATGGAAAAAGGAGGAATAATCGATGCAACGAAGATATTTGGGTAGGTGGGAGCTGGGTGCACTGGTGTTTCACAGCTGTATCACCCGCCTTTTCACCTCGTATCCCGGACAGATTGATGCCATCAGCAACGGTGCCGGTTGGCTGAGTGTTCTGTTTTGCGGGATTGTTTTTCTGGCAGTTTTGGGGATTCTTTTGCAGTTTCTCCCCAACAAACCGCCCTCCGTCCTATGGGTGCTTTTGTCTATAGTCTATTGGGTGGTTGCGGCGGTCTATACCCTGAAAGAGGGCAGCGGGGTATTGCAACAGGTGTCCTATCTCCGCTCCCCCGACTGGTTTTTGATGCTGTTTCTGCTTTTGGGCGCCATCGCCCCTGCCTTGGGAGGCGCCCGTTCGATCTTTCGGATGCACTCCTTATTGGCACTGCCCATCGGTTTGACCCTTTTGGGAGTGGGATTGTTCGGCTTGGGTTCCGCTAAGTGGTCCAATCTCTTTCCCCTTTTGGGAAGTGGTGTATCTGCCGTCTTTGGCAAGGGACTTTTCGCCCTTGGGTTTTATCCCGACCTTTTGTTTCTGGCGGTGCTTTTTCCCCGATGCCGACCGGAGGTTCCGGTCAAACGCACCGTCTTTCTCTCCTCTGCCTTGGCGGTTCTCTTCCATATGGGGTTGATGCTGATTTCCTCTCTCAGACAACCCTATGAAATCACTCCCGCCCGCAGTATTCCCCTGCACAGTATGGCAAAGGCGGGGGTGGGCTTGGAGGCACTTTATCTGTTGGGATTTCTCCTTTCTGCCACCCTGTATCTCAGTCTGGCACTTTATATGATCGCCTTTTGTATCAAACGGCTGCGCAAGGTGCCCAAAACAGCTACAGCAATCCTCTGCCTCGTCCTTTGTATGGGCCTTTGCGGTTGTTATGACAATCGGGAGGTGGAGGAAAGCGCCTACCTGATTGCGTTGGGAGTGGACAAGGGGACGGATGCGCCCTACTGCTATACCTTCCAGATTTCCAATCCCTTGGAGATGGGAACCACCGCCGAAAAAGAGGAAGAAGCAACAGAAAAAAAGGAACCCAACAAGGGGGTCAACAACCTGTTCTTTGAGGCGGAGAGCTTTCCCCTTGCCCTGTCCCAGCTTCGGAGTTACCTTGGAAAAGAACCGGATATCTCTCATCTCAAACTGATTCTGTTCTCCAAAGAACTGGCAAAGGAGGGCATCGGCGACCATACTGCCAAATTTTTAGGGGAGCCGGAAATCCGTCCCGACACCAAGCTCTGTCTTGCGGATTCGGCACAGGAGTTTTTGGTGGGAGTCAAACCCACCTTGGAACAAAGCACCGCACGGTATTACGCTCTGCTTTTCCGTCAGCGGTACAGCCCCGATGCGCCGGTGACCGAGCTTGGCAGCTTTGTCAGTGATTGTCAAAGCACCGGCAAGGACCCGGTTCTCCCTCTTGCCCAAAAAGACAGAATCTCGGGGATGGGGGTGTTTCAGGACGGCAGGCTGCTCTTAGAGGCATCTGCCGAGGATGCCATGCTTTACAAAATGCTCTGCGGCGAGGCAAGCAACATCACGGTGCCTGCCGGAGACTCCATTTTTCAGATTTCCTCCCGCAGTAGCCCGGAGATTACTTCCCTTCCCAATCAGAATCCGCCCCGCATCGAGGTGAAGGTAACCCTTTCTGCCAACCTCCACAGCGGAACCGAAAAGGATATGCCCCTCCTTGCCGCCAAGTTAGAAGAAGGGATGACCCGCCTGTTAAGGCAAGGTGCGGCATTGTCCTCCGACCCTGCCGGCATCGGCAAATCGGTGCGAAAATCCTGCCTGACCCAAACAGAATGGGAATCGCTCAACTGGGAACGCCAACTCCAAAAAAGCCTGATTTTCACCAAAACTATCCTAAAAAAGGATAAAATTACCTCTTTTTTACAAAAAGACTAAAAAAAGGTATTGACATTTTTTGTTATTTATAGTAACATATTGGAAAAAGGAGGTATGTTACTATGAAATCAATCGGAATTGTCAGAGATGTGGATGCGTTGGGCAGAGTGGTGCTCCCCAAGGAGTTGCGGGATACCATGCACATTGCGCAAAAAGACCCGTTGGAGATTTATGTAGACGGTGAGAATATTGTTCTGCGGAAGTATGAGCCTGCTTGCCTGTTCTGCGGCAATGCCGGAGATTTGATTACCTTTGAGGACCGCAAGGTTTGCAGGGATTGTCTGGCAGAGCTGAATCGTATCAGCCAAGAGGGTTAAATAAAAATCAAAAGAGCTTGATGGATTTCCATCAAGCTCTTTTTTTAATCTTCCAAAACGCCGCCGTTTTCTTTATACAATTCCTCAATTTCTTCCTTACTGCAGATGCTCAGGTAGGAGAAAGACTTATCCAGAGATTCCTTGATTTTTTCAAGGCCCTCTTCTTTTCTGCCAAGCTGAAGCAAAACTTTTCCGTAGCCGTAATACGCCTCGGGGAAGTGGGGAGGCGGGTCTTTTTCCAGCAACGCCTCATACTGCTTTGCCGCCGCTTCATAGTTGCCGGAAATGGCATAGGCATCTGCCAGATTATCACAGATGATGGCATCATCTGCGTTATACTCATAGGCCTCCTGATTGAATGCCAACGCCTTTTGGGCATCCCCTGTCAGGTTGTAGAAGATACCAAGGTTCTGGTAAACCGCGGTGTTTTTGAACCCGGACTCCATCACCTCTTCCAACATCTCTATCGCCTCGTCCAAGTGGCCCTCTTTCCACAAAACCAGTGCCAACAGGTTTCTCACCCGATTGCGGTCTGCCTGTTTTTCCTTAGGAATCAAGTTAAGGCAAAGGGTCAGGTGCTTGCGTGCCTCAGAAAGATCACCCAGACGGAGGCAGACATACCCGTAGCTCATTTTGTTGTTGGGGCTTAAGTTGCCGATTTTGTCTGCAATCCGAAAGGTCTTGCGTGACTTTTCAAATTCCCGACTGAAGTACTGCTTTTTTGCCAGAAGCGCCACCAGATTGGCGCGCTTTGCCACCAGAAAAATCAGGACCACAATAAGGATAATCCGCCACAAATCCAATCCAAATATTTGCATTTCTTTCTCTCCAATCTATTAATAGAGACTGTTGACCGTTCTGGGATAGGGCAGCACATCACGGATGTTGCTCATACCGGTCAGGTACATAATCGCCCGCTCAAAACCAAGGCCGTAGCCTGCGTGCTTGGTTCCGCCAAACCGACGCAAATCCAGATAGTGTCCGTAATCCTCTTCATTCAGACCCATTTCTGCCATTCTCTCGGTCAGGATGTCAATGCGTTCTTCTCTCTGGCTGCCGCCGATGATTTCACCAATGCCGGGAACCAGACAGTCCATAGCCGCAACGGTCTTGCCATCCTCATTCAGGCGCATATAAAACGCCTTGATTTCTTTGGGATAATCGGTAACAAAAATCGGCTTTTTGAACACCTCTTCGGTGAGGTAACGCTCATGCTCGGTCTGCAAATCCATACCCCAGGAAACCGGATATTCAAAGTCTTTGCCGCTGTTTTTGAGCAGTTCAATCGCCTCGGTATAGGTCACGTGGCCAAACTCATTGCTGACCACATTATCAAGGCGTTCCAGCAGACCCTTATCCACAAAATTATTGAAGAACTGCATCTCCTCCGGAGCCTGCTCCAGTACATAACGGATGATAAACTTGAGCATATCTTCCGCCAAGCCCATAACGTCTTTCAAATCAGCAAAGGCAATCTCCGGCTCAATCATCCAGAACTCTGCTGCATGACGGGTGGTATTGGAGTTTTCTGCACGGAAGGTAGGACCAAAGGTATAGATATCTCCAAACGCCTGAGAAAAGTCCTCACCCTCCAACTGACCGCTTACGGTCAAAGAGGTATGCTTGTTAAAGAAGTCCTTGCTGTAATCCACAGCACCTTCTTCGGTGCGGGGCAGATTTTCCATATCCAAAGTGGTTACCTGAAACATCTCGCCGGCACCCTCACAGTCACTACCGGTAATCAACGGAGTGTGCACATAGACAAAGCCACGCTCGTTAAAGAACTTGTGGATGGCATATGCCACCAAGGAGCGTACCCGAAATACTGCTGAGAAGGTGTTGGTTCTTGCCCGCAGATGGGGGATGGTGCGCAGATATTCAAAGGAATGCCGCTTTTTCTGGAGGGGATAATCGGGGGAGCTTGCGCCCTCAATCTCGATCGCATCCGCCTTGATTTCAAACGGCTGTTTGGCATCAGGGGTGAGCACCAGCTCGCCCTTGACACGCAGGGCAGCGCCCACGTTCTGCTTGGAAACCTCTACAAAGTTGCTGAGGCGGTCTGCCTCAATCACAACCTGCACATTCTTAAAATAAGAACCGTCGTTCAGTTCGATAAATCCAAAATTTTTGGAAACCCGTAAGGTGCGCACCCAACCATTGACACAAACCTGTGTTTTGTCGGCAACCGGCGCAGTAAAAAGCTCTTTGATTTTCATTGGTTTGATTCCTTTCCCTATTTGTATTCTTTCACCAGCTCGGCTCTGGGATAGCCTCTGCCGTTTTCCACGCTTGCAATATAAAAGCCTCTGCCGTAATAAAAACGGATGGTGGGAGCAACCTTTGCCGCGGTGTGCAGACGCAGAATCTTCACCTGATGCTGCTTCATAATTTTATCCACCACGCTCATCAGGATTTTGCCCACACCGTTGTTCCGGTGGCTGGAGCCTACCGCAAAACGGCTGAGGTATGCCTCTCCGTTGTCCAGAATCTCTACACGGACAGCGCCTACCGGCTCGTCATCAATCCGAACCACAAAAACCTCTTTGGTTTCGATATCCTTGCGGATATCGTCATAGTTTTCGTTCAACGCCTCGATGTCATAGCTGAGTTCTGCCATTTCACAGTATTTCAAAAAAGCGTCCTTGGTAATCTTGTGAATGGCGGGAATATCTTCCTCCGTCGCATGCTTTACTTCAAATGCATATAAGTTTTTTTCCATCTTACAACCTCCTAACCGTTGTTTTTACCCATCAATGCAGCCAGAATGGCTTTCTGGGCATGCAAACGGTTTTCTGCCTCGTCAAAGACCACCGACATGGGGCCGTCGATGATGTCCTCGGTCACTTCATAACCACGGTATGCCGGCAGACAATGGATAAAGATGGCATCGTCCTTTGCCAGTGCAAACAGTTCTTTGTTCACCTGATAATCCTTGAAGATTTTTACCCGCTCTGCCTTTTCTGCCTCCTGTCCCATACTGGTCCAGGTGTCGGTGCAGACCACATCCGCATCCTTGATTGCCTCTTTGGGGTCATTGCAGATGGTGATTTGTGCCCCTGTTTCCTTGGCATCGTCTATGGCGTTTGCCACAACGGTGGCATCACACTCATAACCCACGGGGGTTGCAACCGACATATGCATTCCTGCCTTGGCACAGGCATAGAGCAAAGAGTGTGCCACATTGTTGCCATCGCCCACATAGGCAAGCTTTAAGCCCTTTAAGGTACCCTTGTGCTCATACACCGTCATCAAATCTGCCATTGCCTGACAGGGGTGCAGATGGTCGGTCAGCGCATTGATGACCGGAACCGAACCGAATTTGGCAAGGTCCAAAACATCCTGATGGTCATAGGTACGAATCATAATGCCGTCCACAAACCGGCTCATCACATTGGCGGTGTCATAGATACTCTCGCCTCTGCCAAGCTGCATATCGTTGGCGTTGAGGTACATAGGATGTCCGCCCAGCTGATACATACCCACTTCAAAGGAGATACGGGTACGGGTGGAGGACTTGGTGAAAATCATACCCAAGGTTTTGCCGTCCAGCATAGTATGCTTGACGCCCGCCTTGTGCTCCTTTTTCAGCTTGAGTGCCAAATCCAGAAGCTGGTGAAATTCCTCTACGGTAATATCGTGAATACTGATAAAATGCTTCAAATTCATCTGCTTTCATCCTTTCTTAAAACATCTTTGAGTGCCTCTGCCAAGCCGTCAATCTCGTCCTTGGTTACAATCAGCGGGGGAACCAGTCGCAGAACTCTGTCACCGACCACACCCACAATGTAGCCTTTGTCCCTGAGTGCTCCGCCCACAGCCTTGGCGATAGGCTGGGTGAGAACCACACCTATCATCAGGCCTTTGCCCCGCACCTGTTCAATTTTTTCACTTTCTATGGCAGAAAGGGTTTCCTGCATATACGCACCAACAGTTGCGGCGTGCTTGAGCACCCCGTTGTTTAACAGCTCGTCCAGAACCACCAGTCCTGCACGGGCAGACAAGGGGTTGCCGCCAAAGGTAGTACCGTGGTCACCGGGCTGAAATGCGGATGCCACCGATTCCTTTGCCAGAAAGGCTCCGATGGGGATGCCGCCGCCCAGACCCTTGGCAAGGGTCACAATATCCGGCTCAATGCCATACCATTCATAGGCAAACAATTTTCCGGTGCGCCCGATGCCGGTCTGTACCTCATCCACAATCAAAAGCAGGTCTTTCTCCTTGCGTAATGCTTCTATGGTGGAAACAAATTCTTCGGTCAGGGGCAGAACCCCGCTTTCTCCTTGAATCAGCTCTACCATAATCGCCGCCGTGTTTTCATTGACCGCGTCGGCGAGTGCCTTGCAATCATTGACCTCCACATGGACAAACTTTTCCAAGAGGGGCAGGTAGGGTTTTTGATATTTCTCCTGTCCGGTTGCCGCCACGGTGGCAAGGGTCCGTCCGTGGAAGGAATTTTTCAAGGTGATGATTTCCCGTTTCTCAGGCTTTCCTTGTTCCACAAAATATTTCTTGACCAGTTTGATGGCACCCTCGTTTGCCTCTGCGCCGGTGTTGGCAAAGAACACCCTGTCAAGACAGCTGTTTGTCACCAGCATCTCTGCCAGTCTTGCCTGATTCTCGGTATAAAATACATTGGAGATATGGGTCAGCTTTTCCACCTGATCCTTTAACTCCTCTACCAGCCGGGGATGTCCGTATCCCAGACAGTTCACCGCAATACCTGCAAAAAAGTCCTGATACTTTTTGCCCTCGGTGTCGGTCAGGGTGATGCCCTTTCCCTCTTTGAAACAGATAGGGGTCCGCTGACCAAAGGTATTCATATAATAATTTGCGTCCAGTTCCTGCACTTGCTGAAGATTCATCCAATCAGTCCTTTGTCAATTCTTATCCGTATATTGTAACACCTTTATGGCAAAAATGCAAGCAAAACATACCATTTCCAGAGGAAAAACACCTTGAAAATTTGAAACATCTGTGTTACAATAGAAAAACAATTCATCAAACAGGAGGTGAGGATATGGACGCAAGCGGCGATAATGGGAAAAAGCCCGGCGGGCGAAGGCAGTGGATGTTTTTCGGCGTGCATAGCCTCACGCAACGGGTTCTCTCTTAAAAACAAAGAAAAGGAGGAACCGAGATGGAAGAAAATTGGATGGAAATGGAGATTGAAGAGATTCTGGAAAAAGCTCTGGAGCTTCTTTCTCAAAAACGAATTGCACCTTTAAGGGAGCTTTTGACCGCCCGCAATGCGGTGGATATTGCACAGATGCTCTCAGAGGTTTCTGAAACAGAGTTGACCTTGCTGTTTCGGATTCTGCCCAAGGAATTTGCGGCAGAAACCTTTATTGAAATGGATAATGACCAGCAGGAATTTTTGATTTCCGC
>JAZNKC010000033.1:0-71428 GCA_045578365.1 Ructibacterium sp.
CCTGCAATAGATATGATAGACGGAAAATGCGTGCGTTTGGTACAAGGTGACTATCGCAAAAAGACTACATTCTCCGAGGACCCCCTTGCTGTTGCTCTGCGTTGGCAGGAAGAGGGGGGCGATTTGATTCATCTGGTAGATTTGGATGGAGCAAAATCCGGCGATATGCCGAACTTTGATATTGTCTGCCGAATTGCATCGGAATTACAAATTCCCATTGAGATTGGCGGAGGAATCCGTGATATGCACGCAGTAGAAAAATATCTGGAACACGGTGTAGAACGAGTGATTCTGGGTACTGCCGCAATCAAAAACCCCGATTTTGTCAAAGAAGCGGTCAAAGAATACGGAAAGCGTATTGTCGTCGGCATTGATGCCAAAGACGGAATGGTTGCCATCAGCGGATGGGAAGAGGTCAGCAAGGTTTCTGCCCTCTCTTTGGCAAAACAAATGGAACAGCTTGGCGTTGCAACTTTAATTTATACGGATATTGCAACGGATGGAATGTTAAAAGGACCGAATTTCACGGCGATGCAGGAGATGGCGGAGTATGTAGCCTTGGATGTGGTTGCATCCGGTGGCGTGTCTTCTTTGAAGGATTTGGAACGCCTCAGCAAAACCGGGGTGGAGGGCGCAATTATTGGAAAGGCGCTCTATACCGGACATATCAAGCTTCCGGAAGCGGTTTCTCTGTGTCAGGATATGAAATAAACTAGAAAAGGAAAGGTGTTTACGATGGAATTTTTGAATGATTTGAAATTTGATGAAAAAGGATTGATTCCTGCCATTGCGCAGGATGCGGTCAGCGGAGAAGTGTTGATGTGTGCTTATATGAACAAAGACAGCATCCTCAAAACTCTGGAAACCGGAAAAGCAACTTATTTCAGCCGTAGCAGAAACGAACTCTGGGAAAAGGGTGAAACCTCTGGTCACTATCAGCATGTTAAGGACATTCTGGTGGATTGTGATGGCGATGCTTTGGTCTTGAAAATCGAACAGGAAGGTGCTGCTTGTCACACCGAAAACCCCTCTTGTTTCTATCGCAAGGTAGTTGACGGCAAGCTAGTTGAGATTCCTACCGGTCTTGGCAGACAGCCCGGCATCCTGTACGATGTCTATAACATCATTGTAGATCGGGTCAAGAACCCCAAAGAAGGCTCCTATACCAACTACCTGTTTGAAAAGGGTATTGACAAGATGCTGAAAAAGGTGGGCGAGGAGTCCGCAGAAGTGATTATTGCATCTAAGAACTATGTAAAAGCAGAAGTGCAATACGAAACCGCAGATTTGCTTTATCACCTGTCTGTGGTTCTGGTTGAGCAGGGTTTGACTTGGGATGACATCTTTGGAGAATTATCTTCCAGATATAACAAATAGGGATGGAAAATCAAATCCAAAAATACCTGATGATTCCGGCGCTCCTTGTTTTATTGTCCTGCTATTTCTGGGGACTGAGCCTCTGGCAAAATCGTGTGGATGGAACCCTCAATCAAAAAGTCGATGATTTGCCGGTTTTTTCAGAGCAGTCGGAACCGAAAGAAGAAGTAAAAATCAATCTCAATACTGCGACCAAGGAAGAGTTGATGACTCTGTCCGGTATTGGCGAAAAGATTGCGGAGCGAATCCTTGAAAAACGAGAAGCGTTGGGAGGGTTTCATTCCGTGGAACAAATTACTGAGATTCAGGGGATTGGAGAAAAACTTTTTGAGCAAATTCAACCCCATATTACGATAGAATAGGAGAAACACGATGCAGTCGTTACTTGAGAATATTTATGATTCTAAAGATATCAAGAAACTCTCTGCTGTGCAGCGCAAAGAGCTGGCAAAAGAAATCCGTGATTTTTTGGTTTCCCATGTATCCAAAACAGGCGGACACTTGGCAGCAAATTTGGGTGTGGTAGAACTTACCATTGCGTTGCATCAGGTCTTTGACGTAGAATATGACCGCATCGTTTGGGATGTGGGGCATCAATCCTACGTCCATAAAATTTTGACAGGGAGAGGAAATCAGTTTCATGCCTTGCGTCAATTTGGCGGCATGAGTGGTTTTCCAAAAACAGAGGAACATCCTGCTGATGCATTTAACACCGGACACAGCTCCACTTCTGTTTCGGCGGCAACCGGATTTGCAGTTGCGGCAAAATTAGAAGGTGAAGACAAGACGGCAGTTGCAGTGATTGGGGATGGTGCTCTGACTGGCGGAATGGCGTTTGAGGCACTCAACCATGCAGGGGCAATGCAGATTCCCTTGGTTGTTGTCCTGAATGACAATGGAATGTCGATTTCTCAAAACGTAGGTGGATTTTCTAAAAAATTAAAGCAAATTCGCAACACCAAGCGATATTTTCGTTTCAAGTCCAATGTGAAATCCGTTCTGGGAAAAATTCCGGTCATCGGTGTTCCGCTCAAGCAATTCGTTGGTCGTATCAAAGCGGCATTTAAGCGGATGCTTGTAAAAGATATGTTTTTTGAGGACTTTGGGTTTACCTATTTAGGACCGGTAGACGGACACAATCTTTCGGATTTGGAAGTGATTTTGCAACAGGCAAAAGAACTGAAAAAACCTGTGGTAGTACATATCCATACCCAAAAAGGAAAAGGGTATGCCCCCGCAGAAAAGGATCCGGACCGATTCCACGGAATCGGAGAGTTTGATGCCGCAACCGGACAAGCATTGGCGGAAAAGAAAATGGATTGGTCAGAGCATTTTGGAAAAACCCTTTGTAATCTTGCAGAGGAACACCCCAACCTTCTTGCGATTACTGCAGCAATGCCTTTAGGAACAGGACTTGCATCCTTTCAAAAAAAATTTCCCAATCGGTCGTTCGATGTAGGAATTGCAGAGCAACACGCCGTCACTTTTGCGGCAGGACTTGCAAAAGCGGGATTTGTCCCCTGTGTAGCAATTTACTCCACCTTTTTGCAACGGGCATATGACCAATTACTCCACGATGTGGCTTTGCAAAAATTGCATATGGTCTTTTGTCTGGACCGCTCCGGTCCTGTTGGAAAGGATGGGGAAACCCATCAAGGGGTGTTTGATATTTCCTATCTTTCCCACCTTCCGGGATTTACCATTTTATCCCCGTCCAATGAGGAGGATTTTTCCCGGATGCTGCGCTATGCAGTAGAAGAATGTAACGGTCCGGTGGCAATCCGTTATCCCCGCGGTGCGGCAATGGCTGCAGAATGGGAAACCACAGAGAATACCCATTTTTCCGGAAATCTGGTACGAGATGGTGAAGATGTCCTGATTGCAGCGGTTGGAACAACGGTGTTCGATGCACTTGCGGCGGCTGAAATCTTGGAGAAACATCAGATTCATACCGCAGTTCTGGATATACAACAAATCAAACCTTTCCGTGCGGAGATTCTTCTCAAGCATTGTAAAGGGAAAAAATTGATTGCATCCCTTGAAGATAATGTGCTCACCGGAGGATTTGGACAACAACTTTGTGCGATTTTGCAGCAAAAAGTAGAAGTGTTTGCTTATCCGGATGAACCCATTGTTCAGGGATCCATCAAGGAATTGAAGTGTAAGTACGGGTTAACCCCCGAACAAATTGCAAAAAAAATCTTACACGCTGTGATGTGAGGAAACTATGGCAAAACAACGATTAGACAATTTTCTGGTAGAACAAGGATTGGTTGCCAGTCGTTCTATGGCACAGTCAATGATTATGGCCGGAGAAGTTTATGTCAATGACCAAAAGGCGTCAAAAGCCGGTGAGATGGTCACCGGTGAAGAAAAAATTGAAATCCGCGGAAAAAGTTTGAAGTATGTCAGTCGCGGCGGACTGAAATTGGACAAAGCAATGACGGTTTTTCCTATCAGCTTAGAGAATGCTGTCTGTATGGATATTGGCGCATCTACGGGTGGTTTTACCGATTGTATGTTGCAAAATGGTGCATCTAAGGTCTATGCAGTGGATGTAGGTTACGGACAGTTGGCGTGGAAATTGCGTCAGGACGAACGGGTTGTGAATTTAGAGCGCACCAACATTCGTTATGTAACAGAGGAACAAGTTCCCGAAGAAATTGACTTCTTTTCGGTGGATGTATCTTTTATCTCCTTGAAGCTGGTTCTTCCTGTGGCACATCAGTTGCTCAAAGAATCCGGAACCGGCGTTTGCTTGATCAAACCTCAGTTTGAAGCCGGCAAGGAAAAGGTTGGTAAAAAAGGTGTTGTCCGTGACAAAGCGGTACATCTTGAAGTGATTGAAAATGTCCTTGCCTTTACCCGAGAGATTGGATTTGTGGTATTAGGATTGGATTATTCTCCGGTCAAAGGTCCGGAGGGAAATATTGAATACCTAATGTATATTGGAAAAAACGGTGAAGATATACAACCGGATGCTGAGGCAATCGTGGAAGCATCCCATATTTTGGATCGGTGATAGTATGAAAAAGCTTGCGCTTGTCCCCAATGCACTAAGGGACATCGGTTTGGATGAAACAAGAAAATTGGCACATTTTTTACTTGAAAAGGGAAATGTTGTCTTTATGGAAGATCGTTTCCGGAACGAAAGCTTGCCCGATGTGCAGTTTGGCTCCCTGGAAACAATAATGCAGGAAGCCGAATTGGCAGTTGTCCTCGGCGGTGACGGTACTATTTTGGATATTGCACCGCAGGCGGCAAGGTATCACATTCCTATTCTGGGTATCAATTTAGGAAGTCTTGGCTTTTTGGCACAAGCGGAAAAGGGCGAGTATGAAATCTTTGATGCAATTCTGGCAGGAGAATACCAACTACGGGATTGTATGATGCTGGATTGTACCATCCTGAAAAACGGAGAGCAAATCAACCGGTTTACCGCCCTCAATGATATTGTAGTTTCCGGTGACGGATATTCCCGTATGGTTACAGTATCGGCATCGGTAAACGGAACCTGTATCGGTACATACTCTGCAGACGGTTTGATTGCCGCAACGGCAGTTGGCTCTACGGCTTACTCCTTGTCTGCCGGCGGGGCGATTATGCATCCGGAAATCGATGCGATGATTTTGACCCCCATCTGCCCGCATACAATGAAAGCGCGTTCTACGGTTTTGCCGGCAAAAGATGTGGTTGAAATTGTATCCTGCCCACCTTACCGTTCTTCGGTTGTGGTGATGGCAGACGGAAAACGAAAACATGTTCTGGAACAGGATGAGCAGATTCGCATCACCCGTTCGGACCAAAAAGTGCAACTGCTCTATACCAAAGACAGAAACTTCTTTGATGTTCTGCGGAAAAAGCTTTCAGATTAAAATGGAAAGGAGAGAGGGAAATGCTGAGAGAACTTCATATTAAAAATATTGCAGTAATCGAGGATATTACCATCTCCTTTGGTGACGGTTTTCACGTTTTAACAGGTGAAACCGGCGCCGGAAAATCTATTTTAATCGACTCCATCAATATGGCGCTTGGCGGACGTACCCCCAAGGATTTGATTCGTACCGGATGCGATACCGCAACGGTGGATATGGTGTTTGAGCTTTCTGAAAAAGCCGAACAAACCCTTTTGGAGATAGGAATTGAGAGCGAAGACGGACTTTTGTATATCAACAGACAGATTACCACCGATGGAAAGAGTCGCTGCCGTATCAATGGCCATATGGCGCCACTTACACAATTAAAAGAAGCGGCGGAGGTGCTTCTCACCATTCACGGGCAGCATGATAATCAAGCAATTCTGAGTCCCAAAACCCACATCTATTTTGTGGATGATTATGGATGCTATCAGGATTTACTTGCGGAATATCAAGGGCAATATCGCAAGGTAGAAGCCTTGAAGGAAAGATTACAGAATTTGCTTACCGATGAGGATGAAAAACAACGGCGGATTGAGCTTTTGCAATATCAGGTTCAAGAGATTCAGGCGGCACAGATTCGCCCCGGAGAAGAGGAAGAACTGGAAGAACGCAGAATATACCTTTCCAATATCGAACAAATTGCAGAAAGCAGCAACGATGCCTATGAGGCACTTTATGGGGATGAAAGACAGGCGGCTGCCTATGACAGGATTTCCTCTGCGGTGCGTGCCTTGGAAACCATCCATAGCTTTGATACTCAAGTTGACGGGTTCTATCAGACCCTTAGTTCGGTACTGGCGGACTTGGAGGATGTCACCCATGAACTAAGAGCATATCTTGATAAGATAGATTATCAACCCGGCGAGCTTGATTTTCTGGAAGAGCGTCTGCAGACCCTATTTCAGCTGAAACGGAAATATGGCGGTAGCGAAGAGGAAATTCTCAACTACCTTGACCGTATCGAACAAGAGCTTGCAGAGATTGAAAACAGCGATGCCTTACGAGATGAGGTGAGCGCTGAATTGAAAAAGGAAACCAATTTGCTTGCAGATATGGCGGCAAAATTGTCAGAAAAACGGCGGGAGACAGCGATTCGTTTGCAGACCGCAATTATGCAGGAGCTTTCGGATTTGGATATGCAAAAAATGCGTTTTTCTGTTGCAGTTGAGCCGGAGGAAGGTGCTTATACCACCCTTGGTATTGACAGGGTAGAATTTTTGATTTCCGGCAATCCGGGTGAGGCATTAAAGCCGCTTGCAAAGATTGCATCCGGCGGTGAAATGTCACGGATTATGCTGGCGATGAAATCCATCCTTGCCAAGAGTGATATGGTTGAAACCTTGATTTTTGATGAGATTGATACCGGTGTCAGCGGACGCGCGGCACAAAAGATTGCAGAAAAGATTTGTATGCTTGCCAAAGACCGTCAAATCCTGTGTATCACTCATCTTGCGCAGATTGCAAGTATGGCGGATACCCATTTCCTGATAGAAAAGAATTCGGATGAAACCCAGACCAAGACATCCGTGACCCCCTTAGAAGAAGATAAACGGAAAGAGGAGCTTGCACGGATTATTGGTGGGGTAATGATTACCGATTTGACACTTCAAGCGGCGCAGGAAATGCTGTCTATGGCAGAAACCTTAAAGGAGAATCGATAGTGGCAATGATGCAAACCGGCTATGTAGCCAAAATTGAAAGTGGCACAGTAAAGATTCGGGTAATGCGGGAATCGGCGTGTGGCGGAAACTGTGCATCTTGTCACGGTTGTCCGTCCGGAACGGTTTTTGTTACCTGCAAGGATGAACCGCAAAACCCCTTTGTGGTCGGAGAGGAAGTTTTGATTGAGATGCCAAGCAAAAAGTTTTTCTCCGGTATGTTTGGAAGCTATGGCATTATGGCGTTGGGAATGCTGCTTGGCGCAAGTGTTGGATATGGGATGACCGTTACTGAAGGATTTTCGGTGCTTGGTGCATTTCTCGGTTTGGCAGTCGGTGCAGGTTTGATGCGACTGTTGTCGAAAAAACGAGAGAATGACATTCAAATTATCAGACAGAAAGAACGAGGATAGGAAGAATGAATACCCCAAAGAGAATCACGATTTTTGTAGGCTACTACGGAAGTGGAAAAACGGAGATTGCGGTAAACTATGCCCTCGCATTGCGGGCGCAGGGGAAAAAGGTGGTTATCATCGACTTTGACATCGTCAATCCCTATTTCAGGACCAAAGATGCAGAGGCGCTTTTGAACGAACGTGGCATCCGTTTGATTGCACCGATGTTTGCCAACAGTAATCTGGAAAACCCCGGTATCCCGCCGGAGATTTATAGTGTATTTACCGACAAGGATGCGTATGTTATCTTTGATGTGGGCGGTGGCGAAGACGGTGCCATCCCCCTTGGCAGATACCATTCTTATTTTGAAAAAGAAGCGTGTGATGTGTTCTTCGTGTTGAATGAGCGGAGAATGATTACCGGTGATTTGGAGGGGGCGCTGGATGCCTTTTCGGAGATTGCGGCAGTCACACGGGTTCCTGTTACAGGAATTATCAACAACACACATTTGAAAGAAGATACCACCCCCGAGGTGATTCTCAAGGGGCAGGAGTTGGCAAAACAACTGGCTGAGGAAATCAAGCTGCCGGTTGTCTATCTCACAGGAACAGAGGAGAATCTGAAGAAATTGCCAGAGCAATATGAAGCTTTGGCGTTTCCGATTCACACATATATCAATTTGGTATTTTAATTAAAGGAGGAAATAGAATATGGCAAAGGTAACCTTTCGTGCAGACCGCTGTAAGGGATGTGGACTTTGTACCACGGTATGTCCAAAGAAAATTGTGATTATGGACACGGAAACCATCAATGAAAAAGGGTTTCACCCCGCAACGGTAGTAGAAATGGAAAAGTGCATTGGTTGTGCAATGTGTGCGACCATTTGCCCGGATTGCGTCATTAAAGTTGAAAGATAGAAAAGAGGAGAAAAGCAAATGGAAAAGAAAGTTTTAATGAAAGGTAATGAAGCGTTGGCAGAAGCTGCAATGCGTAGCGGTTGCCGGCATTTCTTCGGTTATCCGATTACCCCGCAGACAGAACTTGCAGCCTATATGGCAAAACAGATGCCCAAGCGTGGCGGCACCTTTTTGCAGGCAGAAAGTGAAGTGGCTGCAATCAATATGGTATATGGTGCAGCAGGTGCCGGTGCAAGAGTTATGACCAGTTCATCCAGCCCCGGTATCAGCTTGAAGCAGGAGGGTATCTCCTACATAGCAGGTGCAGATTTGCCCTGCGTGATCATCAACATCGTTCGTGGTGGCCCAGGCCTTGGTGGTATTCAGCCGGCACAGTCTGACTATTTCCAGGCAACCAAGGGCGGCGGTCACGGTGACTATCGTCTGCTGGTTTATGCACCCTCTTCCGTACAGGAAATGGCGGATTTGGTAGGCGTTGCCTTTGATAAGGCAGACACCTATCGTATGCCTGCCATGATTATGGGCGATGGCATGCTCGGGCAAATGATGGAGCCGGTTTCCTTTAAGGAACCCATTGCGCCGGAAGACCTTCCCAAAAAGGAATGGGCAACCTACGGAACCGGTATGAAGAGAAAGAAGAATATCATCAATTCTTTGTACCTGACCCCCGATGAACTGGAAGAACTCAATGATGCACGTCAAAAGAGATACGAAACTATCTTAAAGGACGAGGTTCTTTTTGAGGAATACCAGACCGAAGATGCTGAGTTGATTTTTGTTGCTTACGGCACCATCGCACGTATCGTTATGTCCTCGGTCAATACCTTGCGCGAACAGGGAATCAAGGCAGGTTTGATTCGTCCGATTACCCTTTGGCCGTTCCCCTCTGAGATTATCAATCAGCGGGCAGATTCTGCCAAGATGTTCCTGACAGTAGAAATGAGCCAAGGACAGATGGTAGAGGATGTCCGTCTGGCAGTGAATGGCAAAAAACCCGTTTACTTCTATGGCCGCAACGGTGGTATGATTCCTGAGCAGGAAGCAATCGTTGAACAGGCAAAGAAGTATTTGCAGAAATAAGGGAAAGGAGTAAAGAACAATGGAAACAGTATTCGACAGACCTCATGCGTTGAGTGATGTAGTTACCAACTTTTGTCCTGGCTGTACCCACGGTATCATCACCCGTCTGGTGGCGGAAGTTTTGGATGAATTGGGTATGGAAGGAAAGGCAGTAGGCGTTGCACCGGTTGGTTGTAGCGTTATGGCATATAATTTTTATGAATGTGATATGCAGGAAGCAGCACACGGTCGTGCGCCGGCAGTTGCTACCGGTATCAAGCGGGTGCATCCTGAAAATCTGGTATTTACTTATCAGGGTGACGGTGACCTTGCGGCAATCGGAACAGCAGAAACCGTTCATGCGGCAGCACGTTCTGAGAATATCACCATTATCTTTGTAAACAATGCGATTTATGGTATGACTGGCGGTCAGATGGCGCCGACCTCTTTGGTTGGTCAGGTTACCCAGACCACCCCTTATGGAAGAAAGATTGAGGATCAGGGGTATCCCATTCGTATGGCAGAAATGCTCTCTACCTTGGAGGGTTCTGCTTATATTGAGCGTGTTGCGGTTGATTCTGTACCCAACATCCGCAAGGCAAAGGCTGCCATCAAAAAGGCGTTCCAATGCCAGCTTGACAAGAAGGGTTTCTCTTTGGTTGAGGTGCTTTCTACCTGCCCCACCAACTGGGGCAAGAGCCCGGAAGAGGCACTGGATTGGCTGAGAGAAAATATGATGCCCCAGTATCCTTTGGGTGTATATTGTGACAAATTGAGCAAGGAGGAAGAGTAATGATTCAGAAAATCATTTTTGCCGGTTTTGGCGGTCAAGGTGTATTGTTTGCAGGAAAGACCCTTGCTTACGCAGGTATGGACGAGGATTTGCAGATTTCCTGGCTTCCTTCTTATGGTCCTGAAATGCGTGGCGGTACAGCAAACTGTTCGGTGATTCTGTCCGATGAGCCCATCGGCTCTCCGGTCATTACCTCTCCGGATATTTTGATTGCGATGAACAAGCCCTCTTTAGAGAAGTTTGAAAACGCAGTTGCTCCCGGTGGTTTAATCGTTCTGGACAGCTTTTTGATTGACAAAAAGGTAGAGCGTGACGATGTAGATGTCATCTATATCCCTGCAAAGCAGTTGGCAGAGGAGAATGGCAATGCTACTTTGGGAAATATGATTATGCTGGGTGCTTCCTTAAAGCATAAGGATATGATTTCCTTAGATGCTGTCTGCAGAAGTGTGGAGGAACACACTCCCCAGTCCCGTGCAGCTTTGGCGGAACTGAATAAAAAGATGATTACGATAGGATATCAGTATTAAACAATGCTAATTTCAATCAGCCAAGTGAACAAAAGTTTTTCCGGAAATCCGGTTTTACGAGATATCACAATGACCATAGAGGAGCATATCCGCTATGGTCTTATTGGCGTTAATGGAGCAGGAAAATCCACCCTCTTAAATCTGATTATGGGCGAACTGGATGCCGACGATGGAGAAATCTATCGTAGTACTCAGCTCCGGTTGGGCTACCTCAAGCAAAACACCGGTCTTGATAGAACCAGTACCATCCTTGAAGAGATGCGTAAGGTTTTTGAAGACGTGTTTCGGGCAGAGGCGGATATGCGCAGACTGGAGCAGGAAATGGAGTCCATCAAGGATCATACCTCGATGGAATATCGGTCTGTCACACAGGAATATGAGAAAAAGCAAGCATATTTTGACAGCCGTGACGGGTATCAGGTGGATGTAAAAATCAAAACCATCCTCAATGGTATGGGATTTTTGGATAAGGACCTTGACACCCCCATTCATACCCTGAGTGGCGGTGAAAAAACAAGACTTGCCATTGCCAGACTCTTGTTGGAAGAGCCGAATCTTCTGATTCTGGACGAGCCCACCAACCATCTGGATTTTAAGACATTGAACTGGCTGGAGGAATATCTGCTCACCTACAACGGCTCGGTTTTGATTGTTTCTCATGACCGTTATTTCTTGGATAAAATTGTGCAACAAGTGTTTGAAATTGAGCGTGGCAAACTCTCGTCTTATAAGGGAAACTACACCGCCTATGTGCGGCAAAAAGCAGAACGCAGAGCAAGGCTTGAAAAAGAGTATGAGGCGCAGCAACTGGAAATTGCCCATATGCAGGAATATGTGGATAAAAACCTTGCAAGAGCATCTACTTCCAACAGTGCAAAATCCCGAATCAAAGCGCTGGAAAATATGGATGTCATTGAACGACCGGACGGGGACTTAAAACAAATCAAACTGCGGTTTGATTTGACCAAAGAACCCTATAAGGACGTTCTTACTGTGGAGGATTTGGGACTTTGTGTCGGAAAAGAAAAAAGGGTGCTCTATGAGCATATTGACTTTTCCTTAAAGCGGCAGGAAAAGATTGCCATCATCGGTACCAATGGGATTGGAAAATCCACCTTATTAAAGACTTTACTTGGGATTTTGGAGCCTTATTCGGGTAGCTATACTTGGGGCAAAAACACCTCTCTCAGTTATTATGAGCAGGAGAATTTGAACCTGAATCCGGAGCGACAGGCGATCGATGAGTTGTGGGACAGATTCCCTCATATTCCGGAAGCACAAATCCGCAAGGTTTTGGGCAATGTTCTTTTAACCAAAGAGGATGTGTTTAAGCCGGTTAAGGTCATCAGCGGCGGAGAGCGGGCAAAGCTTGCCCTTTGTATTTTGATGCTTGAAAAATCCAATGTGATGCTTTTGGATGAGCCTACCAACCATCTGGATTTGCCGTCTAAGGAAATTCTGGAAGAGGCACTTTTGGAATACGGCGGGACCCTATTGTTTATCTCTCACGACCGCTATCTCTTGAACCGACTTCCGGATAAAATCATCGAAATGAACGAGGACGGGTTGACGGTTTACGACGGAAACTATGATGCGTATATTGAGAGGAAGAAATTTCTTGCATCTTTGGCGGTGCAGGAAGAAGCGACAGAAAAAGCCAAGCAAAAACCGCAAAACGGAGGTTATCGCACCAAAGAACAACGGCGACAGGACGCAGAAAGAAAGGCAAGGCTGCGCACCGTAGAAAGTGAAATTGAGCGGTTAGAGGAAGAAGTTGACCTTTTGCAAGAGGAAATCTCCCGTGAGGAAATTTATACGGATTATCAGTTGTTAACCGAAAAAACAACCAAAATCGAAGAGAATCAGCAAGCGCTGGAAGCGTATTACGAGGAATGGGAAACCCTTCAGGAAGATGAATAGGAGGCAAGATAATGGCAGGAAATGTGAGTTGTGATACCTGTAAAAACTTTGTTTTTGACGAGGAATATGACGGCTATATTTGCTTGGTGAGTATGGACGAAGATGATGTTTATCGGTTCCATACTTATCGTGAGTGCCCCTATTATCAATCCGATGACGATTACCTCATTGTAAGAAAGCAAAAATAGTGTATTTTTAAGAATCGGTTGGCAAAGTACAATCGATTCTTTTTTTGCGAAAAAACGCAGTTTTTCTTGCCGGATTTTTCAAGATTTTCCTTGCCAAAACACTTGAAAAGTGGTACAATAATAGACAATCATGCGAATCTTTTGTCTTTGGACAGATGGAGGTATCAAAATGTCTTTCAAAAGTGTAATCGAAAAAGTAATCGGCACTTATAGTGACCGTGAATTAAAGAAAATATATCCCATCCGTGATGCGGTTTTGGCGTTGGAATCTACTATGGAAGAAAAGTCAGATTCAGAGCTGCGTGCAATGACTGATGTATTCAAGAAAAGATTGCAAAACGGGGAAACCACCGACGATATTCTTCCGGAAGCGTTTGCTGTTTGTCGAGAAGCTGCTTGGCGTGTGCTTGGAATGAAACATTTTCCGG
The DNA here is from genome assembly GCA_045578365.1 of Ructibacterium sp. GTDB lineage: Bacteria > Bacillota > Clostridia > Monoglobales > Monoglobaceae > Ructibacterium. Next base: position 13,187 of record JAZNKC010000033.1, read on the forward strand.
TGCAGGTTGTAGGTGGTATTGTACTACATCAAGGAAGAATTGCCGAAATGAAAACCGGCGAAGGTAAAACCTTGGTTGCAACGCTGCCGGCTTATTTGAATGCCCTGACCGGAAACGGCGTGCATATTGTCACCGTCAATGACTATCTGGCAAAGCGTGACAGCGAATGGATGGGTAAGCTCTACAACTTTTTGGGATTGACCGTGGGATTGGTCATTCACGAAAAGGATAATGCGCAGCGCAAGGAAGCATACAATGCAGATATCACCTATGGCACCAACAACGAGATGGGGTTTGACTATCTGCGTGATAATATGGTGATTTACAAGGAACAAAAGGTACAACGCGGGCACGCCTATGCCATTGTGGATGAAGTGGACAGCATCCTGATTGACGAGGCAAGAACCCCGTTGATTATTTCCGGTGTCGGAGATAAATCCACCGACCTTTATTTGCAGGCAAATCGGTTTGCAAAAACCTTAAAATACAAAAAGGTAGTCGAAACCGATGCCAAGGTTGAGGTTGAAGATGATGCGACCTATGATGATTATGATTATATTGTGGACGAAAAGGCGCACACCGCCATTCTGACCCCGCAAGGTGTCAAGAAAGCAGAGGAGGCATTCCATCTGGAAAATCTGACCGACCCTGCTAATATGACTATTTCTCACCACATCAATCAGGCGTTAAAAGCAATCGGCGTGATGAAACGGGATAAGGATTATGTAGTCAAAGACGGCGAAGTGATTATCGTTGATGAATTCACCGGCCGTATGATGTTGGGCCGGCGGTACAGCGATGGCTTGCATCAGGCAATCGAAGCAAAAGAAGGCGTAAAGGTAGAAAATGAGAGCAAAACGCTTGCAACCATTACTTTCCAGAATTTCTTCCGTCTTTACAAAAAGCTTTCCGGTATGACCGGTACTGCACAGACAGAAGAAGATGAATTTCAGGAAATTTATAAACTGGATGTGATTGTGATTCCTACCAACAAACCTATGGCGCGTATGGATGATGCGGATAGTATTTATAAAACCGAGGCGGCGAAGTTCCAAGCCGTGATTGACGAGGTTATCAAAGCGCATCAAAAAGGACAGCCGGTTTTGATTGGTACAGTTTCCATTGAAAAGTCGGAACTTTTGAGCAAGCTTTTGACAAAGCGTGGCATCAAGCACAATGTGCTGAATGCAAAATTCCACGACAAAGAAGCTGAAATTGTTGCCCAAGCGGGCAAGTTCGGTGCAGTAACCATTGCCACCAATATGGCAGGTCGTGGTACGGATATTGTTCTTGGCGGTAATGCTGAATTTATGGCAAAGGATGAAATGCGTAAGCAAGGCTTTGAAGAAGAAATGATTGTTCAGGCAACCGGCTTTGCAGAAACCACCGATGAGGAAATCCTGAATGCCCGCAAGGTATATCAAGAGCTTTATCAAAAATTCAAGACAGAAATTGAGCCGGAGCAAAAAAAGGTTCTGGATGCCGGAGGCCTTTATATCATCGGTACCGAACGTCACGAAAGCCGCAGAATTGACAATCAGCTCCGTGGTCGTTCCGGTAGACAAGGTGATAAAGGTTTCTCTAAGTTCTATCTGTCTTTAGAAGATGACTTGATGCGTTTATTTGCGCCGGAGAGAATCAGTCGGGTGATGGAAACCTTTGGCCTGGATGAAGGAGAAGCCATCGAGCATAAGATGCTCAGCAATGCCATCGAGGGTGCGCAGCAGCGTGTAGAAGGAAGAAACTTTGATATCCGTAAACACGTGCTGCAATATGATGATGTGAACAACCAACAGCGTGAAACGATTTATGCCCAGAGAGATCAGGTTCTTGACGGGGAAGATATGAAGAATTATATCTGCAAGATGATACGGGATACCGTAGCCAATATCATCGCCTTTTCTGCCGGTGAAATTTCCATTGCTGAGGAATGGGATTGGAACGGACTCAAAGAACAGATGCTAAATATCTTTGGAGAACTCCCTGCTGACACCTATGAGATTTCTGAACATGAAATGGATCATATGACGCAAGAGAGCTTGCTGGAACGTCTGCTTGAAAGTGTTTATGCAAAGTATGCAGAAAAAGAGGCAGAGTTTGGTGATGCAATGCGTGAGGTAGAGCGTGTTCTCATGTTGCGGGTTGTGGACCAGAAGTGGATGGACCATATCGACAATATGGAACAGCTCCGTCAGGGTATCAATCTGCGTGCTTATGCACAGCGCAATCCTGTGATTGAGTATAAGTTCGAAGCAATGGATATGTTTGAAGAAATGATTGATTCTATCAAAGCAGATACTGTGAAGCATCTGTTCCACGTGATTCCCCAAACCAGAATTGTGAGAGAACAGGTTGCAAAGCCTGTGGCGGAAAACCACGGTTCTGACGGGACCATCAAGAAACAGCCGGTTCGGCGCAAAACGGATGTAGGAAGAAATGACCCCTGTCCCTGCGGAAGCGGAAAGAAATACAAGCATTGCTGTTTGGGTAAAGAATAGGCTTAAGAAAAACAGAAAATTTTTTTGAAGGATGTGAGAATGTGATAGCTTTTGATGAGTATAAGCTCGGCCTTGACGGCATGGAAAAAGATATAACAGAACTGAGGGGTTCACTTTAACATCGATAAGACCATATCCGATGCAGAGGAACTGGAACAAAAGACCATGGCGGCAGACTTTTATAATGATATGGAAGCTGCCGGAAAGGTTTTGCAGCAACTTAAGGGATTGAAAGAAAAGGTAAGTCGCTATGAGCGGCTAAAAGCCTCTTGGGAGGATTTGGTTACCTTGGTTTCCCTTGCGATTGAAGAAAACGACGAAAGCGTTTTAGACGAGGTAAAAAGCGGCTACAAGCAGTTGGTGGATGACATTGAAACTATGAAACTGGAAACCTTACTTTCCGGTAAATACGACAAAAACAATGCCATTTTGACCTTGCATGCAGGTGCCGGTGGTACTGAGGCGCAAGACTGGTGTGAAATGCTGTTTCGGATGTTTACCCGTTGGGCAGAACGCCGTGGGTATAAGACAGAAACACTGGACTATCTGGATGGAGAAGAAGCGGGCATTAAGAGTGTTACTTTGTTGGTGGAGGGGCTGAATGCCTATGGCTATGCCAAATCCGAAAAAGGGGTACACCGACTGGTTCGTATTTCGCCGTTTGACTCTGCGTCAAGACGGCATACATCCTTTGTATCTGTGGAAGTAATGCCCGAAATCAACGATGATATTGAAGTGCAGATTGACCCGTCTGATTTGCGTGTGGACACTTATCGTTCCAGCGGCGCAGGCGGTCAGCACATCAACAAGACGGAATCTGCCATTCGTATCACGCATATCCCCACAGGGGTTGTTGTTACCTGCCAGAATGAACGGTCGCAGCATAAAAACCGTGAAACCGCAATGAAGATGCTAAAATCCAAGTTGATTGAAATTGCAGAACGGGAACAAAAAGAAAAGATTGAGGACCTAAAGGGCGTGCAAATGGAAATCGGCTGGGGAAGCCAGATTCGCTCTTATGTGTTCCATCCTTACAGTATGGTCAAAGACCATCGGACCAATTTCGAGGTGGGAAACACCGGTGCTGTGATGGATGGTGATTTGGATGGGTTTATCAATGCATATTTGATTGCAAAATCCAAAGGTGAGCTATAAGCAATAAAGGAGAAGACTAATGTTTGATAAATTATCATTTATTGAAAAACAGTTTGATGAACTAGCAGAGAGAATCAGCGATCCCGCAGTGATTGCAGATCAGGAAACCTGGCGAAAGCTCTGTAAGGAGCATTCGGATTTGACCCCGATTGTTGAGAAGTATCGGGAATACAAGATGAACAAAGAAACCATCGATGACGCCAAGATGATGATGGATGATCCCGAAACAGACAAAGAATTCAAAGAAATGTTGGTGGAGGAGAGCAAGCAGGCAAAAGAAAACATTGCCCGCATTGAGGAAGAATTAAAAATTCTGCTTCTCCCCAAAGACCCCAATGATGACAAGAACGTTATCGTGGAAATCCGTGGCGGTGCTGGCGGTGATGAGGCTGCCTTGTTTGCCGGAGATTTGTTCCGGATGTATTCTTTGTATGCCGATTCCCAACGTTGGAAGACAGAAGTACTGAACCTGAGTGAAATCGGTATCGGCGGCATCAAGGAAGTCACCTTTATGATTGAGGGTGCGGGTGCTTACAGCCGTTTGAAGTTTGAAAGCGGTGTCCATCGTGTACAGCGTGTTCCTGAAACCGAATCCAGCGGACGCATCCATACCTCTACCGTAACCGTTGCGGTGCTGCCGGAAGTGGATGATGTGGAGGTAGAAATCAACCCTGAAGATTTGCAGATTGACACCTATCGTTCCAGCGGTGCCGGCGGTCAGCATGTCAACAAAACCGAGTCTGCCATCCGTATCACCCATATCCCCACAGGAATCATTGTTGCCTGTCAGGATGAGCGTTCTCAGCACAAAAACCGTGAGGCGGCAATGAAGATGCTCCGTTCCCGTTTATATGACAAGATGGAGCAGGAGCGTAACGCTTCCATTGCGGCAGACCGTAAAAGTCAGGTAGGCACCGGTGACCGAAGCGAGAGAATCCGTACCTACAACTTCCCACAGGGTCGTATGACAGACCATCGTATCGGTCTGACACTTTATAAGCTGGAACAGATTATGAACGGAGATTTGGACGAAACCATCGATGCTTTGATTACCACTGACCAGAGTGAAAAATTAAAAGCACAAGCAGAATAAAAGTATAGCATCCACCGGCAAGTGTTTTACGCTTGTCTGTGGTTTTGCTTTAGAAAGGAGGGGACCTGATGCAAGAAAAAGAAACCAAGTATTTGGCGGTATCGGATGCAGATTTACAAATTGGTGCTGCAATTTTACAAGAGGGCGGAACCGTTATTTTTCCCACGGAAACCGTCTATGGATTGGGTGCTGATGCCCGCAATCCCAAAGCCGCAGAAAAAATTTTTGAGGCAAAAGGCCGTCCCTCTGACAATCCCTTGATTGTACATATTGCAGAAGAAAAGCAACTGAATGATTTGGTGACTGAAATTCCCGAAAGGGCAAAAACCCTTATGCAAGCGTTCTGGCCGGGTCCTCTTACGCTGATTTTTAAGAAAGCGGATTCTGTTCCGACTACGGTAACCGGCGGACTTTCTACTGTGGCAGTCCGGATGCCGGAACATCCTGTTGCGAGAAAGTTGCTTGCCCTTGCCAAGGTTCCTGTAGCCGCACCAAGTGCCAATCTGTCGGGCAAACCCAGTCCCACTACTTTCCTGCATGTAAAACAGGATATGGATGGGCGTGTTGATGCCATTGTGGATGGCGGCGACTGTCGGGTGGGTGTAGAATCCACCGTTCTGGATATCAGCGGTGAAATTCCCATTTTATATCGACCGGGCGGTGTCACCAAAGAAGAAATCGAAGGCTTGATTGGACCGATTCAGGTGGTTACCAAAGCCAAGGAGGGGGAATCTCCAAAATCCCCTGGCTTAAAGTATAAACATTACGCACCTGATGCAGAAATTCAGATTCTTCAGGGTTCGATGGAGCAAGTGGAGGCTTATGCAAAACAACTTTCCAAAGAACACAAAACGGCAATTTTGACCTTTGATGAGTTTCCGGCATTTCCGGATGGAATCGTCACCTATTCCTTAGGAAGCAGGAATAATCCTGAAGATGCGGCGCATCGCCTTTTTGCGGCGTTGAGAAATCTGGATTTACAAGGTGTCAAATACATTCTTGCGCCGGAAATCCCCGATGACGGTGTTTGGAGTGCCGTGCGCAACCGTCTTTATCGTGCAGCAGGAGAGAACATTATCTCCTTGACAGAAAAATCCGTGCTCTTTGTTTGTACCGGAAACACCTGCCGTAGTCCTATGGCAGAGGGGATCTTAAAGGAGATTGCAAAACGGGAACAGTTATCGGTTTCTGTTTCATCCGCAGGTATTTGTGCAGGGGATGGAAGTGCAACTCAAAACGCAATCAAAGCAATGCAAGAGATTGGTATTGATATCAGTGCGCATCGAGCATCCCAACTGACATTAGACAAAATGCAAGAAGCGGACCTTATCTTAACTATGACCGCAGGACACAGACAAATGATTCTGCAAGCCTTTCCGCAATTTGCAGGCAAGGTGTTCACCTTGGCGGAATGGACAGGAACATCTGCGGATATTTTGGACCCGTATGGCGGGGATTTGGACGTTTATTGTGCTTGTCGGGACGAAATTCAGGAGCTGCTTGAGAAAGGATGGAGGAAGCTGAAATGATTCAGGTTACCATTCTGGAAGAGAAAGATATCGAACAGGTTTTAGAACTGGAGCGAATTTGTTTTCCTGATGATCCGTGGGGACGAGCTTTGTTTGAACACGAATTGACAAATCCTCTTTCGGTTTTTCTTGTGGCCAGGGATATGGGAACCAGGCAAGTGATTGGTTATGGCGGAATCTGGTTGATTTATGATACCGGGGAGATTACCAATATTGCCGTCCACCCTGACTATCGGCGGGAAGGGGTTGGTTCTGAAATTTTGGCGGTCCTGACACAAATTTGTATGGAAAAAGGGATGGATGCCATCACCCTTGAGGTACGGGAAAGCAATCAGGCGGCGCAAAACCTCTACGCGTCCAAAGGCTTTTTGGTTTGCGGACGGAGAAAACGCTACTATCAAGGAAAGGAAGACGCCTTAATTATGACCAAAGAATTACGAAAGGAAGAAAAGTAAAATGCGAATTTTAGCCATTGAGAGTTCCTGCGATGAAACTGCAGCGGCAGTGATACAGGACGGCACACAGATTCTTTCTAATGTAATCAATACGCAAATAGAGTTACATAAAATTTATGGGGGCGTGGTTCCGGAAATTGCGTCCAGAAAACATATTGAGAACATCAACGCTGTGATTGAAAAAGCACTTGCGGACGCAGCTATGACCTTTGATGACATAGATGCCATTGCAGTAACCCAAGGCCCCGGATTGGTTGGTGCACTTCTGGTTGGTGTGTCTGCCGCAAAAGGATTGGCGTTTGCGCTAAAAAAACCACTGATTCCCGTCCATCATATCAGAGGACATATCTGCGCCAATTTTTTAGAGAATCCTGAATTAAAACCGCCTTTTCTTTGTCTGGTAGCATCCGGCGGGCACAGCCATCTGGTGATGGTAAAAGAGGGAATGGAAGTAGAGGTCCTTGCAAGAACCAGAGATGATGCTGCAGGCGAGGCGTTTGATAAGGTTTCAAGAGTGCTTGGCTTGGGATATCCGGGTGGGCCTGCAATTCAAAAAAAGGCAGAAGAAGGCAATCCCAATGCCATTCGATTCCCCCGTGTGAATATGGGAGAAGATGGATTTGATTTCAGCTTTAGCGGCGTGAAAACTGCGGTGCTCAATTATCTGCATCATGCCGAACAAAAAGGAGAGGAAATTCCTGTTGCTGATGTTGCGGCATCCTTTCAGGAAGCGGTCATTGACGTGCTGTCGGAACATTTGATTGCCTGTGCAAAAAAATATGGTGTGCATCAAATTGCTTTGGCAGGCGGCGTTGCGGCAAATCAGCCTCTTCGGGAGCGTATTGCAAAAAAAGCCGAAGAAAATCAAATGTCCTTTCAGTACCCCCGATTCTCACTATGTACCGATAATGCAGCGATGATTGGCTGTGCAGCGTTTTATGAATATCAAAAGGGAAACCTTGCGGATATGACACTGAATGCCACACCCAACTTACCGCTTTAATGACCAATAAAAAATGACGATATCAAAGGATATCGTCATTTTTGTTTCTTAGTGTAGATAGTAGAAATTTTACCTTGAATAAGGTCGCTTACGCGATTTTGTTCAACTTTGCTGCGTACTTGCTCTTTCTGCGAGCAGCAGTATTCTTGTGCAGAATACCCTTAGCAACAGCCTGATCGGTCTTCTTTACAACAAAGCTATAAGCTTCAGAGGCAGCAGCCTTGCCCTCTTTCAAAGAGGCCTCAAACTTTTTGATTGCAGTTTTGAGCTGAGACTTGATCATCTGATTTTCCAGAGTCTTTTTCTTGATAACTTTAACTCTCTTTTTTGCAGATTTAATATTAGGCATGGTTTCACCTCCAAATCATCAATCTAATACATAGTGTACCGGTAGAAAAGCACTATTTTCTTACACCAGTATTTAATATCATACCACCATTTCAAGCAAAATGCAAGCATTTTTTCAAAAAAAATGAAATAATTTCTCAAAAAAAATGAATTTTCACATAAAAATTTTTTCTCAAGGGAAAATATTCAAAAAGGAGTTGAGAAAAATGAAGCAAGTACGCTGTGATTTGGCGGTAGAAGCAAGAGAAATGCTCACCGAATTACAAGGGGAGTCCTATCAGATACCCGGAGTCAAAATCAATGAAGAAACGGTAGATGGCTATATCCAGATTACCAAGGTGGAAGTTCTGGATGATGAGGGTGCCAGAGAACTGGGAAAAGAAATCGGGACGTATGTAACCGTTGAGATGCCTAGCCGGTTTTATGGACAGCAGAAAATCTATGAACAGATGTGCCAAACCTGTGCCAAGGTGCTCAAAGAAATGACGGAGAAATTTTTACCCTCAGAAGAGGAAACTGTTTTGGTGGTAGGACTGGGAAACTGGAATATTACCGCCGATGCACTGGGGCCCAAGGTGTTGAGCTCCCTAATGATAACCAGACATTTGAAAGAGTATATGCCGGATGAAATTGACGAGGGGGTAAGACCGGTTTGTGGTATTACACCGGGAGTTCTGGGGCTTACTGGAGTAGAAACAGGGGAGATTGTTCGGGGGATTGTAGAACGGGTTAGGCCATCCTTGGTAATTGCGATTGATGCACTCTGTTCCAGAAAAATTGAGCGTTTGAATACCACCATTCAATTTTCCGATACCGGTATTACACCGGGCGGCGGTGTTGGAAACCAAAGACAGGCAATTACCCAAAAAACATTGGGGGTTCCTGTTATCGCCATTGGTGTGCCCACCGTTGTTGATGCGGCAACCATTGCCAGCGAATCTATGCATCGGGTGATATTGAAGGTAAAGGAACACGCACAGGCAAACAGTGAATTTTATCGTTTTCTGCAAGAATTGGAGCAGACGGAACGCTATGAATTGGTGCGGGAATCCATACGCCCGGCCTTTGGAAATTTCATTGTGGCACCCAAAGAGGTGGATGCCATCATTGATGATATTTCGGATGTCATTGCAAACGGCATCAATATTGCTTTGCATAAAGGAATTGGGCTTGAGGATATCGATCGTTATATCTGATACCTCAAACCCAATAATATTTTAGTTTCTTAAGCTGTGAATCGGTGCCGGAATCCTGCCTCCGCGTGCAATGAACGCTTCGCTGGAATAGGGATGTACCGGCATTACCGGAGCAGAACCCAACAGACCACCAAATTCGATATGATCCCCAATCGTTTTGCCCATGGCGGGGATGATACGGACTGCGGTGGTTTTTTGGTTAATCACGCCGATTGCCATCTCGTCTGCAATGATTGCAGAAATGGTGGATGCAGGGGTATCCCCGGGAATTGCAATCATATCAAGACCGACAGAGCAAACACAGGTCATTGCTTCTAACTTATCCAGATGTAATGCACCACATTCTGCCGCTGCAATCATCCCGGCATCTTCGCTGACAGGAATGAATGCACCACTCAAGCCGCCAACAGAACCGGATGCCATTACACCGCCTTTTTTCACGGCATCATTAAGGAGAGCCAGGGCGGCGGTAGTCCCGTGGGTTCCGCATTTTTCAAGACCCATTTCCTCAAGAATGTAGGCAACGCTATCACCAACCTCAGGGGTCGGCGCAAGGGATAAATCCACGATGCCAAAGGGTACGCCCAGCTCTTTGGATGCTTCCTGTGCCACAAGCTGACCCATACGGGTGATTTTGAAGGCAGTCTTTTTGATGGTTTCAGCAAGAACGCTGAAATCCTTGCCCTTGATTTGTTCCAGAGCACATTTAACTACACCGGGTCCGCTGACACCAACATTGATGACAGAATCACCTTCGCCGACGCCGTGGAAGGCACCTGCCATAAAGGGGTTGTCCTCCACAGGGTTTGCGAAAACAACCAACTTTGCACAACCCATAGAATTATCATCCTTGGACATTTCTGCAGTTTTTACGATGATTTCACCCATTTGTTTGACAGCATCCATATTGATGCCTGCCTTGGTAGTTGCAACGCCCACCGAGGAGCAAACCCGACTGGTGGAACACAGCGCTTCAGGAATCGAACGGAGGAGGATTTCATCGCCTTTGGAAAATCCTTTGTGTACCAAAGCAGAGAAACCGCCAATAAAGTTGACGCCGGTTTCTTGTGCAGCTCTGTCCAATGTTTTGGCAAAGGCAACATAGTCAGTGGCATCGCTTGCACCGGCAACCATTGCAATCGGGGTAACGGAAATCCGTTTATTGATAATGGGGATTCCGTAACGACGGCTGATAGATTCGCCGGTTGCTACAAGGTTTTCTGCATAGCGGGTAATCTTGTCATAAATTTTATCACAAGCAACCTTGGCATCACGGTCAGCGCAATCCAAAAGAGAAATTCCCATAGTAATGGTGCGGATGTCCAGATGCTCATCACGAATCATTTGAATTGTTTCAACGATTTCATTGGGATTGATATTTAGCATAGTAGAAAAGTCCTTTCAAACTGGTTTAGATTCTGTGCATAGAATTAAAAATATCTTCGTGCTGGATACGGATTTCAACACCCAGCTCTTTTCCAAGCTGTTGCATAGAATCTGCTAACGCGGCGAAATCACATTTACATTTTTCAAGGTCAACCAACATTACCATTGTAAAAATGTTTTGCACAATGGTCTGGGTGATATCCAGAATATTTACTTCATTCTCCGCCAGGAGAGTACTGGTTTTTGCAATAATACCGGACTTATCACAGCCCATAACTGTTACAACTGCACGCATAATGGATCCTCCAAATTTGTTTTTCGAAATATTTTGCCTATATTATACTCTTTTTGAAAAATGATGTCAATCAACGAAACTATGAAAAATCAAGAAAAGAGAAGGAAAAAGCGGGCATTTTCAATAAAAAAAGCGATGAACTTTCGTTCATCGCTTTTTGAATGTCAGATCTATTTGACGGTTTCAATCAGGGCATAATCGCCGTCTTTTCTTTTGTATACGATGTTGGTTTCCATCGTATCAGGATTGGTAAAGATAAAGAAGTCGTGATTCAACATATTCATTTGCAGGATCGCCTCTTCCACAGACATGGGTTTTGCGGAGAAGCGCTTTACCTTAACAATGCGAAATTCCTCATCTTTTGCTTCTGAATCATCGCTGAAATCGATGTTATAGGATTCAATTTCAGTATCCCGCAGTCGCTTTGCCAATTTTGTTTTATTCTTGCGAATCTGCCGGTCAATGTTATTTAAGCAGACATCGACTGCAGCTAAAAGTTCGCGATCGCGAGCCTCGGCGCGAATCAGGAAACCTTTGTAGGGGAAGGTAATTTCTACAACCATATGCTCACGCTGTTCGTCAATCAGGATACGACATTCCGTGTCATCATGGAAAAATTTGCTTAGCTTTTCAACCTTGCTCAGAACTTTTTCCTTGCTGGAATCCGCCAAATCAACCTTTTTGCAAATAATGTTGTACTTCATACACACGCCTCCTGTCTTTTTGGTTAAGATTAACTAAATAGACTGTTTAAGTCTACTTAATCTGTTTATATTATACAATGAAAAGTGAAATATTTCAATGCTTTTTTTGCAACATTTTTGGAAGAAACTCTTGTTCAAACTGCATAAGAAAAACGCTATCGCATATGTGATAGCGTTTTATGGTTAAAACTTACGCCAAGTCTCCTTTGTGAAAAGCAAAAGAATGGGGAACAGCTCTAAGCGACCGGCAAGCATATCAAAAATTAAGACAAGCTTACTTCCTGCCGAAAAAACGGAATAATTTCCCAAAGGTCCAACCTGTTCCAGTCCCGGACCAATGTTGTTTAGGGTTGCTGCAATTGCAGTAAAGTTGGTAATCAGGTCCAACTCATCAAAACTAATCAGAAAAACGGATGCGGAAAAAATCAAAATATAAGCAACCATAAATACATTGATGGCACGCACAACCTCGTGGGGCACTGATTTTCCGTCGTTTTTCAGTTTTCCCACCCGACTGGGATGGAGGAGGTTGGAGGTTTCTTTCCGGACCGTCTTAAACAAAGTAACAAATCTGGAAATCTTGATACCGCCGCCGGTACTTCCGGCACAAGCACCCACAAACATCAAAAGAACAAGAATGGTTTTAGAAGCCTGCGGCCAAAGGTTAAAGTCTCCGGTTGAAAATCCAGTGGTGGTTATCATAGACCCCACTTGGAATAATGCGTAACGGAAGGCTTCACTGATACCACTATACAGAGGGGTAATATTCCATGTAATGATCACACAAGCGCAAAGAATGACGACAAAATACCAACGAACCTCTTCCATGATCAGCGCACGCTTAAATTTTCTGCACAAAAGCAGGAAGTAAAAGGTGAAGTTTACCCCAAACAGAATCATAAAGACAGAGATCACCGTTTGAATATAGGGTGAGTATTCTGCCATACTGGCGTTTTTGATACCAAAACCACCGGTCCCGGCAGTTGACATTGCTGCAGCAACAGCGTCAAAGAGGGGCATTTTTCCTAACAATAGAAAAACAATTTGTAAAAGCGTCAGTGCAATATAAATGCCATAGAGAATTGCTGCAGTCGATTGTGTTTTAGGTACCAATTTTTCAACCTGTGGTCCCGGACTTTCCGCTTTCATCAAATTGGTATGGGAACCACCTTTAAGGGGGGTGAGTACCAAAAGAAATACCAAAACTCCCATACCGCCAATCCAGTTGGTAAAGCTACGCCAGAAAAGAATACTTTTGGGGAGAATTTCTACATTGGATAAAATGCTTGCTCCGGTAGTAGTGAAACCGGAAACCGTTTCAAACAATGCGTCAATCGGGCTTGTAATTGCACCGGTTAGCAGAAAAGGAAGGGCACCCATAATACTGATAACAATCCAGCTTAAAGAGGTGATAACCAAACCTTCTTTCAAATAAAACACATTTTTCTCCGGTTTTTTTCTGGATAGCAAAAAGCCAATCCCGATACACAAAAGAATGGTAAGCAAAAATGCTTGCGTACACAGAAATTCCCGATATCCAAGGGAAACTGCCAGAGGAAGCCCCAGCAAAATTCCTTCATATAGCAAGACTTTGCCCAGCAGATAGAAAACCATAGCTATGTTCATAGGGAGCCTCCGTTATTTCTTGACAATATCCTGAATATCCTGTAACCCTCGGTTTAGCGTAACAACCACCACAGAGTCCCCTACTTGAATCCGGTCAGAGCCCTTGGGGATAATGATTCGGTTTTCTCGGGTAATACAACATATCAGCAAATTGGGTTTTAATTCCAGTTCGGACAGTGTTTTCTCAGTTACGATAGAAGGAGTTTCTACCGTAAATTCCAAAGCTTCCACACGATCATCCAGAATGTGATACAGAGTTTTGATCTTGTTACCAAATTCATTCTGGATAGAACGGATGTGCTGCAGAATGAAATCACAGGTGAGATATTTGGGATAGATGACACTGCCAATGTCCAACCCTTCTAAAATATCATCAAATTCCAAACGATTGATTTTGGTAACCAATTTTGCATGGCTGAGCTTTTTTGCAAAGAGTGCAAGAAGAACATTTTCTTCATCCAGATTGGTGAGGGGCACAAATGCCTCGACAGACTCCAACCCTTCTTCAAGGAGCAGGTTTCGGTCTGTGCCATCTCCACAGAGAATATCGGCCTCCGGCAAAAGCTCTGCCAGAGTTTCGCAACGGTCGTGCTTTTGCTCTACAATACGCACCCGAATGTGATGACTGAGCAAATCTTTTGCAAGATAATAACTGATGGTTCCGCCACCCACCAAAAGTGCATTTTTCACAGGGCGGTGAGAGAGGTGCAGCTTTTCAAAAAATGCCGTCGCCTGCTGGCTGGTAGCCAAAAAGGTAATTACATCGTCGGTTTGCAAAGTAAAGTCACCGGACGGGATGGTAACGCTGTCCCCGCGTTCTATGGCGCAAATCAACACTCCGTTTCCAAACAGGTCGGGGAATTGTTTTAAGGAAATCCCATTTAATCCGGTTTCTTCGGTCAGACGGAATTTAATCAAGTTTGCCATACCGTCTGCAAAGGCATCAATTTGGATAGCAGCAGGAAAACGCAAAAGGCGAGAGATTTCCCGTGCGGTTGCAAGTTCCGGATTGATAATTGCAGAAATTTCCAACTGTTCCTTGGCAAATTCGATTTCCTTGCTATAAATAGGATTGCGCACACGGGCCACAGTGTTACATGCTGTAGCCTTTTTGGCGAATAAGCAACAAAGTAAATTCAATTCATCAGAACCGGTAACTGCAATAAAGATGTCTGAGGTTTCAATGCCGGCTTCTGAAAGGACGGCAATGGAGGCACCGTTTCCTACGATTCCCATAACATCCAATTCTTCAGTAATATGGCTTATCCGTTCAGAGTCAGTATCTACCACGGTGATGTTGTGTCCTTCATCAATGAGTTTGCGTGCCAAAGCTACACCAACCTTGCCACATCCAACAATTACTATCTCCATACAATCACTTCTCCGTTTTGTGAAATTTATCCTTTATGCTATTATAACACTTTTTTTATAAAAGTCTATATAAAATATAAAAATAATCGGCGACCTCAAGGCCGCCGATTGCTGAACTAACTGTTTTCCAATGCTTGCTCCAACCAGAACATACCAATATCAAATGCTTTATATAAACCATCACGTTCTGCTTGGCGAACCAACTGAGAACGTTTTCCCTCGTTGGTTTTCAGCTCGATAATAACATGCTTTGCAATCTGCAAATCTTCCAGCGGTTCTTGTTCATCAAGCCGGAAAATAACCACATATTTGTCTTCAGGGTTTCCATAATAAATGGTATTTCCACAACGCAATAACGGCTTTCCGTTGTAGGTGAGAAGCTGCTTTTCAGCGCTTTCCTCAACCTTTTTCTTTTTGGTTGCAGTCTGCTTCGTCGTTGTTTTTTCAGCCATTTCCATCACCTTTCTTTTTTGCAAGAAACTGTCATACCTATTTATCATAACAGATACCGGTAAGAATTTCAAGTAAAATTTTTATTTGTCTGCGATTACGCCTTGGTTTCTAATAATTTTTCCATCAAAAGATGTCCAAGGGGTTGGTAAATCCCTGTTTCCTTGGCAGCAGTCTCGGTATAAACTCTCTCTTTTGCAGGGGCATTCTCCTCACTGCGGAACAGGATATAAGGGATTGGGTCAGAAGTATGTGTCTTGATTGCCAGGGGTGTAGGATGATCTGGCATTACCAAAATATGATAATCTTCGCCGGATTCTTCTAAATAGGAAAGAAGAGGAGCTACAATCTTGCTGTCAATACACTCGATGGATTTGATTTTGTTGTCAATTTCTCCACGGTGTCCTGCTTCATCCGCGCCTTCCAGATGAACATAAACAAAATCGGCACCATTCTTCAATGCGGTGATAGCCGCTTCTGCTTTTCCGTCAAAGTTGGTATGTACTGTTCCGGTTGCTCCGGGAACCTCAATGACATCCAGCTCTGCACATTGACCAATACCCTTAATCAAATCCACCGCAGAGATCACTGCGCCCTTAATGCCAAAACGAGCTTGGTATGTATCTAAATTCGGCTTGGTACCATTTCCCCAAATCCAGAGAGAGTTTGCCGGATGCAAGCCTTTTGCCATGCGGGCTTGGTTCACCGGATGATCCTTTAAGATTTCGTAGCTTTTCTTCATTAAATTTAAGATGGTTGCATCCTTAGGCAGATATTCCCCAACCACGCGGTCGGAAATATCGTGGGGAGGAGTCAAAGAAAAAGCGTTCTCCTTGTTGTGCCAAACCATTAAATGCCGGTAACTGATTCCGCCAAAGAATTCATACTCGTCGGTCTTCAGCGCCTGATTGACCGCATCAATCAGCTGATGCGCTTCTTCAGTAGTGATTTCGTCAGAGCTGTAATCTACCATTGTTTTTTCTGCATACGCAGGATCATCGGAAAGGGTTACCAGATTGGCACGGAAAGTGGTATCGGTTAAAACCAACGGAACGCCGATGGATGCCGCCTCCAGAGGAGAACGACCGGTATAATATTTTTGGGGGTCATAGCCAAAGACGGAAAGATTGGCAACATCACTTCCCGGAGGGAGATTGTCAGGGACAGTAGTAACCATTCCAAGCTCACCCTTGGCTGCCAAAGCATCAATATGCGGTTTTTTTGCTGCCTCCAACGGGGTTTTCCCGCCCAGGGCGGGAACAGGGGTGTCTGCCGCCCCATCCATCAAAACAACAATATATTTCATTTTCTTGCCTCCTGAATTCCATAAATATCAACAGAATTAGTATACTAAAATCCCCAAAAACTGTCAAGAAAAAATCTCATCAAAATACCGACCCTAATGCATGCAAAAGAGTCGGCATTCTGAGATATTAGGAAAAAGGAGAAAGCTATTGTGCGTTTTTGATTTGCAGACGCAATTTGTCCGCAATCATTGCGATAAACTCGGAGTTGGTGGGCTTTCCTTTGGAATTTGCAATGGTATAACCAAAGAAGGAGTTAAGGACCTCGGTGTCACCTCTATCCCAAGCGACCTCGATGGCGTGACGAATGGCACGTTCTACCCGACTGGGTGTGGTGTTGAAATCTTTTGCAACCGTGGGATATAATTCTTTGGTAATGGAATTGATGATATCCAAATCCTCCACAACCATCATAATAGCGTGGCGCAGGTATTGATACCCTTTGATATGTGCCGGAATCCCGATTTCGTGAATAATTTCGGTGACCATAGTTTCCATATCCTTGCTTTGGGACTTCTCATTCAGTCCGCGAATCTCCCCTGCACGAATTTCCTTGCCTTTTGTTGCAGTTTCGGAAGAAAACATACAGATGCGATCCATTAAAACTTCAAAATCCACCGGCTTTAACATAAAATATTCCGCACCAAGGGCAATGCTTTTTGCTGCAATACTGTCATTGAGAACTGCGCTTACAACCAGAACTTTGGGGCGTTTTGCCAAATTCAGATTCTGCAATCGTTCCAAGACGCCAATGCCATCAAGGTTTGGCATCACCATATCCAGAATCAATACATCCGGTTCGGTCATTCGTATCATACTAATCGCTTCATTTCCGTCGTAAGCCATTCCGACAATCTCGATTTTAGGATTTGCTTTCATATATCCGGAAAGAACATCCAAATATTCCCTATTGTCATCAGCAATCAAAACCCTTGTCTTTGGTACCATTTGTCCTTGCATTTTTGTACACTCCTTTGTGAAATTTATCGTTTATTTTTTGTTGGTAAACCAATTATAAACTTAATTTACAAATTTTGTCAATAGATTTTGCGAAAAAAATTGGAAAATTTTTACACAACTTGGATTTTACTTCCAAAAACCCCTTTTTCGACTTTTTTCAAAATAAATAGTGGTATCTTCGGAAATTCTATGGTATAATCGTAGAAGTCAAGGACAGAAGGAGAAGAAGTATGAACTATCAGGAAGCGATTCAATATATTCATCAGACACCAAAGTTCAGCAGAGAGCTTGGAAACCGTTTGCTTGAAAAATTATTACGTCTGTGTGGAAATCCGGAGCAGAACTTACAATGTATTCATATTGCCGGAACCAACGGAAAAGGCTCCACCGCGGTGATGCTTTCCCGAATTTTAGAGGAAGCGGGGTATCGGGTTGGACTGTTTACCTCGCCTTATATCGAGCGCTTTAATGAACGGATTCAGGTGAACGGAACCCCGATTCCTGATGACGCGCTGGCGAAAATTATAACCACATTGCGGGAGTTAATAGAAACTCATGATGCACCAGTATCAGAATTTGCTTTGGATACTGCTGCTGCATTTCTTTGGTTTCAGCAACAAAATGTCGATTTTGTCGTTTTGGAAACCGGATTGGGAGGGCGATTGGATGCGACCAATGTAATTTCCAAGAGCTTGGTGAGTGTGATTACCAATATCGGACTTGACCACACCCAATATCTTGGAAATACTTTAGAAGAAATTGCTACCGAAAAGTGTGGTATTATAAAAGAAGGTTCTCCAGTAGTGGTTTATCCTGTACAGGATGAAACTGTTTTTGCCACCATTCAAAAATGTGCTGACCCAAAAAAGGCAGAGGTATTTGTTGCGGATCTTCCCTGGAAGGGAAAAGCCTATTCCTTAGGACTACAAGGAGAGTTTCAGATTTATAACGCCGCAACGGTGCTGAAAGTGATTGATATTTTAAGGGATTCCGGCATCTCTGTTTCAGAAACCGCAGTGGAAGAAGGGTTAAAAAATGCCCACAATCCTGCAAGGTTTGAACGATTTGGCGAACAAATCATCCTGGATGGTGCTCATAATCCTCAGGCAATGCAAGCCCTTTGTCAAACATTGCAAACTCTTGAAAAACCGCTTTATTTTTGCACTGCAATGATGGAAGATAAGGATTACTTATCTTGCGTAAAAATCTTAAAAAACTACGCCAAAGGTGTTGTTGTAACAGAAATTCCAATGCCGCGATGTTGCTCGAAAGAATTATTGAGAGAAACATTTTCCAATCAGGGAGTGGAAGAAGTTGTGGCGGTGCAATCTCCTAAGGATGCAGTAGAAACTGCACTTACTATGGCAGGGACGAATGGAATCGTCTGCGTGTGCGGCTCGTTGTACCTTGCCGGCGAATTAAGACCTTATCTAAAAAAACAAAAAGCAAACCGTTAATCCGGTTTGCTTTTTGTTTACATAACATTATTATGGAAACTTTATTCGTTTTCCTGCTGGGAAGGCGGTTTGATGCGAGAGAGGGGGTTGTTTTGCACAGCGCTCCGCATCTGGTCATTATTGATATGAGTATAAATTTCTGTAGTGGAGAGTTGCTTGTGACCCAAAATTTCCTGCAGGACACGAATATCGACGCCCGCTTGGTGCATCAAGGTTGCCGCCGTATGCCGTAATTTGTGCGTGGTATATTTATGACTGTCAAGACCGATTTTCTTCACATATTTTTCAACAGTATATTGTACAGTTCTACGGGAAATACGCTGACTTCGTTCTGAGAGAAACAGAGCGTTTTTATCCCGTGCAGTCGGAGTTTGTTGATTGCGCACCGGCAAATATGCTGCGATTGCAGACAGACATGCCTCATTGAGATAAATGGTCCGCTCTTTGTTACCTTTACCAATTACTACCAATGTATCGCCACGGATGTCTGTAATGTTAATATTTACCAATTCAGCCAATCGCATACCGCAATTTAAGAACAGCGTGAGAATACAATAATCCCTTGCGGCATTACGATTTTCAACAGATTCCAAAAGGGAAATGCTGTCTTCTAATGTAAAGTGTTTGGGCAGCTGCTTGGTCATTTTTACAGATTCCAGTTCAGCTGCCGGATTTTCATCCAAAAGTTTTGCTTTGTTACATAAGTATTTATAGTAGGATTTCAAGGATGAAATTTTTCTTGAACGGGAGCCTGCGGTGTTGCCCCGGTGACGATTGAGATAATTCAGGTATTCATAGAGCGTCTGTAAATCCACACGACGGAGCATAGAAACATCCACATTGTCAATCGGGATTTCAGAAAACTCTACAGAGGCATCTACAAAACCAAAATAGAGATTTAAGAAACGATAAAAGGTTCTCAAATCATAAAAGTATTCGTCGGCAGTTTTTGCAGACTTTCCTTGAATGCTTTCAATATAAATCAAAAAGGACGCCAAAGGCTCCGGAGCCCCGTGGTCCAAGGCTTTTGCTGGTTTCATAGGGTTTCACCTCTTTTTCGTAAAGCATCCTCTATTGTATTGCACAAAATTTTTATTTTGTGCAATATTTAATCTTATTTATTTAGTATATCTTCTTTTTGATAACAATACAAGCATCTTTCTTTTACAGATTTTTTACAAATTTACGGGGTCAAAAATTGCGGTACTTCTTCTGAGAAGCAGATTCTCTTTTGAAAAATATTTTGTAACGTGATTAAAAAGTTTTTATTCTTAACATTTTTAATTCCGTACAAAACAATTTTTTCCGGAACCAAAATCACCAGCGTGCTGATGAGCATATCGTTTTCCTTTTCTGCCTCCTCGTCTATCTCTGGAAATTCATCCAGAAACATTTGCTCGCATTCTGTGGTAATTTCCTGATAGGATTCATCATAAAAACGATACGAACCATTAGTATCTGCGACCACATATAATTGGCTGAGTCGGGATTCTTCCAATTCTACAAAATAATGCAACAAATCCAAAAACTCCCGATAGCTCTCTCTGGACAAATACGCTTCTACACAGTCCTCCAACAAATACGCCGCCTCTTTGCGGTATTCCTGCATACCAAAAAATGTAAAACCATCCAAATTGATGAAATTGGAAACTTCTGCCAAATCCATAAGACTGTCCTTAATAAAGCGGACAAAGGCTTCTTTCTCGCGGGAAAACTCCTGTAAAGCTAATCTCTTTACACCGTCAACTTCTTGACTTGACATCCCAACTGTATAAGCGGAAAGTTTTTGAAACAGTATTTCTTCTCCATAGGTTTCGTGGAGCCATTTGGCAACACGATTCAAGGTTTCTTCTTTTTGGTGAGGTTTTACTTTCAAACAGTAAATTCCGTTTTCTCTTCTAAAATCGGAAAGATTTTTCTTTGAGACAATAACTATTTCCTCCAACGGATTCACCCTTCCTAATACTTTTATAGTACTATGTCACGGGGAAACGCAGATTATACCTCCCAAATCCTGCAGAGGTTCCGGTGACAAGGCGATGTGCTTTCTTCCACTTCCTTTTGTTTCTTGCTTCAAAGATGCAAAGTAAGAGCATTTTTCGGGATTTCCATACCAAAACAACTGTTTGGTATCACCGCCACAAGCGCCACCAATAAAACCATAAGGGAACCCTTCTAAAGAAACCTCCCCTTTGGAAACTAAAATGGACTTGATTGGAATTTTGTTTGCAATAATTGTATTATGTATACCAATATCCTCTGTCGCAATGGTGTGTTCATCAAGAACCGCAATATTGCATTTGCTGTACCCTTGATTGATATGTATGATAGAAAAATTGACTCCTTGATAATAATCGAGGAGTTTTTTGTCGGTATATTGGGTGTTGCAGAAAATATATCTGCCCACTTTTGCTACATTATATGCAGAATCTCCCGGATAGGTGTCTGTCAGGTTTTTTTCGCCGCAAATTAACTTGACGGTAGCCGGAAGCTGTTTGCGATAATACGTATAGCAGTCCGGTGGTGTAATGGCAAGATTGTTATCAAGAGAGTGAATCTGAATGTCCGGATGGGTAGAAATTGCACTTTTGATGTTTGGGTAAGACATGCTAAAGACAATTTGATGCCCGCACGACTTCAAAGTGTCACACATTTCTTTTGATGCCTTGGGATTAACGACAAGAATCATATTTTCTCCTTTGGTATGATATTTACGATTTTAGTCAAACTAAGACTAGAATTTGCGAAAGGTCAGGTATTCAACTATGTCAACGGTATTCTGTTCCGAGAGGAATTGCGCTTATCAAAAAGAAGGTCGCTGTAATCTTAATGGAATCAAGACCCAATCGGTAAAGCACCCTTCCTCCTCCGGTTGCTTTTATTATCGCAACAAAGCTATTTCGCCTGTAAAAACCGAAGGGCAGAACTCGTAAAAACAGATAGTCCGCAAAGCAGAGCGCTCTCGTCAATATCAAACAAGGAATTGTGAATAGGCGCAACAATGCCTTTATCTTCATTTCGGCACCCAAGTTTGAACAGTGCAGACGGGCATTTAAGAGAAAAATAGGCAAAATCCTCCCCTGCCATAGTTGGAACGCCACCCTGGATACAAGCTTCTTCTCCGAGGCACCATATGGTGCTTTTTGCAATCAAGTCGGCGATGGTTTCATCATTCACCAGCGGCGGAAAAAGTTTTTCAAACTCATATTCATAATCTGCACCATAAGCATCACAAACAGATCGAACCACGCCCTCGATATTTTCTTCTAAGAATGTACGGGTATCACAATCCAAGGAACGAGCAGTTCCGGATAGAGAAACTGTATCAGGGATTACATTAGTGGCATCTCCTGCGTGAATGGTAGCCACGGTAACCACTGCGTTTTTCTCCTGTTTGGTAATAGATTGTAATTTAGAAATAATCTCTGCAGAAATCAAAATCGGATCAATAGCGTGTTGGGGCTCTGCTGCATGTCCGCCTTTTCCTTTGATAGTAATATAGAAGTTGTCAGGGGAGGCATATAGCGACCCTTTTTTGATGCGAATACATCCAGCCGGAATATCGGAATCCACATGCAGGGCTATGCAGGCATCCACCTTGGGATTTTCTAAAATTCCTGCATCAATCATAGGTTCTGCACCGCCATCGGTTTCCTCACCCGGTTGGAAGGCAAACTTGATTGTTCCGGAAAAGGAATCCCGCAGATGGTATAATAATTCGCAGGCGTTCAACAAAACAGCAGTATGGGCATCATGTCCACAGGCGTGCATCACTCCTGCATTTTCTGAACGATAAGGAAAGCCATTTTTTTCTTCCACGGGAAGAGCGTCCATATCTGCACGGAGTAAAAGACATTTTCCGTCTTCTTTTCCCTTTACTTCTGCAAGAATGCCGGTTCCTGCAATCCCTTCCCGATAGGGAATCCCCAGAGAATCTAACCGCTTACAGATATAACGGGCAGTACCATATTCCTCGAAAGAAAGCTCCGGATGCTGATGGAAATAGCGGCGATCCTGTATGAGCTGTTCCTCCATCTCCTTTGCCATAGAAAGAATTTTATCCTTCATTCTCTTCACCTCTGTTATAATAATCAAATACCTGTTTGGCAGCAGCTTTGCCAACCACCGCAGAAAGTTCCTCCAACGTTGCTTGCTTTAATCGTTCCGGTGTTACAAAGGTCATCAATAACTGTTTCCGCTTTGCGGGACCGATGCCGGGGATATCTTCTAATTCAGAATGCAGGGACGCATCCTCATGCTTTTTATGAAATCCGGAAATAGCAAATCGGTGAACTTCATCCTGCATACAGGTCAAAAACCGGAACAAATTACCATCTTTGTCCAATGTAAATTCTTGATTTTCGTCGGTCAGGCCACGAGTCCGGTGCTTGTCATCCTTGACCAAACCAAAGACTGGCACTTCCTCTCCCAAGGTTTCCATCAAGAGTTTTACCGTGCTGACGTGCCCTCTTCCTCCGTCCAGCAATATCAGGTCGGGTAAGGGCAAAAACTTCGCCTTTTCGGCTTGCAAGGTTCCGTTTTGAATTGCATCCTCTTCCTCATAAGCACGCTTGAAACGGCGATAAATGACCTCGCGCATACTCTCGTAATCGTTGGCGCCTTCTACGGTTTTGATATGGAATCTTCGATAGTCTTTTTTGGATTCCTTTGCATTTTGATAAACCACACAAGCGCCCACACTCTGGGCGCCGGATATATTGGAAATATCATAGCTCTCTATTCGGAAAGGTGGGTTTTCAAGTCCCAGCACATGCATTAACTCTGCCAGAATATCATTCTGGCGCAGACGCTCTCTATCCCTTTTAAACCGGTGTTTTTGCAAGGATTCCTCTGCGTTTTTGTTTACCATCTCAAGCATGGTTGCCTTTTGCCCGCGTTTGGGAATATGCAGTGAAACCTTATGTCCAGTCTTTGTTTTCAGCCACGCTTCTACTTCTTCTATATCATCAAAGGTATCAGGAATCAAAATTTCCTTAGGTATCATAGTAGCGTGAAAATAATACTGTTTGATAAAGCCGGACAAGAGTTCAGGGATGCTCTCCTCTTCATTTTCAAAAACAAAATACTCGGAGCCGGAAATCTTTCCTCCGCGCATATAAAATACCTGCATACAGGTTTCTTCTTCATCCCGATAGATACCGATAATATCCCGATTATCCTCTTCCACCGACAGCATTTTTTGCTTTTCACCCAGAATCTTCAGGCTTTCAATCTTGTCCCGATAGCGCGCCGCCCGCTCAAACTCCAAAGTCTCTGACGCTTCAAGCATCTTTTGTGTCAGAAGTTGAAGGATTGATTGATATTTTCCATCCAGAACATCGGCAATCTGGTCAAAAACCTCCCGATACTCCTCTTTGGAAATTTGTTCTGCGCAGGGCGCAGAGCATTGTTGGATGTGATAATATAAGCAGGGTCTTCCTTTGCCGATTTCCTCCGGCAATTTTTTATTACAGCTTCTTACTCGAAAGATTTTTTTAATGGTTTCCAGTGTTTCCTTTACCATATAGGCGCTCATATACGGACCAAAGTATTTTGCACCGTCCTTGCTGACCTTGCGGGTCATATAAATTCTTGGAAATTCCTCCTGGGTGGTAATTTTGATGTAGGGATATTGTTTGTCATCCTTAAGCAGAATGTTGTATTTGGGGCGATATTTTTTGATGAGATTGCATTCCAGAACCAAAGCTTCTACTTCCGTATCGGTAATCATATAGTCAAAATCCGCAATCATTGAAACCATCGCCATGGTTTTGGGCGAATGATTTTTGGAGTGCATAAAGTATTGACTGACACGATTTTTCAGGAGTTTGCTCTTTCCTACATAGATAATCTCACCGGTTGCATCCTTCATCAAATACACACCGGGGCAAAGGGGTAAATTTTTCAGTTTTTGTTTTAATGTTGCTTCATCGAATTTCATCAACCACCCCTGCCTTTCGTAAAAAAAGAGCATACTGCATTTTCACTTTTCAGCGAAAAGACAGTCTGCTCTTTTCAAGTCTATGTTTGTCCTATATTTTACGCAAAATTAGAAGATACCAAATCTACCAAAGCGGTAACTGCTTCTTCTTCGTCGCTGCCCTCAGCAATAATGGTAATGCTGAGTCCTTTGGTGATGCCCAAAGACAACACACCAAGCAGACTTTTTGCATTCACACGGCGACTGTCGCGCTCAACCCAAATGCTGGATTTGAATTCGTTTGCTTTTTGAATAAAGAATGTTGCGGGTCTTGCGTGGAGACCGATTTGATTTTGAATTACAACTTCTTTCATATACATACTAATACCCGCTCCTTTAATTCCTAAATACTACAAAATATCGATAATTACTATTATATTACTAAAAATCAAAAAATAAGTCAATGGCTATTTTTATGTTTTTACTATGATTTTTCAGTTATTTTTAGTCATATTAAACAATTTTATGCATTTGAAGCCATTGTTTGGTTTCAGCAGGAATTGCTTCCTTGTGAGCAACCACAAATGCACTGACTTTTGCTGCCGTTTCCAAACACTCCTGAATGGTTTTCTCGCGAAAATAAGCCGCCAAAAAAGTTGCACCAAAACTGTCGCCCGCACCCACCGTGGATACTACTTCTGTGGGTTCCGCATCACAAGAATAAAGGATTTTCTTCTCGCAATCGTAGCAACAAGCTCCTTCTTCTCCTCTGGTAACAAGAATCAATTTTATCTGCTTAAAAGTATCGGCAATACAAGGAATCGCTTCTTGAAAGTCCAGTTCTTTTTCGAAAATCGCCATTGTGACAATGGGTAATTCTTCATCGCTGACCTTCAGGATGGTTGCATTCTTAAGACAGAACAAAATGCTCTCTTTGGAATAAAAAGGTGCTCGAATGTTCAGATCGCTATAAATCTGCGAACAATACGCATCGTCTATCATTTTCTGAATGGTTTCCCGATTGTATTCTTCCCGTAAAGCCAAGGTTCCAAACGCCAGGACATCAAAAGTTTCGCCTTTCGTAATGTTGGGGGTCGGAATAAAATCATAGGCAACATCCGTCAAAAGATTGTACGAGGGAATCCCATTCGCATCCAAAGTAACCATACATCTTCCGGTATCCTTTTGGGGATGATGATAGATATATTCAGAATGAACGCCAAACGTTTCTACCTCAGCACACGCCCTTTCGCCTAATGCATCCTGACCTACTGCAGAAACGATCCACGCATCACAACCTTGCAATACCGCGTGAGCTGCAAGGTTTAAGGGGGCGCCGCCAAGGTGCTCAGATGCGGGATAAACATCCCATAAAATTTCACCAAAGGATAAAAGCTTCATTCTTTTTACCTCCCGTTTTTCATAACGGTATCATATCATAACGCCAAAGATTTTGCAAGAAAAAACGGCTTGCATTAGCAAGCCGTTATATTTTAACCAAACAGAACAGAGTTGATGATGCTGTTTAAGTATTCCTGTCTGCCACTCTTGGGTTCTTTGGTGCTACCCAATTTTTCAGCGTAAGCAGCCAGTTCTTCCAGAGAAGTTTGGTCGCTTAAAATCTTTTGACCGATTTCACTTTCAAAGCTCTGGTATTTTTCTTTGACAAAAGCATCCAGTCTGCCATCCTCAATGATTTTTGCTGCATTGATCAAGCCCAGTGCATAGGTGTCCATTGCCATAATGAAAGCGTGGAATATATCCTTAATTGTCTGCAATTCAGGGGAAATGGATGTCACGATTGACAGCAGTATCTACCAAATCAAAAAGGGCGAGGCAGTCCTTGTGTTTCCCCATCAGCTACACGCGCTTTCCAGTAATGAGAGCGAGCATACTCTGTGCATTTTTTCGCCGGAGCTGGTCAAAGCATACATCAACAAATACGCATCGCGCGTACCCAAAAACAGTAAGTTTTTGTTGAATCAATACCTCTTTGAAACCTTGCAATCCATCGACGAGGGATGTTCTTCCTTTGAAAAGAAAGGTTTTTTGTATTCCCTGTGTGCAGAATTTGACAAAACAACCGATTACAGGGAAAAAACAAAGAGTCAGGAACATTTGCTTTATAAAATTTTTGATTTTGTAGAGCTTCATTATCACGATGACTGTTCCCTGGATATTCTGGCAGAAAAAATCGGGTATAGCTATTCTTATCTTTCCCGTTATTTTAAGCGGATGACAGATATGTCTTTCAATGAGTATGTGAATCAGTACCGAATCAGCAAAGCTTGCCATATTTTGACCAATTCTTCCTCCTCGGTCTTGCAATGCGCTTATGAAACAGGCTATAATTCCCTCCGCAGTTTTAATCGAAATTTTAAGCTCTATACCAATATGACCCCCAACCAATACCGCAAATAAAAACGCTCATCCGAGGATGAGCGTTTGTTATACGTTTCTTATTGCTTTTCTGCTTCAGCCAGCATGTTTTCGATAAATATACCATACCCACGAGTTGGATCATTCACGAATACATGTGTCACAGCTCCCACAATTCGGCCATTTTGCAGTATGGGCGAACCTGACATTCCCTGCACAATTCCTCCGGTTTTGCTCAAAAGCCTCTCGTCGGTTATTTTGATAATCATTCCCTTGGTGCTCTCGGTATCTTTGTTGATTTTTTGAATTTCCACAGAAAATTTTTCTACTTTCTCTTCCTCTACATTTGCCCAAATTTCTGCTGTTCCCTCTGTTACCTCTTCCCTTTTTGCAACAGGAATCGGGGAGGTAGATATCATTCTAACTTCCTCTTTTTCTATCGTTCCTTTCAGTCCAACCGTGCTATTGCTTTGGACATCGCCGATCTTCCCTTTTCCCTCTGAAAAAACCGCGATCAGTTCACCAGGATTTCCCTTTCCGCCTTTTTGAACTGAAACCACATTGGCTTTCCACAAATCTCCGCCTGTAATGGAAAGTACTTCTTCTGTTGCATCAGAAATCCCGTGTCCTAATGCGCCAAAAGCTCCGGTTTCAGGGTTACAATAGGTGATGGTTCCGATTCCGGATGCGGCATCCTTGATCCAGACGCCGATGCGATAATGTCCATCCTTATTAGAAAGTTCCGGTTTTACCTTACAGGAATCCGTCTTTCCGTTTCGGCGAAAAACGATATTAATTACATTTTCTCCACGGTTGTTCACCACTTCTTCCAATTGTTTGGCGGATGCGATTTCCATGCCGTCAATGCTTTCAATGCGGTCACCGCTACGCAGTCCTGCATCTTTTGCAGGCGTATGCCGGTTGTTTTCATAATCCTCAACATCGGTGGTATCCACAATGGTTACACCTTTCATATCGAGTGTGACCCCAATGGTTTGTCCCATAGGAATCAAAAAAACTTCCTCGGCATATGCGGGAAAGTTGAAAAAAGAAAAAAACAGGGTCAAGAGCAGAAAACGAACACTCTTTTTCCTCAACTGATTCATACTTCAACCTCACAGAGAGGAGAATTTCCTCTCATTCATAGTATGAAACAAAAATCGAGATTTACCCTGAAAGATTTTTATAAAACTTCTTAAATATGTAAGGTCGGTCCTTGGACCGACCCCAAAACATCCAATTAGTCTCTGTTCTGGTTGTTGTTCTTATTTTTGTTGTTGCTGTTGCTGTTATTATTGTTGTTCTGGTTGTTGTTATTGTTATTATTGTTTTTGTTCTGGTTGTTATTGTTATTTTGATTGTTAGACATAGTTTGTCCCTCCTGAAAAATTTTTTAATTTTATCTTTATCCTTTTCCTTGGTACACCTTTATTTTGTTCTGAAATTATAAAAATATACAAAAAATTGTTACTTTTTTGAGATGATGAATAGAATGTTGATAAGAGGTGTTATTATGAATATCAATTCTATTAAAAATAGTACTGTCGAGAAAGCAGATACCAATTCCTTTGAAGGCATTGTAGTTCCACCTGGATGTGACCATAAGATTTTGCGGGATTCCGGCGAACCTGTCCGCACCTATACGCCTGCATCCTATGATTCGGAAAGCTATGCAAATAACCAGAGGCGCATGCATATGATGAGCGGAAAATGCGACTTGATTTCTGTTCCGCAATCTCCATTGCCATCTGCAAGACGAAGTATGGCTGATTATTTACAAAAATTTCAAGGTGCGCATCTATGTCTGGATCTGTGGACGTCTTCCCGCCAAAAGATCAAACGCTGTGGCATTTTATTGGAAATCGGACAGGATTTTTTGGTTATGGGCGATGCCGGGAGCGGGAAAATCAGCCTGATTGACTTAAAACCTATCTGCTATATCAATATTTATTGCAGATAAAATCTCTTTTTTGTAATTTTCTGTTGCTTTTTCAATCGTGATTCGTTATAATAAACGATGTATGATTAAAAATGTTTGAAACAAGGGAGAATTATGAAACAGGGGAAATTTATTGTTATGGAAGGACTGGATGGCTGCGGAAAAAGCACCCAGATTCAGCGTTTGGCAGAAACCTTACGTCAGCGTGGCGAAAAGGTGTTTATTACCGCAGAGCCTACAGATTTTGAAACAGGTGCTTATCTTAGGAGAATTTTATCCGAAAGCCAGGAGAAAAATATGTATCTCCAGGCAGCACTTTTTCTTGCTGACCGGTTGGAACATATTACCCATCCGGAATTTGGAATTAAACGCTATCTTGATGAGGGATATACTGTCATCTGCGATCGTTATTATTATTCCTCCTTTGCCTATCAGGGGACAGCAACCGATATCGATTGGGTGATGGATACCAACCTTAAGTGTAAGGAAATCCTGACTCCTGATTTGTGTATTTTTTTGGATGTCAATCCAGACACCTGCAAAGAGCGCATTGACCGTGTCCGTGAAAAACCGGAGCTTTATGAAAAGAACATCGATTTGATGCGCCAGATTCGTCAAAACTTCCTCTCTGTTTTAGAAAAACTAACCCCCGAACAAAACATCGTTATCATTGATGCAAATCGCACCCTTGAAGATGTAGAAAAGGAGATTTTACAATATGTATAAGAGATTATTTACTTCCGAGTCCGTAACCGAAGGACATCCCGATAAAATTTCTGACCTGATTTCCGATGCGGTTCTTGATGCCATTCTGGAAGAAGACCCCGATGCCCGTGTCGCTTGTGAAGTTACCGTAACAACCGGTCTTGCACTGGTAGTTGGCGAGATTACTACCAACAGTCGGGTAGATATTACCAACATCGTGCGGGAAACCATCCGCGAGGTGGGATATGACCGCGCAAAATACGGATTTGACTGCGATACCTGCGCAGTTCTTAGTGCATTGGACGAGCAGTCCCCTGATATCGCTATGGGCGTAAACCGTGACGGTGCCGGCGACCAAGGTATGATGTTCGGCTTTGCCTGTGATGAAACCGAGGAATATATGCCTATGCCCATTTCCCTCTCTCACAAGCTTTGCCGCAGACTGACCGAGGTCAGAAAGACAGGCATCCTCCCCTACCTCCGTCCTGACGGAAAATCACAGGTTACTGTAGAATATAACGAGGATGGTTCCGTAAAGAGAATTGATGCAGTTGTACTTTCCACCCAGCACGACGAAAATGTAGATATTGAGGTTTTGCGTCAGGATGTGATGAGAGAAATCATTCTTCCTGTCATTGATGCAAAGCTTTTGGATGAAGATACCAAATACTTCATCAACCCCACCGACCGCTTTGTTGTGGGCGGACCGCAAGGTGATTCCGGTCATACCGGAAGAAAAATCATCGTGGATACATACGGTGGTTACGCAAGCCACGGCGGCGGTGCTTTCTCCGGTAAAGACCCGACAAAGGTTGACCGGAGCGCTGCGTATGCTGCACGTTATGTTGCAAAAAATATTGTTGCTGCCGGCTTTGCAAAAGCTTGTGAAGTACAGCTTGCTTATGCCATCGGTGTTGCACAACCGGTTTCTCTGCGGATTGATACCAGAGGCACCGGTACCATCAGCGACAGTGAGCTTGCTGAGAAGGTCAGCAAGGTCTTTGATTTGAGCCCGAAGGGGATCATTGACGGACTGCAGTTGCGCCGTCCTATCTACAAGCAGACCGCCGCTTACGGTCACTTTGGCCGCAACGATCTGGATTTGCCTTGGGAAAGACTGGACAAGGTGGAAGCCCTGAAAAACGCTTAAAGGAGCAAAACTATGTCATATGACGGTATGGTTACCCATTGCGTGGTAGCCGAATTAAATCGGGTTTTGGTTGACGGAAAGATTGATAAGGTTCACCAACCGGAACGGGAAGAATTGATTTTGTCCATCCGCACACGGGATGGACATTTCCGTTTGTTGCTTTCTGCCAGTTCCTCCAATCCCCGTGTACACCTGACGGAATCCGGAAGAGAAAACCCTATGACGCCCCCGATGTTTTGTATGTTGATGCGGAAACATCTGCAGGGTGGCAGAATTGTACGGGTTTCCCAATTGGGATTTGACCGTGTGATTTCTTTGGATGTGGAATGCCGCAATGAGCTCGGGGACCTTTGCATCAAAACCATTGTTACCGAGATTATGGGCAGACACAGCAATATCATCTTGATGGATGAAAAACGCAAAATTCTTGACAGTATCAAGCACGTGGATTTCACCGTCAGTGCAGTCAGACAGATTCTCCCCGGATTGCTGTATGAAAATCCGCCACAGCAGGAAAAGCTTTCTCCAAACGCTTTTCCTATCTTGGATGTATTGCGGGAGCTGGACCAGCAACCGGAAGACGCTTTGCTTGATAAATTTCTGGTAAACACCTTTCAAGGAATGAGCCCTCTGCTTGCGCGAGAGATTGTATACCGCTTTGCGGGAAATACCAAGATTTTCCGCAAGGATGTGGATACGGCGGCGTTTTTAACCCACACTGAAACCATCCTGAATGAGATTTGTGCCGACCGGTACGAACCCGTTTTGATGTTGGAACAGGAAACCAAAAAGCCTTTTGCGTTTTCCTGTATCAACCTGACCCAATATGCAGACGGTAGTATTTTTAAGGCTTCCGACTCCATCAGCAAGGTGATTGATGATTACTATGAAATCCGTTCCAAACGGGAGCATATGAATCAGCGGGCAAATCACCTGATTCGACTGGTGAAAAATAATATGGAGCGCTGTGAGAAAAAACTGGTTCTCCATCGGGAAAATTTGGAAAAATCAAAGAATCGGGAACAATACAAAATCTACGGCGACCTGTTGACTGCAAACTTATATCGCATTACCTCGGGGATGAAGGAAATTTCAGTAGAAAATTATTATTCTGAGGCTTTGGAAACTATCACCATTCCCCTTTTGGAAGAGCTTTCCCCTGCCAAAAATGCCCAACATTATTATAAGCTTTATAATAAAGCAAAAATGACCGAGATTTACGCAACCCAACAGGCGGAACTTGCTGAGGAAGAACTCCGGTATCTGGAATCGGTACTGCACACCTTGGAGAATGCGGATACGCCTGCTGCGCTTGCGGAAATCAAGGATGAATTGGTTGATGGCGGCTACGTTGCATCAAGCGGTGCAAAAAACAAGAAACAACAAAAAAAATCCGCGCCCTTAAGCTTTACTTCAAAGGACGGATTTGAAATTCTGGTTGGACGTAACAACAAGCAAAATGATGAACTTACTATCCGGATGGCATATGCAACGGATTTATGGTTTCACACAAAAATCATCCCCGGTTCCCACACCATTGTGCGCACCCGTGGCGGTGAAACCGTTCCAGACAGCACGATTTTAGAGGCGGCGCAGATTGCAGCGTATTACAGCAAGGCACAAAACTCCTCAAAAGTTCCGGTGGACTATACGGTAGTGAAAAATGTAAAGAAACCCAACGGCGCCAAACCCGGGATGGTGATTTACGACCATTACAATACCCTTTATGTGGACCCTAAATGTCCGGAAATATAAAAAGACCTGCACTTTACAGTGCAGGTTTTTTTATCGAAATATTTCTGTTGCACGGTCTAAGATTCCATTCAAGTAGGCGATTGCCACACCATAGTTGCTGATTGGAATATTTGCCTCTTTCAGACGTTTCATTCTGGTTTCGACTTCCTGCTTGTTGACCATACACATTCCGCAGGAAAGCGCCATTTTGTACTCACTCAGATCATCAGGAAAATCATAACCGCTGAAGTAGAAGAAACGGCAGCCAACCCCCAATTTGTTATGCACCAACATCGGTAGCTTTCTTCTAGCAATATCCTCATGGGTTGTGTTGTGAGAACACCCTTCCAGAACCAGAATCGCATCCCCGTCCTTGAGATTGGCAAATTGGGAAACGCCCTCCAGATACTGTGCAAAATCCCCTTTTTTTCTGGCAAGGAGCATAGAAAACGAAGTAAGCGGAATCTCCTTGGGGACAATTTCATCCACCAGAGGGAAGATTTGAGAATCGGTAATCACCAAATCCACTTTTTCAAGCTCGTCAAGAACCTCTTTCAGTTCCGTCTCCTTGGTGACCATAACTTTCATATTATGGTCAAGGCAATCTCTTAAAATCTGAACCTGCGGAAGAATCAATCTCCCCTTAGGTGCCGCACTATCGATGGGCGTTACCAGCACAACGGTGCTCTTTTCAGGGAGTAAGTCCCCTACCCAAGTCTCTTCTTCTTTTTTCTCTTCATTGATAGGCGTGTCTAATTTTTTCAGCTCCGCAACCATTCGGGTTTTCAATTCATCCAGCCCATCTTCTCCGAAATTGGACAAAAACACCGCATTAGGATTTTCTTTTTTCAACCAGAGCAAGGTGTCTTCATCCAACAGTTCACACTTATTAAAAACAATGATAGCAGGCTTTGAAAAATAGAATGCAGACGCCTCGTGAGTTGCTGCGTCAAGAACATACAGAATCAAATCCGCTCGATCCAAAGTTTTGAGTGTTTTTTCCATTCGCTGTTTCCCGAGCTCACTTTGGTCGCTCAAGCCTGCCGTGTCCATCAGGGCAACTGGTCCGTAAGGGATCAGTTCCATCGCTTTGATGACCGAGTCGGTGGTGGTTCCGCTTACATCGGACACAATCGAAACATCCTGTCCCAGCAAACGGTTAAACAGGGTAGATTTTCCTGAATTGGTATCCCCGACTAAGGCAATATGCTTTCGCATAGAAAGGGGTGTTTGTTCCATTTCACAGACCTCCTTTATACAAAAAGATCTCTCTGTCCTTGCTTGATTTTCTCGATATTTTCCCGCGTCAGTTCCCGAACCTTTTCATTTTCAATATTGGGAATCTCCCGCTCGATGGTCTGGATGGCTTTTTGCTTAAATTCTTCATCACCATAATCCAAGGTATATTCCGCAAGAGTCATCAACGCATTGGGGAGACAAACATTTTTGATGTTACCGGATTTGGCAAGGGCCATAAATCGGTCGCCGGTTCTTCCGCTACGATAACAAGCGGTGCAGAAGCTGGGCACCATTCCCTCGTCCATAATCCATTTGATGACCGACATGGCATCTCTTTCATCAATGACTTCAAACTGAACGTGTGCTTTTTTGTTCTTTTGGTAGCTACCCACGCCGGTCGCAGAACCTGCACTCATCTGAGAAATACCTAAGCGAATCAATTCCTTACGCATATCCTTGCTCTCGCGAGTGGATACAATCATACCGGTAAAAGGCACCGCCAAACGAATGATGGCAACCAGTTTCTTAAAGGTTTCGTCATCGACTGCATAAGGATATTGGGTCTGGAGTGCCCCTTCGGCTTTGCGAATACGGGGAACAGAAATGGTGTGGAAACCAACCCCGAATTCCTTTTCCAGATGCTCGTTGTGGAGCATCAAGCCCATAACCTCAAAACAGGGGTCATAAAGTCCAAACAAGACACCGCCGCCCACATCATCAATGCCACCTTGCATCGCGCGGTCAAAGGCAGTTGTGTGATAGTCATAGTCCCGTTTCGGCCCGGAAATGTGCATATCCAGATAGGTGGGCTTGTGATAGGTTTCCTGAAACAGAATATAAGTGCCGATGCCAACCTCTTTCAGCTTTTGATAGTTCTCTACCGTAGTTGCTGCAATATTGACATTCAAACGACGGATTTCGCCGTTTTCGAATTTCATATCATAAATGGTTTTCATACATTCAAGAATGTATTCAATAGGACAATTCTCATCATCCTCGCCCGCCTCTACTGCAAGACGTTTGTGACCCATAGATTCCAAAATCTTAACTTCTTCCCGCACCTCATCCATGGTCAGGCGTTTGCGTTCAAACTTGTGCTTACAGTTGTAGCTACAGTATTTACACTCATTGACGCAATAATCGCTGACATAAAGCGGTGCAAACATTACAATGCGGTTGCCGTAAATGTGCTGCTTGATTTTGTGTGCAATGGAAAACATCCGCTTGAGCTGTTCCGGATTTTCCAGCATCAACAGGGAAGCAACCTCTTGATGGGTCAGCCCCTCAAAGTTGTCTGCTTTGTCCAGAATGCGGTCAATTTCTTGGACATCGGTAGTTTTTGCGTTTTCCAAAAGTTTTTCTATATATTGCTCATCGATAAACAAAATAATCAATCCTTTCCGCGAAAATTCGCCTTTTTATTATAGACCTCCTATCTTTTTTTGTCAAGCAATGAAAAAGCCCCAAAACCAAGGATTTCAGGGCTTTTTTGATAATTTGTTAAAAATTTAGCAGAGATTCTATATTTTCTTCGGAATATTCAATCTCTGCAGAATACATCCGTACATATTCTTCCATATCTTTGATCGTGACTTTCCCGTAATGCCGTAAATGCCATCCGCAAAGTCCTCCAATGAGATAGCATCCCGAAAGAATCATCCGTACCCGTTGAGGGGCATCGCCATTCCATTGCGCCTCGGTAAAATGGCGAAATAGAAAATAACAAGCAAGCTGTTCAAAGGGAATCGCAAATTCCTCTTCAAAAATCTGCAAGTCCAAGGAAAAATCTTTCAAGTTTTCCAATAACCCTGTCCATGCAAAATCCAACCGTTCCAACTCAAGATATTCTGCGCAAAGTTCCTGCAAGGAAAACGCGGTAAAATCAAATCCAAAACGCTGCGCAAGTGTTGAAAATCGTTCCACGATGCTGCAATTTCGATTCTGCATCAATGCAAAGAGTTCTTTTCGCAAAGTCAAATAGTATTCTTCTTCCTCGGTACATTGGATCTCTTCTTCGTGCAAGGGGACCAATGCAAAGGATTCCTCGAAATTCAGGATAATTCTTGCCGCCTCTTCGCAACAAAGGCCAAGGCCCATTTCGGTAAAATCGGTGTAAAAATTGCGGAATCTTGGGTGATCGGTGCAAATTCCGCACAAGGCATCTTCACCCAGATGAAGTATGATATCACAAAGCCCCTTTTTGTTCAAAAAAGGGCATCTGTCGTCCTCTTTCAAAATAAAGTGGGGTTCTTCCTCTTCTGTGATATTTTCCAGAATACGGGCGCCAAAATCATCTTTGAGCGACCGATAATGGTTCATCGTGGCACCATCAATATCAATTTCCCAGCCAATGCAACAATTATGCTTGCATTGTCCTGCGATGCATCGAAATTGATGATAATAATTGGGCACAAGTATCTGCATCTATATGTTCCCCTTATGTATGTCTATTCTTCTAACAAAACAGCAGTCCCCTTTTCTAACGATGCAGGGACATCAAGAATGCGCTGATTTCTGCTTCCACGGAATTTCAGCATCAGGCTCTTTTCTGCCAAAACAAATTTGCCGTCAATCAAAATATCCGTCAGTTTCAAAAGGTCTAAGATGGCAGGGTTCTTTTTTCCTAACTCCAAAAGTTCTTCAAAGGTGAATCCGCTGTAACATACCAAATTCAAATGAAGTGCCTTGATTTCTCTGCCGAGTTCTGCCAATGCCTCCGGTTGGCAAAAAGGTTCTCCGCCCGAAAAAGTCACTCCCGAAAGCAACGGATTTTTTTTAATTTCCTCAACAATCCCATCTAAGGGAACGATCCGTCCCCCGTCAAAATCGTGGGTTTGGGGATTGTGACACCCCTCACAATGATGGGGACATCCTTGTACAAATACGGTATAGCGGATGCCGGGTCCATCAACGATGGACTCCGGCACGATTCCGGAAATACGAAGTTCGTTCATTAAAAACCTATCTCCCTTGCAAGATTTTTCAATGCTTGTGAAGATTTTCTAAGTCCCTCAATCTCCTCAGGAGAAAAATCGATTTCCAAAATCTTCTCTGCACCATCACTCCCTACAATGGTTGGAGCGCTCAAACAAATATCCGAGATTCCATACTCACCGTCAAACAAACTTGACACCGTGAGGATGGAATTTTCATTGCCAATAATACTTTCCACAATACGCCGCACTGCCAATGCAATCGCATAATAAGTGGACCCTTTTTTATTGATGATTTCATAAGCCGCATTGCGGGTTTTGTCATAAAAACATTCTTTGCAGATATTCAAGGAATCACATTCCCCGGTGCTTGCGCAGTAAGAATCCACGCTCATTCCCGCAACATTGGTAACACTCCAGGCGGCAACCTCTGTATCTCCGTGTTCACCGATGATATAGGTATGCACATTGCGCACATCCACATTGGTATGCTCACCCAGAAGATATTTCAGTCTTGCGGTATCCAAAACCGTCCCGGAACCGATGACATGCTTCTTGGAAAATCCTGAAATTTTGTATGTGATATAGGTCAGGATATCCACCGGATTGGTCACCACCATCAAGATGGTATCATCGTGACAATACTTCAATACATTTTCAATAATATCCTTAAAGATGTCGGCATTCCGTTTTAACAAATCAGTGCGTTTTTCGCCTTCTCTTTGGTTGGCACCGGCGGTAATGATAACCATATCACTGCCTTTAATATCTGCATAACTTCCTGCCACAATTTTCACAGGATTCACAAAGCAGATGCCGTGGTTCATATCCATAGCATCTCCCTCTGCTTTTTCCCGATTGATATCAATAATCACGATTTCCGATACCAATCCGCTCAACATCAGCGTGTAGGCGACGGTAGACCCAACATTTCCGGCACCTACAACTGTAATTTTCCCTTTGAACATAGTTTTCACCTCATCCATTAGGTTTCCCAAAGGTAAGGAAAATACTCATTCAGCGTTAATTGTGCAAATAAAATTCCCGATAGCCCTTATAAGTCATATAAATGTCAAATTTTCCGGCAATTTCAAAAGGTGCGTGCATCGAGAGCAGCGGAACACCTGCATCAATGACATCCATATCCAGATTCGCTACAAACTGTGCAATGGTTCCGCCACCGCCAAGGTCTACCTTGCCCAATTCGCCAATCTGCCAGGAAACCTGATTGTTATTGAAGATCTTTCTGATTTTTGCAATCAGCTCAGCACCGGCATCGCTGGCACCGCTCTTACCTCTGGAACCGGTATATTTGCAAAGGAGAATGCCTCCATTCAAAATTGCCGCATTTCTTTTTTCGCTTACGTCCGGATAATTGGGATCCAGTGCCGCACCAACATCGGCAGAAAGGCAGGTGGAATTGCTCAAGCAATCACGCAACACTAAATCCGAATATGCATCCACGGTTTTGGCACAAAGCTTTGCCATCACATTTTCAAAATATCTGGACTGCATTCCGGTAGCACCCATACTGCCGACTTCTTCCTTGTCTACCAAAAGACAAACTGCCGTTTTGTCCGGAGTTTTAACATCCAGAATGGCTCTGAGTGCGGTATACGCACATACTCTGTCATCCTGACCATAACCGCCAATCATACTTCGGTCAATGCCCACATCCCGCGCAGGGTAAGCCGGAACAATTTCAATTTCGCTACTAATCAAATCTTCCTCTTTGATATCATACTTCTCATGCAAAAGCTTGAGAACATTAAGCTTGACTCCCTCTTTGATTTCCTCATCCTCACAGGAAAGGTTTCCAAGAATGACATTCAGACTTTCTCCGGGGATTGCCTCGCTCATTTTTTTGGTCATCTGTTGTGTAGCTAGATGGGGAAGCAAATCCGTAACACAAAAAACAGGGTCCTCCTCTTTTTCGCCAATCACCATATTGATTTGGGTACCGTCTTCCAATGCCGCAACCCCGTGGATTGCAAGGGGGATGGTGGTCCATTGATACTTTTTGATTCCACCATAATAATGGGTCTTAAAATATGCAATGCCCTGGTCCTCATACAAAGGATTGGGTTTCAAATCAAGTCTGGGAGAGTCGATATGTGCCCCGATTAAATTGATACCCTCTTTCATTGCGCGATTTCCAATTACCGCCGCAATTACGCCTTTTCCGCGGTTGATGGTATAAACCTTATCTCCCGGCTTGAGCGTATCTTTTTCTTCCAGACAGACAAAACCGTTGCTTTCCAAAAGGCGACAAGTATCCTCGCAAAATTCACGCT
Source organism: Ructibacterium sp. (assembly GCA_045578365.1). Taxonomy (GTDB): domain Bacteria; phylum Bacillota; class Clostridia; order Monoglobales; family Monoglobaceae; genus Ructibacterium. Next base: position 52,310 of record JAZNKC010000033.1, read on the forward strand.
CTGTTTTTGCATCAGAGATAAATTTGCGGTAATCCTCGCAAAAATCAAAGATTTGATTTTTCTCCTGTTCCTCCACCTTGGAGAACAGATTTTTATTTTCATAAATTAAGTCTTGATGTTCCATGATAAAGACTCCTTTCCTATTTTTCTTCCGTATATAGCTTGTGATACATTTCACAGGCCTTTTTTACACGCTTGACATAGTTTCTCGTTTCGGGAAACGGAATATGCACAAGTTCGCCCTTTTCGTTGGTATACGCCTTATTTTTCAGCCACTTTTCCACATTCCCCGGTCCGCCATTGTAGGCGGCAATCGCAAGATCTTGGTTTCCTTGATAGCGTTTTAAGAGTTTACTGAAATAATAACATCCAAGACGGATATTGAATTCCGGCTCAAGTAAATCCTGAACCCTTGCATCCTTGAGTTTTAGCTCCCTGATGCAATCTTTGGCGGTTCCTTCCTGCATCTGCATCAACCCTTTTGCGCCTGTATTGGATACCGCATAAGGATCAAATTTACTCTCTGTGCGAATGATTGCATACACCAGTTCTTTTTCCAAGGAAAATTCTTCCGCATATTGTTCCACCCATTCCTGATACTTGATGGGATATTGGGTTTTTATCAGTTTTTCACTGAATCCAAAATGATTCCCTATCCAGAACAAGATTGCCAATACGGCTATGCTGCCAATCAGCCTCCCAAGACATCCGCCGCAACCCCGCCTCTTTCGAGGGAGGTGTCTGCGTGCAGAAGAATGGACATTTCTCATAATTCTAACCCCATAACATCCTGATAAATTTCCTCAACCAGCTTTTTTAACGAGTCAAGGGTTCCTGTATTTTCAATACAATAATCAGCCTTGCTTTGCAACTCTTCGTCCGAAAGCTGGTGTGCCATTCTCTCTTTCACTTGCTTCCGTGAGCATCCATCCCGCTTTACCACCCGTGCAATGCGCAACTCTTCAGGAGCCACTACTGCCAACGTCTTATGACAGGAAAAAGGAAAGTCAGCGGAAAACAACAACGGTACGTCCATACAAACCAAATTCGCATTGGAACACTGTAATCTTTTCTCCATTTCAGCAAAAATGGCTTGATGGGTGATATGGTTTAGTTCTTGAAGCTTTTCAGAATCGGAAAAAACAATTCTTGCCAATGCTTTTCTGTCAATCTCCCCGTCAGGGAAAAGAATTTCCTTGCCAAAGCGGTTTACTGTTTCCGGATACGCACTTCCGTCCTTTTTCAAAACCTCTCGGGCAATGGCATCCGCATCAATGATTTCAGCACCAAGCGCTGCAAACAATCCGGAAACGATACTTTTTCCAGAGCCAATTCCTCCGGTAATCCCTAAAATCTTCATCATCTATCACCATAACGATTCTACTTTTTCTTTCTCGAAGATATTATAGCAGTTTTGAAAATTGATTACAATAGCTTTTGCAAAAAAAGAGCAGACAAAATGTCTGCTCTTTCACTTTTTATCTTTCGGCAGTTGCCGAATCCCCTTGCGGATTGCCGGTGATATTGTTCATCGTTTCTTCCATTCCGGCTGTTGCACCGTCAACTGCACCTTGCGCACCATCTACAACACCCCTTGCAGCATCTCCAACACCATCTGCTGCGTTTCGAACCGCATTGCCTACACCCTCGGTTGCGGAGTCCATAGCACCGCTGGTGTTATTTTCTTGATTGTTATAAGGTTCTCCGGCTCTTCCATCGGTGTCATTTCCGTAATCCATGGTTGTCTCTCCGCATGCGGTAAGCAGAATGCAGCAGGCAAACAAGGTGATCAATAATAATTTCTTCACTTTTCTTTCTCCTTTTTTTTGAAAAATTTCTTGTTTTTCTGTATCATACCCAATCAACAAAAAACCTATACCTTTTTTCTAAATAATTACTTTTTTTGGCTTGCATATTCTTTTGGTATGTGCTATAATGCTTGCGTATCATTTTGCATTTCATCTTTAGGAGGTTTTTCTATGAATATCTTAGTTACCGGCGGTGCAGGATATATCGGCAGCCACACCAGTGTATTGCTTCTTGAAGCAGGCTATGATGTGGTGATTGTTGATAATCTTTGCAACAGTTCCGCAGAGGCCGTAAAACGTGTCGCTTCCCTGACCGGAAAAGAGCCTGTCTTTTATGAAGCGGATTTGTGCGACGAATCTACCTTAGACAGCATTTTCGCAAAGCATTCCATTGATGCGGTCATTCACTTTGCCGGATTAAAGGCGGTAGGCGAATCGGTTGAAATGCCTCTTACTTATTATGAAAACAATATCGGTAGCACCTTGAGCCTTTGCAAGATTATGGCAAAACATAATGTAAAAAAGATTGTGTTCAGCTCCTCTGCTACCGTTTACGGAAAGCCGGAAACCGTTCCGATTCGTGAAGATTTCCCGCTCTCCTGTACCAATCCATATGGGCGCACCAAGCTGATGATTGAAGAAATTCTGCGTGACCTTTATATTTCTGACAATGAATGGGATATCGCATTGCTCCGTTACTTCAACCCTGTGGGTGCACACAAAAGCGGTATGATCGGTGAGGACCCCAAGGGAATTCCCAACAACCTGATGCCTTTTATCTCCCAGGTTGCTATCGGCAAGCGTGATTTCCTCCGTGTATTCGGGGATGATTATGAAACTCCGGACGGTACCGGCGTACGTGATTACATTCACGTTCTGGATTTGGCAGATGGTCACTTGAAAGCGTTAGAAAAAATCAGCGAGCACGTAGGCGTGGTTACCTACAACTTGGGAACCGGTCACGGTTACAGCGTATTGGATATGCTCCACGCATTTGAGAAAGCTTGCGGAAAAGAGCTCCCTTATCAGATTTGTGAGCGACGCTCCGGCGATATCGCCGCATGCTATGCAGATCCCAAAAAAGCAAAAGACGAACTGGGCTTTGAAGCAGTTCACACCTTGGAAGAGATGTGTGCAGACACTTGGAATTGGCAATCGAAAAACCCTGATGGTTACAACAAATAAATAAATTGAGGAGAGATTACAATGAGTAAAACAACACTTCTCGCCCTTGCGGCGGGCATGGGAAGCCGTTTCGGCGGCTTAAAACAAATGACACCGGTTGCAGGAAATGATTCAGTGTTACTTGATTTCTCTGTTTATGACGCAATAGCATCCGGCTTTGACAAAATCGTTTTCGTCATTAAAGAAGAAATGTATCAGGATTTCAAAGAAATGATTGGCGACCGCATCAAAACTGCAGAAGTTGATTATGTTTTTCAGGAAATGGACTCCCTACCTGAAGGCAGAGTGAAACCTTGGGGAACTGCTCACGCAGTTTTGTGTTGCCGCGATAAGATTGACACCCCCTTTGCCATTATCAATGCAGATGACTATTATGGCCGTCATGCGTATCAGGATATTCACGAGCATCTTCTGAATGCAAAAGATTTTGATTTTGCAATGGTTGCCTTTGATTTGAAAAATACCTTAACCGAGAACGGAACGGTTGCCCGTGGTGTTTGCGAAGTAGAAAACGGTTACCTCAAGCACGTTACCGAGCGCACCAAAATCAATAGCAAGCTTCAGTATACCGAGGATGAAGAAACTTGGATTGATCTCCCGGATGATACTGTGGTGTCTATGAACCTCTGGGGATTCACTCCGGCAATCTTTGATGTGTTGGAAGAACAATTTGCTGATTTCTTGAAGAACACACCCAATCCCTTAAAAGATGAGTTCTTTATTCCTCTGTCAGTAGAAAAACTCATCGACAGTGGAAAAGCAAAGGTAAAAGTTTACAACTGCCGTGATAAATGGTATGGTATGACATATTCCGATGACCTGCCGGTAGTAAAGCAGGCACTCAATCAAATGATTCAGGAGGGCTACTATCGTGGACTGTGAGTTACAAAGAATTGCCGAGCAATTTACTCTTGTAGGCAATATTGTTGACATATCTCCTTATGGGAACGGACATATCAATGATACTTACTGCATCCGGACCGATGAAGATAGACTTTATATTATGCAACGGGTAAACGACAATGTTTTCAAAAAACCTATGGATGTGATGACTAATATTTCTGCGGTTACCGGTTTTTTACAGGAGAAAATTCGTAACCAAGGTGGTAACCCGATGCGTGAAGCTATGAACTTGATTCCCACATTGGATGGAATGCCTTATGTTTCCGCATCTGAAAAGGGTCTTTATCGCATTTATGTATTCATTGAGGAAGCGGTTTCGTATGATACCATTGATTCTCCTGAGATTTTTTACAACGCAGCAAAAGCCTTTGGTCGCTTCCAGAGTATGCTTTCGGATTTTCCGGCAGAAAAATTAAAGGAAACCATCTCTGGTTTCCATGATACCTATCGTTATTATCAAAAATTCGAAAAAGCTGTTAAAGAAGATTGCAAAGGTCGCTGTGCGGAAGTTGCAGAAGAAATCCAGTTTGTCCGTGACCGCGTGAATGACACAAAAATTGTAATGGAAGCTTTGGAACGCAACGAATTACCTTTGCGTGTGACCCATAACGATACCAAGCTCAACAATGTTATGTTCGATACGGCCACCAATGCCGGTCTTTGCGTCATTGATTTGGATACTGTTATGTCCGGTTCTTTGTTGTTTGACTTTGGTGATGCCATCCGGTTCGGCGCAAATACTGCAGCTGAGGATGAAACCGATGTTTCCAAAATCACCATCAATCTGGAGCTTTTTGAGGCATTTACCAAAGGCTATCTGGACGAGCTTAAGGATTGTATGACTGAAAAAGAAATTGAGCTTCTTCCTTTCTCTGCCAAGCTTTTGACTTTTGAATGCGGCATTCGCTTTTTGACCGATTACCTTGTGGGAGATACCTATTTCAAGATTCACAAACCAAAACACAATCTGGACCGTGCCCGTAACCAATTTGCTTTGGTTGCAGATATGGAAAAGAAAATGGCAGATATGGAAAAAATCGTTCAGAATATTATCAAATAAAATCCACTAAAATACTGTTGCTAACAAAAAGATATTCCGGCGGGATACAAAGCCTGTCACCCAATCTCAGGAGAGTTCCTCTCCTGAGATTTTTTTTGATTACATCTCCAAAAACATCCTCAATGTTTCGTCCGAACCGGCTGTTGAATTCTTTGACACTAATGCCATCACGCATACGCAAGCCTAAAAAACAAAATTCACTTATTCGATCCCTGTGTGTCAAAGGAATTCTCTCCGCAACAGGCGATTTTTCTGTTTCCAAGGCTGTACAATAATCCAAAACATTTCTGAGATTATCGTACCGCACCCCATCAAAACAGGAATATGCCCCCGCACCAAAGCCAAGGAAATCATCACACTTCCAGTATTTGCAGTTGTGACGGCTTTCCTTTTTGGGCAATGAGAAATTAGAAATTTCGTAACGTAAATACCCTTGTTCCGCAAGGTAGTTCACGGCATAATCATAGAATTCTCTTACACAATCATCGCTCGGGAGGGTCGGATTTTTCATAAACAACGGGGTTCCCTCCTCCAGCTTCAGGCTATAACAGGAGATATGTTCCGGTTGAAAAGCAACGGCTTTTTCTAAGGTGGTTTTCCAGTTTTCCATGGTTTGTTCGGGAAGTCCGTACATCAAATCCAAAGAAATGTTTTGAAAGTCGGCATTTCTGGCATCCGAAAAACAATTTGCAAAATCTTGAAAACTGTGAATCCGTCCTAAATCCTTTAGTTCTTGCGCATTGGCAGACTGCAGACCAATACTCAAGCGATTGAAACCTGCCTGATGCAAAACAGCAAGGCCTTCTTTGTCGATGGTGGCCGGATTACATTCCAAAGAAATTTCACAATTCGGAGTTAAATCATATTTTTCTTTGACTACTGAAAGGATTTGAGCAAGACTATGGGCTGGCAAAACCGTCGGCGTTCCCCCGCCAAAATAGATGGTATCTACTTCCCCGTCAGGAGCGTTCTGGATTTCCTGACACAAGGCATCTATATAACGTTGTTGCTGTTCTTCCATCCCTGCATACGAATTAAAATCACAGTAAAGGCATTTCGCTTTACAGAACGGAATGTGTAAATAAATTCCCAAAGCCATCTTACTTCACTCCTTTTTGACAAAATCCGGTTTCCAGACGGAAACCGGATTTTTATTAGTCTAACTTTAATACGGACATAAATGCTTCCTGTGGTACTTCTACCGAACCGACTTGACGCATTCTCTTTTTTCCTTCTTTTTGCTTCTCCAACAGTTTCCGCTTTCGGCTGATATCACCGCCGTAACACTTGGCAAGGACATCCTTACGCATTGCCTTGACAGTTTCTCTGGCGATGATTTTTCCGCCGATGGCAGCTTGGATGGGAACCTCAAACAACTGTCTGGGAATAACCTCTTTCAACTTTTCAGCCATTCTTCTTCCTCTGGTGTACGCACGCTCCTTATGCACAATAAAGGAAAGTGCATCCACCATTTCGCCGTTTAAGAGCATATCCAGTTTTACCAAATCTGCCTTTTCAAACTTCTTAAATTCATAGTCAAAAGAAGCATAGCCACGGGTTCTGGATTTTAACGCATCAAAAAAGTCGTAAATAATCTCATTTAAGGGCAAATCATAATTCAGGGATACCCGTGTATCATCCAGATAGGTCATATCGATATAAGTACCCCTGCGCTCCTGACACAACTCCATAATACTTCCCACATATTCTTTCGGGGTCATAATTGCCGCATGAACAATGGGTTCCATCATATAATCAATTTCAGAAGGCGCAGGAAGATTGGTGGGGTTATCAATCATCAAAACGGTACCATCCGTCTTAATTACCTGATATTCTACCGAAGGCGCCGTGGTAACCAAATCCAGATTATACTCTCTTTCCAAACGCTCTTGAATGATTTCCATATGCAAAAGACCCAAGAATCCGCACCGGAAACCAAAGCCCAGTGCCACCGAGGTTTCTGCATCAAAGCGAAGTGCCGCATCGTTCAGCTGCAGCTTTTCAAGAGCTTCCCGCAAATCATCATATCTTGCACCATCTGCCGGATAGATGCCGCAATAAACCATGGGCTTGACTTCTTTATAACCGGGCAGTGGTTCTGCCGCTCCGTTTTCTACGGTGGTTACGGTATCACCTACATGAACCTCTTGCACGTTTTTGATGCTTGCCGCAATAAAACCAACCTCACCAGCTGAAATTTCTTTTGCAGGGAGCATTCCATTGGGGTGCAGGTATCCGGTTTCCACCACATCAAAGACTGCGCCGGTTGCCATCATTTTAATCTGTGTGCCAGGGGTCAGCTTTCCGTCAATCACACGCACATAAACAATAACCCCCTTATAAGGGTCATAGTACGAGTCGAAAATCAATGCCTTAAGGGGTGCGTTGTCATCCCCTTGGGGCGGCGGTACCAATTCTACGATTTTTTCAAGAACTTCTTCAATATTGATTCCGTTTTTGGCAGAAATCAAAGGTGCGTTTTCTCCATCAATGCCAATAACATCCTCAATTTCCTTTTTGACCTCCTCCGGGCTTGCAGAGGGAAGGTCAATTTTATTGATGACCGCAACCAGCTCTAAATCGTGTTCCAGCGCCAGATAAGTATTTGCCAGCGTCTGTGCCTCAATCCCCTGTGCGGCATCCACTACCAGAATTGCACCCTCGCAGGCAGCTAAACTACGGGAAACCTCATAATTAAAGTCCACATGCCCCGGGGTATCAATCAGGTTCAGGGTGTACTCCTCGCCGTCCTTTGCCTTATACAAAAGCTTGACAGCCCGTGCTTTGATGGTAATTCCCCGTTCTCTTTCCAAATCCATATTATCCAGAATCTGTGCCTGCATCTCCCGTTGGGTCAAAGCACCGGTATGCTCCAACAGTCGGTCTGCCAAAGTGCTCTTTCCGTGGTCAATATGGGCAATGATTGAAAAATTACGTAACTTCTCCTGTCGATTGCTCATTCTTTTTCCTCCAAATCAATCAAATGAAAATGCTTTAATCCCCAGTAAATTCCATCTTCTTCTACACCGCAGGTGATATATTCTGCCACCTTTTTCACGGCATCAGAATGCGGGGTCATTCCAATACCGTGGGTAACTGCCTGTAACATTTCTACATCATTGTCATAGTCCCCAAAGGCATAAATTTGTTCCTGATTCAAATCAAAAGCCTTTACCACGGCCTCAATACCACTTGCCTTATTGATAAAGGATTTCCCTAAATCTGCAGAAAACAAATTGCGGTGCATCGGAATCAAATAACGGTCCGAAAACTTTTCGCAAAAACGATGATATTTTTCCGGCTTGTCAAAGGTAATTACCATTTTGTTCACCGTCAAACCATCCAAACTTTTCAAGGGGGAGAAACACCGCTTGTCCATCCGGAAAAGTTCCAGAAACTTCATAATTTCCGCTTCTGATCTTTCGTCATAAAAACAGGCGTTGGCGTTTTCTACGATATAGCCCATCTCGTTTTCTTCCAGACACGCGATAAGCTCTTTCAGTTCCTCCGTTTTGATGGTTTCAGAGAAAATTTCCTTTCCATCTACCTCTGCCACCGCACCGTTACAAGAGATATAACAATCAAACGGAATCTTCAAATCCGGAATATAGCAACGGGCACGCCCTGTTGCAACTCCAATCAGGAATCCCTTTTCCTGCATCCTGGTTAATGCCTCTCTCACTTTCGGGGTCGGCAGGAAGATTTCGTGACGCTCGTCCACCAATGTGCCGTCGATATCACAGAAAATGGCTCCTTGATAGCTTTTCATTGATACACATCCTTTTTTATACTTCTTTTATTATACCATCGAAATGCAAAAATGCAACATTTTTTCGAGAAAATCTTCCCGTAGCACTTGCATTTTTCTTAGAAATCATTTATGATAAATGCTATGAAAACAAAAACAACTTTACCAAATGGATTTTTACCTGTTTCTCAAGAAGATATGACCAATCTCGGGATAGAAAATTTGGATTTTGTCTATGTCATCGGCGATGCCTATGTAGACCATCCAAGCTTTGGACCCGCGATTATTTCTCGTGTTCTTGAGCGGGCAGGTTTCAGCGTCGGCATCATTGCCCAACCGGATTGGCATAGTTGCGAAGATTTTCGCCGTCTTGGAAAACCAAGACTGGGATTTTTGGTTTCCGGCGGAAATATGGATTCTATGGTAAACCACTATACCGCCTCCAAAAAGCGCAGAAATACCGACTTATACTCCCCAAACGGAGAGATTGGTCATCGCCCCGATCGTGCAGTCATTGTTTACTGTAACCGCATTCGGGAAGCCTATGGTAAAAGTGTGCCCATTATTATCGGCGGGATTGAGGCAAGTTTGCGACGCTTTGCCCACTATGATTATTGGTCTGATCGGGTTCGTCGCAGTATCCTGATTGACAGCGGTGCCAATCTTTTGGCCTTTGGTATGGGAGAGCGACAAACCGAGGAAATTGCAGCTCTGTTAGATTCCGGTGTTTCGATTAAGGATATCAAGCATATCCCCGGAACCATGTATCTGGAATCGGATAAAGAAGCACTCCCCTCTCCCTGTGTGATTGTACCGGACTACGATGCCGTCAGCACCGATAAAAAAGCTTATGCAAAGGCTACCATCCTACAATATAAAGAGCAGGATGCGGTTTCCGGAAAGCCGGTAGCACAACTGGATCGGGATTTTTATCTGGTGCAAAATCCTCCTGCCAAGCCACTTTCCACTGAAGAATTGGATGCAGTTTATGCGCTTCCTTTTATGCGCACTTATCATCCCGTGTATGAATCTCAGGGCGGTATCCCCGCCATCCAAGAGGTGCAATTCTCATTGACCTCTTGCCGTGGTTGCTTTGGCGCTTGTAATTTTTGCGCATTGAGCTTTCACCAAGGCCGCACAGTCACATCCCGCAGTCATGAATCCTTGCTCGCTGAGGCAAAACTTTTGACCAAGCAAAAAGGATTTGCCGGCTATATCCACGATGTGGGCGGTCCCACCGCAAATTTCCGTTTTGCATCCTGTAAAGGTCAATTACTTCACGGCGTTTGCAAGGAGCGCCAATGTCTTTTCCCCGCACCTTGTAAAAACTTAGAGGTCAATCATCAGGATTATTTGGAACTGCTACGAAAATTGCGTAAGATTGAGGGCATCAAGCGTGTGTTTGTCCGTTCCGGTATCCGCTATGACTATTTGCTTTATGACAAAGATGACACCTTTTTTACCGAGCTTTGCAAGCATCACATCAGCGGACAGCTTAAGGTTGCGCCGGAGCATATTTCCGACCATGTACTGCATTTGATGGGCAAGCCCTCTAAAAAAGTTTATCAAAAATTTTCAGAAAAATACTATGCCATCAATGAAAAGCTAAACAAAAAGCAATTTCTTGTTCCTTATCTGATGTCCTCTCATCCGGGAAGCCGGCTTGAAGATGCCATCGCTTTGGCAGAATTTTTGCGGGACAATCATCTCAATCCCGAACAGGTACAGGATTTTTATCCCACTCCCGGAAGCCTGTCAACCTGTATGTATTACACCGGACTTGACCCAAGAACTATGGAACCGGTCTATGTTCCCAAAACCTATCAGGAAAAACAAATGCAACGGGCACTTTTGCAATATAAACGTCCGGAAAATTATCATTTGGTTTATCAAGCATTAAAGAAAGCTGGTCGGCTGGATTTGGTCGGCAATTCTGCAAAATGCTTAATATCTTATCCAAAAGGAGAGAAACACAATGGCAAAACTGTTGAGCGGAAAGCTGGTTTCCGCAAGAGTCAAAGAAGAAATGAAACTGGAGGTCGCAAAAATGACCGAGGCGGGCATGCAGCCCGGTCTGGCGGTCGTCATCGTGGGAAATGATTCTGCTTCCCAAGTGTATGTGGCAAACAAAGAAAAAGCCTGCACTGAGCTTGGTATGTATTCTGAAAAGCACGCTTTGCCGGAAGATACTACCGAAGAAGAATTGCTGGCTTTGGTTGATCGCCTGAACAATGACCCCAAAATCCACGGAATTTTGGTGCAGCTTCCTCTTCCCAAGCATCTGGATGACAAGCTGATTATCAATCATATTCTGCCTGAAAAAGACGTGGATGCGTTCCATCCTGTGAATGTGGGTAAAATTATGATTGGGGATTTCGATTTTGTGCCCTGTACCCCTGCGGGCGTTATGGAGCTGATTAAAGAAAGTGATGTTTCCGTCGAGGGCAAGGAATGTGTGGTAATCGGACGGAGTAATATCGTAGGAAAGCCTATGTCTATGCTTCTGCTCCATCAAAATGGAACGGTGACCATCTGTCATTCCAGAACCAAGGATTTGAAAGAGGTTACCAAAAAGGCTGACATTTTGGTTGCTGCTGTGGGAATCCCCAAATTTGTCAAAGCAGATATGGTAAAACCCGGTGCCGTAGTCATTGATGTGGGTATGGACCGGGATGAAAACGGAAAGCTCTGCGGTGATGTGGACTTTGCTGAGGTAGAACCGATTGCCGGCGCAATCACACCGGTTCCCGGCGGCGTTGGTCCTATGACCATTGCGATGCTGATGCGCAACACCTTAACCGCTGCAAAGCGTGCCTTTGGAATTCAAGACTAACAAAAAGACGCCCCAACGGGCGTCTTTTTATATGAAATCAGGGTTATCATCAATCCGATATTCTTGATTTAATACCACCCAATTTTGCGGGAATTCCCGCATAGAATTCCAGTAGCCGACCCCTTTTAGCCCCAATTCGTTGGCAAGGGCAAGCTTTGCCTGAATGCTTCTGGCATCCTCAAACCAGACCTCGTGGAGCCGTCCCTCGTTATCGGTATATTGAAACCACGGGGATTGTGCTTGGGTATCATATTGGATTTCTGCGCCAAATTCCCGCGCCAGATTGACCGCCTCAACCGGCGAAAGGGATGGTGCTCCGGGGTTTCCTTGCTCATAAGGAAGTGTCCAATTATAGCCATAGGTTGGAATCCCCAAAAATAATTTTTCGGAGGATATTCGTGTCAAGGCATACTCTACCACTCTTCGCACATTATTGATGGGCGCCACTGCCAGGGGCGGTCCAAAGGTATATCCCCATTCATAGGTCATTAAAAGCACCGCATTTGCCGATGCGCCGATTCCTGCATAATCATGCCCCTCGTAAAGTACCCCTCTTTGGGTATCAGAGGTTTTGGGTGCCAAGGCTGAAAATAATGGCAATCCTCTTTCATTAAGGCGGATGCGCAATGCCTGCAAAAAGGCGATGTAGTCAAATCGCTCCTCGGGGAAGATAAATTCAAAATCCACATCCAGACCTTGATACCCTTTCTCCTCCATCAATGCTAAGATTTCATCAATCAAGGCTTCCTGTGTCTGGGGATTGTTAAAGACCAAGCTGGCCCGGGCATTGCTAAAGCCGCCCTCCTCGGTCAAGGTGGAAAGATGCATCAGGGGTTTGGCACCATATTCTTCAGCAAGAGAAATCAAGCTTTCATCATCCAGAGGCACCAAGCCACCGGTTGTATTGATTCCATAAGTAAATGGTGCAAAATAGGTTAAATACGGAAGTTGCGGGCGCAACAAATCGGTCGCTACATAAGGATAAGCATAGCTATTGGTTACAAAAACCCCTTTATTCCCTTGATCCTGATAGCGTATTACCAATTGCTGACCCGGCGTAAGCTGTGGCAAGCCTCCAAGCCGAAAATTATTGCGGTATAACTGCCGAACCGTCGTGCCATATTGTCGGGCAATCCCCGATAAGCTTTCTCCTGCCGCCACCGTATGGATTTGTTCAGGAATGGCAACCACCAACGCTTGCCCCACCACCAGCGTATCATCAGCCATAATGCCATTATCCGCCATCAAATTTTCTGCATTCACTCCATAACGGTCAGCAAGCCCTAAAATGGTATCTCCCGGCGCGACAACATGGATAATCATCTTACTCCCTCCTGAAGCTATCGTTGCTTCATTCTATGCAAAAAGCCTGTCGACTATGCGACAGGCTTTGATTTTTTATAGTTCTACACGGTTTTGAATCTTGCCATCAAAAAATGCTTGCATATTGCTTAGCATTGCAGCAAAACAACGCATACGGGATTCCAGTGACCCCCACGCCATATGCGGGGTCAAACAAACATTGGGGTAATCTTTGATTGCATCATAAGGACTATCCTCATCAAAAGGCTCTTTGGAATACACGTCCACGCCAATGGCTGCAATTTTCTTGTTTATCAGAGCATCACATAATGCCGCTTCGTCTGTCACTGCACCACGGGCAACATTGATAAAGATGGCATTGGGTTTCATCAAGGCGATTTTTTCTTTGTCAATCAGCTTGGAAGTTTCTACACTCAAAGGCAGATGCACCGAAACGATGTCTGACTTTTTCAAAAGCTCCTCCAAGGATACACAAGGAACTTCCTCCACGGGGGTTCTCTTATAGGCAAGGATGTTGCATCCGCAAGCGCGGGCTATATCGGCAACCTTTTTTCCAATGGCACCATATCCCACAACGCCCCAAGTCATCCCTTCCATCTCGTGAAAAACCGGAGTCACGCAGTTGGGGAATCCGCTTTTGGTATATGCACCCCTTGCAACATAGCCGGCATATTCCGGAAGGTGGTTTAATAACGACATTGCCATTGCAATGGTGATTTGTGCGACGCTGTTGGTGGAATAGCCCGGAACATTGCAAACACCAATCCCCTTTTCTTTGCAATAAGCAATGTCAATATTGTCATATCCGGTTGCCGCCTCACAAATCACTTTTAATTTTTTTGCGGCAGACAATTCTTCTTCTCTCAATTTCACTTTATTCACAAAAATGACATCCGCATCCTTGATTCGCTCTGCAACTTCTTGGGGAGCGGTAAAATCATAGCAAACAAATTCCGCCTCAAAAGGAAGCTCCATCTTAAAATCATCCCCAAGGGTCATACGATCCAAAAAAACAACCTTCATACTATCACCTCATAAGTTTATGATAGCATCTAAAAACGGGGTTTGTCAACAAAAAAAGAGTGGCCAAAAGCCACTCTTTTTTGACATTAGTCAGAAGTATAAGGCATCAAAGCGATCTGTCTTGCTCTCTTAATAGCAACAGTCAGCTGTCTCTGATGCTTTGCGCAACAACCGCTGATTCTTCTGGGAAGAATCTTTGCGCGCTCAGTTACGTATCTTCTCAGCTTTGCAACATCTTTATAATCGATATGCTCAACCTTGTCCGCACAGAAAGCGCAAACTTTTCTCTTTGCACGTCTGTTGCGAGGTCTTTCGTTTCTCTTTTCTTCAGCCATTTTACAAACCTCCTTCAAAGAAATTAAAACGGAAGGTCATCATCCGTATCAAGCAAAGGAGTAAATGCATCGTCAGATACATTGTCGGGGAAAGCCGGTGCCGCAGGCGCAGGACTTGCTGCATTCTGCTGAGGTGCGGAATAACCGCCACCCTCTTGGGTCCGCTTGCTTTCGCCAAAGCTAACTTCGCTTGCCACAACCTCAGTTGCGTAATTTTTCTTACCATCCTGACCTTCCCAGGTTCTGGTCGAAATACGACCAATTACGATAATCATCTTACCCTTGCTGAAATAGTTGCTGACAAATTCAGCAGTCTTATTCCAAGCAACACAGTTGATGAAATCAGTTTGCCGATTTTCACCGTAGCCATTATCAATCGCAACGGAAAAACTACAAACCGGAGCGCCGGAATTGGTATGACGCAACTCCGGATCGCGTGTGAGTCTACCCATCAAAATTACTTTGTTAATCATAGGTTACGCCTCCTCACGCTTTACCACGATATCACGGATGATACCATCGGTAATGCCATAAACACGCTCAAGCTCAGTGGGGAAATCAGGATTTGCTTTGAAGTTAACCAAAACATAGTATCCCTCAGTCAAATCGTTGATCGGATATGCGAGTCTGCGCTTGCCCCATTCGTCAATGCTTTCAATCTCACCATACTTTTCGATCAATGACTTAAACTTTTCAACCAAAGCAGTAATTTCTTCTTCGGTCTTGGTAGAATCAATCACAAAGATTGTTTCGTACTTGTTCATGCTTTCTGCCATGATAAGTCACCTCCTTTTGGACTTTGACCCTTGACCTATGTCAAGAGTAAGGATTGTTGTTATGAAACAACTTATGTATTATAGTATATTTTTCTAATAATGTCAAGCATATTTTCAAAGTTTTTTCCATAAAAATGTAAGGAATTCCATAATTCAGACAAGCTCAAGGAGGGATTTCCTTGCGATATTGCAAATACTTTTTACTCATCTTTTTGGCTTCCTTTTTACTTCTTCCGTTTCTCTTTGCTTGGCGGAAAGAACCGGTCCTGCCTGCAAATGCCGGTGTTTTTTCCCTTCCGGAAACTATCTCTGTTTTTCAGGTGGAAACCGGAACCATCGCTCTTTTCCCGTTGGATGCTTACGTTTCTCAGATGCTTGCAGAGGAAACCATCCTCTCTTCCACACCGGAAGGATTGAAAGCTCTTGCTGTTGCAGCACGCAGCTACCTTCTACACCAAATTTTTTGCACCCCAAAGGAACAATCACCCCATCCGGATGCAATGCTCTGCGATGACGAAACCCATTGCCTGAGCGTTTCTTCCTCATCGATTCCCGATGAAATCAGACAAGCAGTTCTTGAAACCACGGGTGAATATCTTGCCTATGACAATCTCCCCGCAAAAGCTTGCTACTTTAACATCAGTGCCGGACGGACGGAATCCTCGCTTGATATTTGGGGTGTAGATTCCCCTTATCTGGTGTCGGTAGACAGTCAATGCGACCAAGATGCAGTGGGGTATCACAGCCGTGTTTTTTACCCCATGGAAGCTTTTCAATTATCGTTGAAAGGTACAAAAAAAGTGATTGATACCAATACTTCCCCTGCTATCTGCGATATTTCCTGTACCGAAAACGGTGCTGTCAAAACCCTTTTGCTTTTTGGGGTAACATTTACCGGAGAAGAAATTCAAAACCTTTTTCGGCTCAAAAGCAGAAATTTTTCCATTGTGATTCAGGACAAAACGATTATTTTTGATGTAAAAGGAGATGGACACGGCGTTGGAATGAGCAAATATGGTGCAAAACAAAAAGCAGAAAACGGTAGTGCGTATCAAGAAATCTTAGCGCATTATTATCCTAAAACCACGCTTATACGAAAAAATACAGGGGACTCGTAGGTCCCCTGTATTTTAATTCCATAAAACAAAGCCATAACTATCCAGAATTTGAAAATACTTGGCAAGCCTTTCGTAAAGCGGCTGTGCTGCATCCCCAAATTGCTTTTCCACTGCAACACCCAAATCCATAATGGTGGTTTCTCCATCCAACAAAGGCCAGAGAAAACTTCCCGTTTCATCAAGGTGAATATAACTGATTCTGGGCTTTTTGAAGAATTTTTGCGCAATGCGATTGAATACGCCTTTATTCTCAATTTCCAGCGTAACCATTCCATTTTCATCCTGTTTCCAAGAAATTTGTTCCGGTCGCATGGGTTTGCGTTCCAGATAGTTTTCATTTCGATTTTTTTTCATTATTTAACCCGCTTTTTCCAAACAGAGAATTTCAACAATGTGGCAATGATGATTGCAAACAATACCAATCCACCGATGTTGGATACCAGGGTGGGGATTCCAAATCTTGCGGACAGGTCCAATACAGAGTCAAGACCGAATACTGCCAAGAGCGCCAACAGAATACCAACAAGACCTTCGCCGGCAATCATACCGGAACAGAAAAGGATACCGTCATTGACAATTCTCTTTTTCTCATCTTCCTCTTTCTTGATTTTTTCCAGAACAAGACGAACCAGACCGCCCACCATAATACAAGCGTTCAGCTGTACCGGCAGATAGATACCAATCGCAAAGGGCAGAACCGGAATGCCGATAATTTCAGCAACAACAGCAATGAATACGCCGGTAAACACCAAAGCCCAAGGCAGATTTCCGTCCATAACACCCTCGATAATCAGCTTCATCAAGGTTGCCTGCGGTGCTGCCAGTTGGTCAGTACCAAAGCCCCAAGCCGCATCAAGCAGGTAAAGTGTTCCGCCGATGGCAAGTGCCGCAGCTACAACACCGATAACCTCTGCAAACTGCTGTTTTCTGGGCGTTGCGCCCAACAGGAAACCGGTCTTTAAGTCCTGAGAAGTGTCGCCGGCAATGGCAGATACAATACAGATGATAGAACCGATTGCAATGGCGCTGCACATTCCTGCAACACCGCCGTCGCCGGTTACCTTGAGCAACAGGGTGGTAATCAGCAAGGTGGCAATCGCCATACCGGACACCGGATTGTTACTGCTTCCGACCAGACCTACCATACGGGAGGATACGGTTGCGAAGAAAAAACCGAATACAACTACAATGACTGCACCAAGCAGGCTAACCGGAATTGCAGGAACCAACCATACAAGAATGGTCAAAACCGCAATGCAGGAAAGCACCAGCTTCATATTCAAATCCTGAGAGGTACGTGCAATAGAAGTATTGGCACTGCCCTTCATGCTCTTCATTGCACCGCCAAAAGTTTTCACAATCAACGGGAGCGATTTAATCAAACTGATGATACCGCCTGCTGCAAGCGCACCGGCGCCCACATAGCGGATATAAGAACCCCAGATAGCACTTGCACCACCGGCTGCATACATTTCGCTGATGGGAACAGTTCCCGGATAAAGGGTAATGTCCGCACCAAAAAGAACCATCAAAGGAATCAAAACCAGCCAACTCAGCACGCCGCCGGCAAACATATACGAAGAAATCCGTGCGCCACAAATATAGCCAACACTCATAACCGCAGGATAAATCTGGGTTCCGATTTCTCCCGCAAAGCCTTTGACATGAACAGAAATCTCGCCGGCAACCAACTTTAAGCCATCGATGATAAACTTGAACAGTGCCGCAAATCCCATACCTGCAAAAACGGTAGACGCGTTTGCACCGCCTTCTTCTCCTGCAAGCAAAACCTCTGCACAAGCAGTTCCCTCAGGATAAGGGAGAACACCGTGTTCCTTGACAATCAAAGCGTTCCGCAAGGGAACCATAAAGAACACACCCAAAAGTCCACCAAGGAGCGCAATCAAAGTGATTTCTAAAATTCCGGGCTTGTCCATTTTTCCTTCCGCTGCCCAGAGGAACAACGCAGGCAGTGTAAAGATAGCACCGGCTGCCAAAGATTCTCCGGCAGAACCGGTTGTCTGGACGATATTGCTTTCCAAGATGGAATTCTTTCGCATAATCATACGGATGACACCCATAGCGATAACCGCAGCGGGAATCGATGCCGAAACCGTCATTCCGACTCTCAAGCCAAGATAAGCATTCGCCGCACCAAAGATTACCGAAAGAAGAATCCCCATAATGATGGAGGTGGCTGTAATCTCCGGAGTGATTTTCTCAGCCGGAACATAAGGCTTAAATTCATTTTGTTGATTCATAACTTCTCCATTCTGTCGCATTTTGCAACTTTAACAAAAAATTTCTACCATTCTATCACAAACTCGAATAAAAATCAAGATTTCTTCCCGGCATTTTTCAAAATTTCTAACAGCAGTTGATAGGTATCTTCGGTAGAGGAAATGCTCAACCGTTCCTGAGTGGTATGAATATCAAACATTTCCGCACCGATTGCAATACAGTCGAGCTCTCTGATTTTTGACGCAAAAACTGCGCACTCGAGTCCTGCGTGAATAGCAACTACCTTTGCCTCTTTTCCGTAATGCGCTTTGCAAACCTCTTGGTAAATCCTTTGTAATTCCGAATTTTCCCGATACTCCCACGGAGGATAGTATCCGGATGTTTCATAATCGCATCCCATTTCTTTGGCGAAGGCAAGCAACCGTTCTTCCATGAAATGGAGGGCAGTTTTCTTGTTGCTCCGCAAGGTAAAGTGGAAAAACACCTGTTCTTCTTCCGCTTTTAATACACCAAGATTCAAGGAAGTTTCCACCAAACCGTCAATACTTGCGCTCATTTCCATTACACCGTTAGGGGCGCAAAGCAAAGCAAATATCAACTTATCCCGTGATGATGTATTCATCACAAAAAAGCTCCCCTCATCCATAATTTCAAAAGAGAAGGCAAAATTTTCTTCTCTTTCTTTGATTTCTTCCGCAATTTGGGCGAGATATTCCTGCATTTGCTCCACAAAGGTTTCGGGATTTTCTACTACCAATTCCATTTG
>JAZNKC010000034.1:0-6074 GCA_045578365.1 Ructibacterium sp.
AAACCCTGATTCGATGCGCCTTGTTTCTTGCCTTGACGGCGGTGGGCGCGTGGGTAAGGATTCCCCTTTTGACGATTCCTTTTACCCTGCAGACCTTTTTTGTGTTACTTTCGGGTTTGCTTCTTGGAAAAACCTATGCCCCCCTCACCATGCTTTGCTATCTGGTGTTGGGCCTTTTTGGGTTGCCGATTTTCAGTCAGGGCGGCGGATTTGGGTATTTGGTTAGCCCCACCTTCGGCTACCTGATTGGTTTTGTGGCAGCCGGATGGGTGACGGGAAAGCTTGCAACCGGCGGCTATCTCAAGGCGGCGTTTGCGGGTCTTGGGATGATTTACCTGTTTGGAACGATGTATTATTACCTGCTTGCGACGTTGTACCTAAACCAGAGTATTGCTGTCAAAACACTACTCGCAAGCTGTGTCTTTGCCACCTTGCCCATGGATTGTCTGCTCACCGTTCTGGCGGCAAGCCTTGGCAAACGACTGAAAAAAGTGCTTGATTAAAAAAATCCCCCAATGCATCTGCATTGGGGGATTTTTTACTGTTCCCGATTCATTTTGAACATCAGTTTGAGGATTCCTCTCAACATTTTGGGGGCTTTGACAACAACAATTTGCATAAGCACAAACTCCTTTCCGCATATAGGACGGTCATTTTCCCATCAGGTTCCAGATGCCAAGGGCAATGAGTGCCACCCCAAGCAAGGTGATGAGGAGATAATAAGGAATGATATGCGCAAGGAATATCCCCAAGCCGAGAGAAATCAAGCTTGCACCAATCTGCCTCCCGCATTTGGGTCGGCAACCGCAATTTCGCCTTCTCCACATAACCAATCACCCTTTCTTTCAACCTATGGGTTTCTGTTATTACAGTATGCGAAATTGCTTGGTTGGTGCTTATCCAAAATACAACTTTGCACCGAGGGGGGGCAAAGTAATGGTGTCGTTTGCCTTCCAGACTTCTTTGGAGAAATGTTCGGTCAGCACCTTTTGACCAAAGGCAGAAAGGTCTATCGTCACCTGTCGTTCTTCAAAGGCACGGTTGACCAGACAGAGGGCAAAACTGCCGTCGCCTTTTTCTCCAAAGGGGGTCTTGCCGTTCACAAAGTGCCGGACATAGGCGTACACATCTCCCTCTGCGTACAGAGGGGTAAAATAGCCGTGCTTCAGGACAGGGGTGTTTTGGCGGAGGGTGCCCAGGGTTTGATACCATTCCCGCAGGGCGGGGTCAATATGCCGCCAAGGGTAAGTGCCCCGATTGTGGGGGTCTTTGCCCCCCTCCATACCGACCTCGTCCCCGTAATAGATACAGGGCACACCATAAAAGGTCATCTGCAAAAAGGCACCAAGCCGCAGGCGGGCGGTTGCCAGTTCCTCGTTGCCGGAGCTGAGGCGGGCAGTGCCGCAATTTTCGTCCATTCCTCCAAGGAGGGATTTGACCCGCATGGTATCATGGGTGCCCAGAATATTCATCAAAGAGTAGAGGGTCTGGGCGGGATAGTTTTCTAATTGAGAAAGGATGTGGGCGTGAAGCTGCTGAGCATTGCTCCAACCCATCAGGTAGGCAAGCACCTGATCCTTAAAGGGGTAGTTCATCACGCTGTCCAGCTCGTGCCCCAAAAGGTATTCCCGCCCAATGCCATAGGCGGTCTTGTTGGAGGCATCCTCCCAGACCTCACCGATGACCACGGCGTCAGGATTTGCCTTTTTGACCTCCTGACGAAGAATTTGGATAAAGGCATCCGGAAGCTCATCTGCCACATCCAACCGCCAGCCGGAGGCACCCTTGTGAATCCATTTCTTCACTACCGCATCCTCATCCCGCAGGATGTAGTCAAGGTAAGACGGCTCCATCTCGTTCACATTGGGGAGGTTGCTGCAACCCCACCAGCTTTGGTAATTGGGGAAGTCGGTGAACTGATACCAACTGTGATAGGGGGAGTGATAATCCCGATAAGCCCCCTGATGCTCTCCGTAATTTCCGTATTTGTTAAAATAGATGCTGTCCGCACCGGTGTGGCTGAATACCCCATCCAGAATGATGCGGATGCCCAGCTTTTCCGCCTCACGGCAGAGGTCTGCAAAATCCTCCTCGGTGCCAAACATCGGGTCAATCGTTTTGTAGTCGGCAGTATCGTATTTGTGTACGGAGTAGGCATCAAAAATCGGGTTCAGGTAGAGTACCCCAACACCCAAAGACTTGAGATAGGGAAGCTTTTCCTGAATGCCTTTCAGGTTTCCGCCGTAAAAATCGTCGCAGGCGGGGCCGTCCTCGGCTGGATGACGGTGGTTTGCCAGTCCTTCATACCAGTCATAGTGAATGGCATACTCCGGTCGCTTGCGGGGGATTTCCCCATTGGGGTGAACCCCGTAAAACCGGTCGGGGAAAATCTGATACATCACCTGTCCCCGAAACCAGTCGGGGGTTTGGTATTCTTTGTCATAGACGGTGATTTGAAAACTGTTGGAAACCGGATGGTGCGTGGTTTCCCCCACACCGCCCAAGCGGGCAGGATTGTTGTGATAATACAGGGTTCCGGTATGATCGGTCACCACAAAGTCGTACCAAAGCAGTTGCGGGGTTTCCCCAACGGAAATGGTGACGGTATAAAATCCGGTCTTGGTATCCTGTTTCATAGGCAGGGTTTCCTCACCCTCCTTGCGCACCAGATGCAAAGAAACTGCGGGTGTGCCTTGGGCATCCTCTACCTGTAAAGAAAGGGTGACCTCGCTTCCGGTAGGGATTGCACCAAAGGGATTGCGGAAATCCAACTGTTGAGAATTGTGAAAAAGTCGCATAATGATAACCTCGATTTGAAAAGTAACGATACCTTATTATAATATGGAATCCGGATTCTTGCAAGTAAAATCCATAATTCGGTGAAAAAACCATTGAAATTCCACGAAGAATGGTGTATAATATATTGATTACTATGAAATTTTTCAAAGGAGCTGAGTATATGGGAGCAGGTTTTGAAAACGATAGCGTAAGAGAGATTACCCAACGGATTATTGAATTGCGTGATGTCTGCGGATACACCCAGGAGGAATTTGCAGAGCAGCTGGGTATCCCCGCTGAAACCTACAAGGCGTATGAAGAGAATGCCAGCGGGATTCCCATCAGTTTGATTTGTAATATTGCCAATATTTGCGGTGTGGAGCTTTCTGAAATTATGACAGGACAAAGCGCCAATCTGCGCACCATTCAGGTGGTGAAAAAGGGCAACGCCTCCAAGGCGGAGCGTTATCCCGGCTATCATCTGGAGGATATGGCTTACCGCTTTGCAGAAAAGGTGATGCAGCCTTTTTATGCAATCCTCAAGCCCACCGACCCGCCTGCGGCACTTGCCATCCACGGCGGACAGGAGTTCAACTATGTGTTGGAGGGTACTATGGAATTGCAATGGGGCGACAGAGTGTATATTCTGGAGCCGGGCGACAGTGCCTACTTTGACCCCAACCGTCCCCACGGTCAGCGTTGCCACGGGGATGAAGAGGTTCGGTTCATCACGGTGATTGCAGAAGACTAAACAAAGGAGTGTATTTCATGTTATTGGAGCGTTTTTTGCCCAGAATGGACTTTGATTCCTACGAGGATTTCAAGGCAAATTACAAGGTCAATGTGCCGGAGTATTTCAACTTCGGGTTTGACATTGTGGATGCTTGGGCAGAACAGGACGAAAAGAAAAAGGCTTTGGTCTGGTGCAATGACCACGATGAGGAAAAGATTCTCACCTTTTTGGATATCAAAAAGCTGTCCAACCGCCTTGCTAACTACTTTTTGAGTATTGGCATCAAAAAGGGCGATGCGGTGCTGCTGATTCTGCGCCGCCGTTGGGAGTATTGGGTTTGTGCTACCGCATTACATAAACTGGGCGCGGTGCTGATTCCCGGAACTCTGCAGCTGACCAAAAAGGATATTGTTTATCGTGCCAATGCGGCAGGCGTCAAGGCAATGGTTTGCGTGGATGACCCCTTTGTGATGGAGCAGGTGGAACTGGCACAACCGGATATGCCGGAGATGAAGCATAAGATTCTGGTCAACACCCATCGGGACGGTTGGCTGAATTTTGAGGATGCCATTGCACCGATGAGCGAGGAACTGGCAAAACCCGAGGGGGATGCCCGTACCCGTTGGGATGATACCTTTATCGTATTCTTTACATCCGGAACCACCGGTATGCCGAAAATGGTTCGCCACAACTGTACCTATCCTCTGGGACATATTGTAACCGCCAAGTATTGGCAGCAGGTACAGGAGGACAAGCTCCATATGTCGGTTTCCGATTCCGGCTGGGCAAAGTTCGGCTGGGGTAAGATTTACGGACAATGGGTTTGCGGTGCCACTATTTTTGCCTATGATATGGACAAGTTTGTGCCGCTGAATCTATTGAAGAAGATTTGCAAGTATCAGGTAACTACCTTCTGTGCGCCCCCGACGATGTTCCGGTTTATGCTGCAGGAGGATTTGTCCCAGTTTGACCTTTCTTGCATCAAGCATTGCTGTACTGCAGGGGAGCCTCTCAATCCTGAGGTGTATAACCGTTGGTTGGAAAAGACCGGACTTCGGCTCTATGAGGGCTTTGGCCAGACCGAATCCACGGTACTCCTTGCAAATTTTCAGTGGTTTGAACCTAAAATCGGTTCTTGCGGCAAGCCGTCACCCCTTTACGATTTGTGTCTGGTGAACCACGATGGTGCCCCCACTGAGGACGGTGAAGAGGGTAAAATCGTGGTCAAGGGCGTGAAAGAAACCCCGCCTCCCGGACTGATGGTTGGTTATTACAAGGACGAAAAGCTGACCGAGGCGGCGCTGAGTGGTCCTTGGTATGATACCGGTGATGTGGCGTGGCGTGATGAGGACGGCTATTACTGGTTTATCGGCAGAGATGACGATGTCATCAAATGTTCCGGTTACCGCATCGGGCCCTTTGAGGTAGAGAGCGCCCTGATTGAGCATCCCTCGGTGGTAGAGTGTGCCATTACCGGCGCACCTGACCCCATCCGCGGACAGGTGGTCAAAGCCACCATCGTTCTGGCAAAGGGTTGGGAACCGTCAGAGGAACTGATTAAGGATTTACAGAACCACGTAAAAAAGACCACCGCACCGTATAAGTATCCCCGCGTGATTGAGTTTGTGGATGAGCTTCCCAAAACCATCGGCGGAAAAATCAAGCGTGCCCAAATCCGTAACGAGGATAAAGAGAAATAAGAAAAACCGCAACTCCTTGGAGTTGCGGTTTTTTGATGTTCATTTTCAAAGCTTTTAAGATATTATTTTTCTGCATTCTTCTTTGCGGTGTTGATGGATGAGATGAGCATAACGCGAATGCTTGTGCATTTGGCATCAAGGGATTGATATGTGATATCATCGATATAATCAGTTTTAGAAAGAAGTTCCAACCAATATCCGGTTTCATTGGATTCTTTCAACGCAATTTGTAGCTTTGCAATAAAATCTGCTTTGCCGTGGGCGTATCGTGCCTCGCGAATATTTGCACCGATTGATGTTCCACTTCTTCCGATTTGATGGGAAATAATACTTTCCTTTTTCGATTTTAATTCTTTGACAAGATTGATGATTTCTACTGCAAAATCCATAGATTGCATAGACAATTTATCATCACGCATAATATCCCCTCCTTTTTAGTGATTAGACTTTGTAAATGAAGTATTTGCTTCGCAAATATGAAGCGGCGGCTTTGCCGCCACGAAGTGAATTCGCTTTGCGAATTTATGAAGCAAAGCGTTCCTTTATGTTGAGATAGCAACCCTTCATTAGTGAAACGACTTCATTGCCGAAGGCTACTTCATGTTCCCGAAGGGAACGCTTCATTGAAAAAAGACATCCGAAGATGTCTTTTTTCTGGAGCAGGCGATGGGAATCGAACCCACAACCTCAGCTTGGGAAGCTGATGTTTTGCCACTAAACTACGCCTGCGATTGTTCCTATTTTAGCACGGTTTCTTTGCGGTGTCAAGGTGTGTCTTGGTTTTGGGAAAGAATTTTTTCGGAACTGTCATAAAGGAAACAAGCACAAAATATACTGATAGCAAAGAAGTACGAGGAGGTAGA
>JAZNKC010000035.1:0-7956 GCA_045578365.1 Ructibacterium sp.
TTACAAAAGTGTTACGAAAACGGATGGGGAGGGAAGCCTGTGGAAAAGAATACCTATGATGGACAATCTCTGGCAATGCTGCAACAGGAAATTGCACAGTTAGAGCATCAAACTATGGATGCCATTCAGGCTTTGGAAATCCATCTGGATGATTTACAGTCCATAGAATTGTCCGAGGAAGATAAGCTGTGGTGTTCCCGGCTTGACACCATCGAAATTTTTACTATGCAGGAAATCCCTTCTTTGAAAGAGAGTATTCGACGCGTTTAAGAAATCAAAAAGGATTGCAAGAAAGTTGCAATCCTTTTTTTATCGACTGAAGGTTTTTGTCAGCTCTTTGAGTCGGTTTTCCAAATCGGGAGTAAAGCAAGCCATATCCCTGAGCCGCCAGCACCAGTTTCCATCAGGAACGGCAGGCGTGTTCATACGGGATGCCTTCCCAAGCCCCAGTAAATCCTGCATGGTAATAATACTGATGTCCGCAGGAGAGGAGAGCAGGGTTTCAATAAAGCTCCAATGATGGCCGTCCTTGCCCGCACGGGCATATCGAAGCGCAAAATTCCGTTCTGCATCAGAGGCTTCTTCCAGCCAACCGCAGAGGGGGATGTTATCGTGGGTTCCAAGATAGGAAACCGAATTTTTAGGATAATTATGAGGAAGGTACTCGCTATTTTCATCAGGAACCAACCCGAATTGCATCACCTTCATACCGGGAAATCCGGTTTCCCGCAAGAGATTGCGTACCCCGTCATCCATAAATCCCAAATCCTCGGCAATGATAGGGAGATTTTCCCCCAATGCCTCTTTGAGAGCACGGAATAAATCCATTCCGGGGCCCGGAATCCATTCGCCCACCACTGCATCCTCTCTGCCATAGGGAATGGAATAGTAGGCAGAAAATGCACGGAAATGGTCGATTCTGACAATGTCATACATAGAGAGTGCTGCCCGCATTCTGGCAATCCACCAGTCGTAATTCTGCTCTTTTAATGCAGTCCAGTTGTAGACAGGATTTCCCCACAGCTGACCCTTTTCGGAGAAGTAGTCCGGCGGACAGCCGGCAACTTGTAGGGGCAGACGGTCTTCATCCAGCATCAAGACCTCGTGGTGTGCCCAAGCGTCTGCGCTATCCTCTGCAACATAGATGGGGATATCTCCAATGATGGAGATTCCTTTTTCATTGGCATAGGTTTTTAAGGCGTTCCATTGTTCAAAAAAGCGGTACTGAAGATAAACCCAGAAATCAATGTCATCCTTCAACCGCAAAAAGGCATCTGCCATTGCATCAGGCTGGCGAAGTCGAATGGAAGCATCCCAGTTTTGATAGGATTGCTGTCCTGACTCGAATTTGAGCGCCATATACATTCCGTAGTTTTCAATCCAGTAGGCGTTTTCGATGCGGAAGGCTGCAATCTTTTCTGCCAAAATTTCTTTGTCGTGCATCCATGCCTTTTTCAGAAGTGCAAAACGATGGGTAAAGAGGATGCCGTAGTCCACCTGCTCCAAAGATGCCGGTTGAGGAAGGGCTGCCAAATCCTCCTTAGTGAGTGAACCTGATTCTGCCAGTAATTCAAGGTCAATCAGGTAAGGGTTTCCTGCAAAGGTGGAAAAGGACTGATAGGGAGAGTTCCCGTAAGAGGTTGGACCAAGAGGGAGAATCTGCCAATATTTTTGTTTTGCGTTTTCAAGAAAGTCTACAAAGGCATAGGCTTTCTTTCCCATAGTCCCGATGCCGTAAGGCCCTGGCAAAGAAGTGATATGGAGTAAAATGCCGCTACCACGCTGCATAAAATCTGCTCCTTTCTTAACATAGATAAAACTTAAAAAGATGACCTGTGCCTATTTAGGTACAGGTCTTGGTTTTAATTAGTCGATGGTAATAACCCAATCCATTTCGTCTTCCAGAGTTCCGTTCTGGATGCCGGTGATGGTATCAAAGATGCGCTGGGTAACTTCGCCAATCTGATTGTTGTTGACGTTCATTACCTTGTCGCCCCAACGGAGCTCACCCACAGGAGAAATGATTGCTGCAGTACCGGTACCGAAACATTCTTCCAAGGTACCATTTTCGTATGCTTCATAAACTTCCTGAATGGAAATCTTCCGCTCGGATACCGGAATGCCCCATTTCTTTGCAAGCTCGATGGTGGACATACGGGTGATACCGCCCAAAATACTGCCGTTGAGCATCGGGGTAACCACTTCGCCGTTAATCTTGAAGAAGATGTTCATTGCGCCAACCTCTTCAATGTATTTCCGCTCTACGCCATCCAGCCAGAGAACCTGAGAATAACCACGTTCGTGTGCGATTACCTGTGCCTTGATACTGCTTGCATAGTTACCGCCGGTCTTGGTAAAGCCGGTTGCACCTCTGACGGTACGAACATAAGTATCCTCAACATAAATTTTTACAGGGTTCAGACCCTCCGGATAGTACAAACCGCTGGGAGAGCAGATGATGATGAACTTGTAGGTAGAAGAGGGACGAACGCCCAAAAATTCATCGGTTGCAATGATAAAGGGACGGATGTAGAGAGATGCACCCTCTTGCTCCGGAATCCAATCTCTGTCAAGATCAACCAACTGTTTCAATGCTTCTACGCAGAAATCCACATCCAGTTCAGGGATTGCAAGACGTTCGGCGGAAAGATTGAGCCGCTCAAAGTTCTTGCGGGGACGGAACAGGCGTACCTGACCATCTTTGGATTTGTAAGCTTTTAAGCCTTCAAAAATTTCTTGTGCATAGTGAAATACCATTGCGGAGGGATCTAACTGCAGCGGTCCGTAAGGAACGATGCGGGGATCGTGCCAACCCTTTCCCTCAGTGTAGTCCATAACAAACATATGGTCAGAGAAGAATTTGCCGAAAGGCAGATTTTCCATAACGGGTTTTGCTTTTGGAGCTGTTGTTTTTGTGATTGTGATATTCACTTGATTTAACCTTCTTTCCTAAATCAGAATCTCATAACAATCAGTATAGCACACGGTGTATGGAATTTCAATATGAATTTTGCATAAATAGGGGATTTTTTCGACAAAAGTTTTTTTGTCACCTACTGGAAGACAAGGTGAAAATTGCCGATTCATCTTGACATTTTTTACTGGAAAAGATATAATAAGCAAATAGAAAAAACCCAAAAGAATGGACGGTGCAGGATGTTTAAGACAAGGATTGAGGTTCGTTATTGTGAAACTGACCGGATGGGCGTGGTTCACCATTCCAGATATTTTCCTTGGTTTGAGGTCGGCAGAACCGAGTTTTTTAAGCAGACCGGAATGTCCTATGATGCCATTGAAAAAATGGGTGTATGGCTTCCTTTGGTGGATTGCTACGCAAAGTTTATCGAGGGTGCAAGATACGGGGATAGCGTGGATATTGAAGTGAAATTAGAGGAGCTTGGCGTTGCCAAATGCCGGTTTTCCTATCGGGTTTTGCGGGCAGAGGACGGAGCCATACTGGCAACCGGTTATACGACCCACGGATTTACCTCTCCGGACCTGAAACCTTTGAATTTGAAGAAATCCTATCCGGAAATCTATCAACAGTTATCGAAACTGAGGGGTGAAGAAGAATGATTCCAAACATTTTAACTACGGTACGATTGTTTTTGGTACCGGTTTTTGCTTACCTTTTGCTGAAAGTACAGAATCTTCCTGCCGCAGCTGTGGTGCTGATTCTTTCCGGTGCTACCGATGTGGTGGATGGATATATTGCACGGCGGTTTCATATGGTTTCCGATTTTGGAAAGGTCTATGACCCCTTTGTTGACAAACTGATGCAGATTACTTCGGTCATTTGTCTTGCCCTTGCAGGAATCATTCCCTTTGGCGTGATCCTGATTGTCATTTTGAAGGAGCTGACCATGATTGTGATTGGAGGAATCCTTTACCTCAAAAAAATTGTGGTGCATTCCCATTGGTATGGCAAGGCAACAACCGTGATTTTTTATACCATTATTTTTATCCTGATTATCTGTCAGAATATTTCCCACGCTTGGGTGGTTGGATTGCTGGTGGTATTGGTGGGCACCATGCTTGCCTCAGCGGTTGCTTATCTGGTGGACATTATTAAGAACTTTGAAGAAAAACGCGTACAATAAAAAAGACTTGCGTAAGCAAGTCTTTTTTTATGCAGTAAATTCAAAAATCTTAATCGCTCCAAGAGATACACAAGATGCCGCATCTTCATCAGAAATGGTGATGACTTTAAGCTCGGTTCGTGCTTTCAGAATATCCACCATTGCGTTTTTGATTTGGCTTCGTCCACCCAGAACAACACCGGCTTTTCCGCTCTTTTTCAGTACCTCAATTTCATTTGCAAGAATGATGCCAAGGAAATAGCTGTAACAAGCTACCGCAGTTTCTTTGAAGATGTTTTTCAGGATACGAACCTTAAATAAAGCCTCGTTGATTCCGTGCACTATACAATAGTCGTAGCCCGCAAGCAAAAATTCGGTATCGTGCTTGTCAATGCGCAAATCCACTGCCTCACGCAGAATGGTATTTTGGGAGAGTGCAGCAATCATTTCTCCGGTCATCATGGTCTTGAAATCGGTGATGCGACCGGAATCATCAAGAAAAATCATTTTGGAATGAGAACCGGGAAGTACATAAGCAAAGCTGCCGGCGTCCTCGGTCAAAAGTCCGACCAACTCAGTCTCTTCCCCACGCATCATATCGGTGTATTCTGGCGTGCCGCCCATAATTTTCACCCCCGGAACAAACCGGATGGGTTTGCTGATTACGTCAGGAATCAGTCGCTCCTGCAAGCCTTGGTGCAGTTCTCTGATTCCGGCGGGAGCCACAAGGTGCGGAACCTCGCAAAGACCATATTCACAGGTAATCATCCCCGATGCCAACACAGCGGTAATATCCTGTTCAGTCAAATTATTGGAAGAAAGAAGGGATTGGATTTTGGTGTGCAATTCCTGTTTCAGACAGTCATTGCCGTCAATACAATCCTTCGAACCCAGATGAATTTTTTCGGTTGCAATCACGCGGTTGTCCATGACCAGACTCACCCGTGTGTTGGTGGTTCCGCCGTCGATGGTAAGATAGTTGCTCATATCAGTTTTCTTTCGTTGCCGCTACATATTTTTTTGCAAGCTCGGTGATTGCGGCAAAATTTCCGTCGTTGATCAGGTCTTTTTTAATGATGTTGGAACCGATGCCAAAACCGGAAACGCCGGATTTCATATAATCGCTGATGTTATTTTCATCAATGCCGCCAACTGCCAGAAGTTTTATACTGGAAAGCGGTGCCTTGATGGCTTTGACATATTCGGTGCCCAGAGAACAGACAGGGAACAGCTTTACAAAATCTGCACCGTCCTTAGTTGCGGCAACGGTCTCGGTGGGGGTCAATGCACCGGGAATGGAAACCAGACCTTGGGCACAGGTTTCTTTGATAATCTCGCCGTCTGCATTGGGGGAGATGATAAAGGTTCCGCCCATTGCCTTGGTAAGGCGCACCTGCTCTTTTGTCAGAACTGTACCTGCACCAATCAACATTTTGTCCCCAAAGTGCGCAACCAATGCCTTGATACAATCTCCGGTAATGCTGTCTGGAACATTCTTATCATCGCTATAAGTAATCTCCATCAAGCGGATGCCCCCTGCGTATAATGCTTCAGCGGTGGGGATTAGCTTGTCCTTTGCCAGACCTCTGACAATCACAATGATTTTTTCCTCTTGAATTTTATCAATGATAAGTTGCTTATCCATAAAATCGCTCCTTAAAAGTAATTATCTGCTACGATTATATAAAAAATCTATGAAAAAGTCAATGCAAAAGGATGAGCAGAATTGCTTTTTGTGTCCATAAAACGAGAATTTGTATAAGATATTAAGAAAAAATTTTAGGTGGGTGATTTTTCTGAAAAAGAACAAGAACCCGGATGCAATCGCTGAAATAAGAGGAAGTGCTAAGTATGCAGTGCAGGCGAAAAAATCGCCTGCGGAATCATTGAAAAAAAGTCGCGTTAGCGACTTTTTTCATATTAAAGAGAATGTTTTTTATATTTACCCGGAGAAACGCCCACCGTACGCTTAAAAGACCGGATGAAGCTTGCATAATCAGCAAACCCGCATTTTTCCGCGGTGGTTGAAACACTTTCGCCTGCCTCTAAAAGTTTTTTTGCTTCGGTGATTCGTTTGGACTGAATATATTTTTTTACCGTTGTTCCGATATGGGTCTTAAACAAGCTGCAAAGGGTGGTCACCGATATAAAGCAGTTTTTGGCAATGGATTCCAGGCTTATGTCTTTGTTAAAGTTATCGTTGATGTATTTGATTGCTGTTACCAGAGCTTTATTTTCGTAATTGGAATCGTAAGTATGATGCTTGTTCTTTTCAAAAAAGAGATTGTTGATGATTGTTAAAATTTCAATGGCGCAAATGTTTTTGAGGATATCATCCCCGAAGGACATATGTTGGTTCAATCTTTCAAATACAGTTTCCAGAGATTCTTTTTCTTCATTGGAAAGAGAGATTTTATGAGAAATATTATCATTACGATAGCCAAAGCATTTGGAAAGATCTGTTTTGGAAGTGGAAGAATCATATAAAAAGGACGGATGAATCTGCATCACATATCGCTTAAAGGCGGCGTTGGGGGAAGAGGTGATTTTGTGTGCTTCAAATTGATTGATGACAAAAACATCCCCGTCTTCAACCTCGTAAATCTTTTCGTCAATAAAAAATGTCTTTCCGCCGGATAGACAAAATAGAATTTCGCAGCATTCGTGGATATGAATATCTTGGGTTGCATCATGCTTTTCTGAATAAAAAAAGCCATAGGATTTTGTAGTATTTGCCCGTTCGATTGCCTCTGTGCATTTGGAAAATAAAACATCCATAAAACTCACCTCAATATCATTATACACACTTTTGAAAGAATTGCAACATTTTTGGGAGATAATGCAAATACATTGCGATTTTGTTGCGGTATTATAGTTGTAAAAGAATCAATTATATTGGGGAGGTGAGTGTTATTTTACAACTCAAAGTATTAGACAAACAAGGAAAAGTCCTGTTTTCCCAAAAAGGAGCCACTGGGATAGAAGGCATCTATCCGGGTGAATTTCAGGAAGGGGATTGTGTGCGGATTGATGTGACCGAAAGCGAATATCTGGCGGTTTGTCTGGATGAAACACTGAAAGAAAGCATCGTTTATGTTCCCGCAGGAAAGTTCGTATATCCGATACATAAGGAATATAACGGCATTTGTTTTGACCCGGATGCATTCCTTGGAGAAGAACACAAGCTTAAGGTGAGGATTCCAACGGATGAAGAAATCTATGGGTATCGGAATATGGTACTCAATGCGCACGACTTGCCGGAAGCAAAGGGCAGTTACCCTCACGTTTCTGCCAATTATGTTACCCGTCAGGATCCGAACTTTTTTGAACGGAATGCCATCAACGGCATTATCCATCCGGAAGGACATTGGGGATACCCGTATAGCAACTGGGCAGGCGGTGCCAGAGATGATTTGGAATATACCATTGATTTTGGAACCGAGGTTATGGTAGAAAAACTGGTATTCTATCTTCGGGCAGATTTTCCCCACGATTCCTATTGGAATGGTATCGACGTTGTTTTAGATGACGGTGAAACTGTGACGGGAAGCTTTAACCCCACAGGTGAGGGGCAGGAAGTGATTTTGCCGGAGGCGAAAAAAACCCGCACCATTCAGTTGGCCAATTTCAAACAGCCAGTCGATCCCTTGTCTTGGGCAGGGCTTGCACAAATTGAAGTATACGGAAATTATATTAAGGAGGATTTAAGTAAAATGGAAATCAGATGCGCATCAAACCCAAAGGATGTAAAACACTACACAACAGACAGATTGAGAGAGGAATTTCATATCAGTAAGCTGTTTACTAAGGACAATATTAAGATGGTATACAGCCATATTGACAGAATTATCACCGCAGGTCTTATGCCTGTATATCA
>JAZNKC010000036.1:0-4039 GCA_045578365.1 Ructibacterium sp.
GGACCTGTCCGACCGCCAGAAGGAAATGCTGATTGCAGGCGGATTGCTGAACTACACCCGTGAGAAGAACCAATAGGAGGACGATAAGTCGGAGGCCAAGCGGTCTTAGGAAGACAAATGTCTTAGCCAACTCCTTGGCTCACAGAACGACATGGCTACGATCCGACTTGGACCTGTCCGACCGCCAGAAGGAAATGCTGATTGCAGGCGGATTGCTGAACTACACCCGTGAGAAGAACCAATAGGAGGACGATACCAATGGCAAAGATTCAAATGAAGACTCCCCTGGTGGAGATGGACGGAGATGAAATGACCCGAATCATCTGGAAGATGATTAAGGACATTCTGCTTCTCCCTTATATCGACTTAAAGACCGAGTACTATGACTTGGGTCTGGAATATCGAAACGAAACCAACGACCAGGTCACCTTTGATTCTGCAGAGGCAACCAAAAAGTATGGTGTTGCAGTCAAGTGTGCCACCATCACCCCCAATGCAGACAGAATGACCGAGTACAACCTCAAGGAAATGTGGAAGTCCCCCAATGGTACCATCCGTGCCATCTTGGACGGAACCGTGTTCCGCACCCCGATTATTGTCAAGGGTATCACCCCCTTTATCCCCACTTGGACCAAGCCGATTACCATTGCCAGACATGCATACGGCGATGTGTATAAGAATACCGAAATGCAGGTTCCTAAGGGTAGCAAGTGTGAGCTTGTCTGCACCGATAAGGACGGCAACGAAACCCGTAGCCTGATTCACGAGTTTACCGATTCTGACGGCATCATTCAGGGACTGCATAACATTGACAAGTCCATTGCAAGCTTTGCAAGAAGCTGTTTCAACTTTGCATTGGATACCAAGCAGGACATCTGGTTTGCATCCAAGGACACTATTTCCAAAAAGTATGACCATCGCTTTAAGGATATCTTTGCTGAGATTTTTGAGGCAGAATATAAAGAAAAGTTTGCTGCGGCAGGGATTGAATATTTCTACACCCTGATTGATGATGCAGTTGCTCGTGTAATTCGCTCCGAGGGCGGCTACATCTGGGCGTGCAAAAACTACGACGGTGATGTGATGAGTGATATGGTTGCAACTGCTTATGGCAGTCTGGCAATGATGACCTCCGTTCTGGTATCTCCCGACGGCGTTTATGAATATGAGGCAGCCCACGGCACGGTGCAGCGCCACTATTACAAGCACCTGAAAGGGGAAAAGACCTCTACCAACAGTGTGGCAACCCTGTTTGCTTGGACCGGCGCGCTCCGCAAGCGTGGCGAGATGGACGGTACGCCTGAACTGTGTGAGTTTGCGGACAAACTGGAAAAGGCAACCATTCAGACCATCGAAGATGGTGTGATGACCGGCGATTTGGCATTGCTTTCTTCTCTGCCCAACAAACAAAAGGTAGACACCGAAGAATTTTTGCTGGCAATTAACGAACGCTTGAAAGCAATGATGTAAGACTGTGAAAAAGTCGGTCTACCGCAAGCAAGAAAAATATATAAAACAAAAACGGCAAGGAGAACATCGAGTTCTCCTTGCCGTTGCTTGCTTTTGCGCAGTCTTTCGGCATGAAAAAAGAGTGGCTTTCGCCACTCTTTTTTATTTTGCAAGTCTTGCAGTGTCCAGAGCAATCATCATTTCTTCATCAGTAGGAATGACCAGAGTTCTGACGGTTGCGCCCTCGGCGGAGATGTCTTTCTCCTCGCCGCGAACCTTGTTCAGTTCGGGGTCAACCTTGATGCCCATAAAGTCCAGACCGTCGGTGATGGCTGCACGCATCATTGCGGTGTTCTCGCCAATACCTGCGGTAAATACGATGGCATCCACACCGCCCATTGCTGCAGCATATGCACCTACATAACGTTTTACGCTGTAAGCGAACATATCCAGAGCCAGCTGTGCTCTCTCGTTGCCCTCGCCGGCAGCTTTCTCCAAATCTCTGAAGTCGCTGCTGATACCGGAAATTCCGTATACACCGGATTCCTTGTTCATCAAATCATTGATGCCCTTTAAGTCAAGGTTTTCTTTCTCCATCAGATAGGTAACGATGGCAGGGTCGATATCGCCTGAGCGGGTACCCATAACCACACCGGCAAGAGGAGTGAATCCCATAGAAGTGTCTACGGATTTACCGCCGTCTACTGCGGTGATGGAGGAACCGTTACCCAAGTGCAGGGTAATGATTTTCAAATCTTCAGGCTTCTTGCCCAGCATTTCAGCCGCTCTGCCGGAAACATATTTATGAGAAGTTCCGTGGAAGCCGTATCTTCTGATCTTGTGCTTGGTATACATCTCGTAGGGGAGTGCATACATATACGCCTCAGCCGGCATGGTCTGGTGGAATGCAGTATCAAATACGCCAACCTGAGGAACACCCGGCATAATCTTGGAGCAAGCCTCAATACCGATGATGTTTGCGGGGTTGTGAAGCGGTGCCAGTGCTACGCAATCCTGCAAAGCTTCCATAACCGCATCGTCAATGACAACAGAACCGCTGAAGATTTCACCGCCGTGAACCACTCTGTGGCCTACTGCGTCAATCTCTTTCATATCGGAGATAACCCCAACCTTTTCGTCGGTGAGTGCCTCGATAACCATCTTGATGGCATCGGAGTGGTCGTTCATTGCATCGGTGCGGACAAAGTCCTCTCTGCCGCTTACCTTTTGGGTGAGTTTACCGTCAATGCCGATTCTCTCACAAAGACCTTTTGCCAGTACCTGCTTGGTATCGATGTCGATGAACTGATACTTCAGGGAAGAACTACCGGCGTTAATAACCAAAATTTTCATAATGATTCATCTCTTTCCTAAATATTATTTCTTATTCTGCCTGTGCCTGAACACAAGTGATAGCAACTACGCCAACGATATCCTCTGCACTACATCCGCGAGACAGGTCGTTGACCGGTTTTTTGATACCCTGAGTAATCGGGCCGTAAGCTTCTGCCTTTGCCAAACG
Organism: Ructibacterium sp.; assembly: GCA_045578365.1. Classification (GTDB taxonomy): domain Bacteria; phylum Bacillota; class Clostridia; order Monoglobales; family Monoglobaceae; genus Ructibacterium. The sequence goes on from JAZNKC010000036.1 coordinate 2,972, forward strand.
CTGGGTCAGCTTGTATGCAATGTTGCCGGCGTTCAGGTCGGGGAAGATCAGGACATTGGCTTCACCTGCAATGTTGCTGCCGGGCGCCTTGGACTTACCAACGGAGGGAACGATTGCAGCATCAACCTGCAATTCGCCGTCCAGCTGAATGTCGGGACGCTTTTCCTTTGCCAGCTTGGTTGCCAGCTGCATTTTGTCAACCAGCTCGGATTTTGCGCTGCCGTATGTAGAGTAGGAGAGCATTGCCACTTTGGGTTCTGCCTCAACCAGATTCTTAAAGGATGCGGCGCTGCTGATTGCGATTTCGGAAACTGCATCTGCATCGGGATTTTCATTCAGACCTGCGTCGGAATAAATAAAGGTACCCTTTTCACCATATTCACAATCCGGAACAACCATGACAAAGAATGCAGAAACCAGCTTGGTGCCGGGTGCAGTTTTGAGAATCTGCAGAGCGGGACGAAGCACGTTGGAGGTGGAGTTGACTGCACCTGCAACCATACCGTCAGCCGCATTGCTCTCAACCATCATAACGCCGTAATAAAGCGGGTTGAGCATGGTTTCTTTTGCCTGTTCGGGGGTCATACCCTTAGCCTTTCTCATTTCATAGAAAGTATTCGCAAATTCATCCAGTTTTTCGGATTTTTTCGGGTCAATGATGGTAACCCCATCCAAAGAAATATCGCCTGCAGTCTGGGCAATCTTTTCTGCATCGCCTAACAGTACGATATCACAAATGTCTTTTTCTACAATCATGGATGCCGCCTGAATGGAACGGATATCCTCACCCTCTGCCAAAACGATGGTTTTTCTGTCCGCTTTGGCTCTTTCGATGGTTCTCTCCAAAAAATTACTCACTTCAATAGCCTCCTAAATAGTTAGTTAAACTTTTACCAAGCCATTATACACCACAATCCCATATTTTTCAATAGGAAAATACATATTATTTGAAGAAACACCAAAATTTTGATAAAAAAGATACCTCCCCAAAACACAAAGCAAAGAAAAAACACAAAAATATGTTGATTTTTTCTTTGTTTTTGTTATTTTTTATTTGGAAAAATGTTG
>JAZNKC010000037.1:0-13269 GCA_045578365.1 Ructibacterium sp.
TGTTCAATCTTAAAACAATCTTCGGTGACTATAGCGAGAAGGTCACACCTGTTCCCATTCCGAACACAGTAGTTAAGCTTCTCTGCGCTGACAATACTTGGCGGGCGACCGCCCGGGAACATAAGTCGTCGCCGGAACTGAAAAAAAACCTCCAACTTACGTTGGAGGTTTTTATTTTTTATTTTCAAAAAATAGTTGACACAACAGGAAAACTATGGTAGGATATTTTCAGCACACAGTGTGCTGAAAACGCAAAAAGGAGGGGAACGCGATGGGACAGAAAGAATTTCACCTGATTTCCGATGAGATATCAGAGGATATTATCCGGGCCGCAGAGGAACTGGTCAAGGATGAGGGTGCCAAAGAATTGAATGTAAGAAAGATTCTAAATGCAATGGGAATCACCAATCGGGTGTTCTATAACCGGTTTCGCAACGTGAATGAGATTCTGGAAATTCTTTATACCCGCAGTGTGGAACAGATGCATGAAAGCGTAAAATCCCCCTTTGATATTCGCACCCAGTTTTGGCAGTATGTGATGGATGTGGCAACACGGGTGTTGGTTAATACTTATGAAGTGAAGATGCAGTTCAGCCAGTTTATGTTTGAGCTGGATTCGGTGAAAGAGGCAAATCGGGATTGGTGGACAGGGAAAATTCAGGAAATCATTCAGGTAGGCAAAGAAATCGGCGAGATTAAGGATGTGGATGCCGCATTGCTCAGCCAGACCATCTGGAGTTTTTTCCGTGGCTACAATGCCGATGCGGTTAGCAGAAAGCTCTCCAAAGAGGATGCGGTCAAACAATTCCGGTTTGGAATGGAGTGCCTGATGGAGGGAATCCAAGCGGAAAAATCTGTGTGAGAAAATTTTCTTGACACTGTAAAATCGGTATTCTATAATAAAAGAAGAGATACTGAAAAAACGGGTTTTTCCCGCAGGAAAAGGAGATTTTTGCTATGGATGAACAAAAAAAGAAAGCCCTGGACAGCGTTCTGGGCAATATAGAAAAACAGTTCGGTACCGGTGCGGTTATGCGCCTTGGTGAAAAGCCGGTGACCAATGTGGAAGCCATCCCCACAGGCTCTTTGTCTTTGGATGTGGCATTGGGTATCGGCGGTGTTCCCAGAGGCCGTATTATTGAGATTTATGGTCCGGAATCTTCCGGTAAAACCACTGTGGCATTGCACATTGTGGCAGAGGCACAGAAGATGGGCGGCGAGGCTGCATTTATTGATGCAGAACACGCTCTTGACCCTGTCTATGCAGAGCAGTTGGGTGTCCGGATTGACGATTTGATTGTTTCTCAGCCGGATACCGGTGAGCAGGCGTTGGAAATCACCGAGCAGTTGGTACGCTCCGGTGCCATTGATGTTGTGGTTGTGGACTCAGTTGCAGCCTTGGTTCCCCGTCAGGAGATTGAAGGCTTGATGGGAGATTCCCACGTGGGTCTGCAGGCAAGACTGATGTCTCAGGCATTGAGAAAGCTGACCTCGGTCATCAGCAAGTCCAACACCACCGCAATCTTTATCAACCAGCTGCGTGAAAAGGTTGGTGTGATGTTCGGTAACCCTGAAACCACCCCCGGTGGCCGTGCGCTGAAGTTCTATTCCTCGGTGCGTCTGGATGTGCGTCGGGTAGAGGCAATCAAGAGCGACGGCGGTATGGTGGGTAACCACACCCGTGTCAAGGTTGTGAAGAACAAGGTTGCGCCTCCCTTTAAGGAAGCAGAATTTGATATTATCTACGGCGAGGGTATCTCCAAGGAAGGAAATATCCTGGATGTTGCGGTAGAGATGGATATTATTGAAAAGAGCGGCTCCTGGTTCTCTTATCAGGGTGAGCGTCTGGGTCAAGGCCGTGAAGGTGTCAAGAAGATTTTGAAAGACAACCCCGAGCTTTGCAATGAGATTGAGAAGAAGGTCCGCGAGGCAGTTTCTCTTCCGGTAGTGGAAGAGGGGGCAGAGGTGGAGTCTACTCCCTTTATGCCGGTAGCCAAACCCCAGAAGAAGAAATAGTCATAACAAAGGGTGATTGCCATGGATATGGAGAAAAAAGCCCGCAATACCGTGATGGGGTTGCTTGCCAACCGGATGTATACCTGCCGGGAAATCTATGACCGGCTCTGCCGCAAAGGCTTTGAAAAGGAGCTGGCGGAAAAGACGGTTGCGGAATTTATGGCGGCAGGGTATCTCAACGACCGACACTATGCACAGCTTTATGTGGAGGATGAGAGCAGGCTTGGCGCAAAGGGGCGTTTTCGGATTCGGCAGGAGTTGATGCGCAAGGGTGTTTCCTCTGCCATCATTGATGAGGTGATGGAGGAAAGCGAGGTTGACACCGAGGTGTATCTTAAGGAGTATATCGAAACCAGAAACCTGTGTGACGGGATTCAAACCCGAAGGGATTTGGAACGCTTAAAAGCCAGACTTGCACGACGGGGATATTCTCTGGGAGAAATCAATCGCTCATTGGCAGAGTATACCTTTCACTTTGAAGAAGAATGGTAATGCAGACGAGGAGATAAGAAATTGAAAAAAGTTTCCCTTGCATCCTTGGGATGCTCGAAAAACCTGATTGACAGCGAACAAATGCTGGGACTTTTGACCGGTGCCGGCTATGAGATTATGGAAAACGAAGAAGATGCAGAGATTCTGATTGTGAACACCTGCACCTTTATCGAGTCTGCCAAGATGGAATCAATTGAATGTATTTTAGAACTGGCACAATACAAAAAAGCAGGAAAGTGTCAGTATTTGATAGTAACCGGATGTCTGGCACAGCGGTATCAGGAACAGGTGTTGCGTGAAATTCCTGAAGTCGATGCGGTGGTGGGCACCAATGATTATGATAAGATTGTGGAGGTCATTGACCGCCTGACCAAGGAAAAGGCGATGACTCTTTGTTCTGAAACGCCTCTCCTTTGTGAGGATGCGCCAAGGGTTCGCACCACGCCGGAATATACTGCCTACTTAAAGATTGCAGAGGGCTGTGACAATCGGTGTACCTATTGTGTGATTCCCTCGATTCGGGGCAAGTACCGCAGCCGAAAAATGGAAGACATTATCCAAGAGGCGGAGCAGATGGCAAAAGAGGGCGTCAAAGAGCTGATTGTGATTGCACAGGACACTACACGCTACGGCAAGGATTTGTATGGAGAATACTGCCTGCCCAAACTGTTGAAAGCGCTCTGCAAAATTGATGGTATTGCTTGGGTTCGGGTGCATTATTGCTATCCGGAACTGGTGACCGACGAGCTTTTGGATGTCTTTTGTGAAGAAGAAAAGCTGTGCCGCTATTTTGATATTCCCATTCAGCATTGCAATGACAGAATCCTGAAACGGATGGGACGGCGCACCAACAAAAAGCAGATTTGCGATTTGATTGCCAAAATCCGTGAACGGATGCCCGATGCTGTGATTCGCACCTCTTTGATTACCGGATTTCCCGGAGAAACTGAGGAAGAATTCTTAGAATTAAAGGACTTCATCGAGGATGTCAAGTTCGAGCGGTTGGGTGTGTTTGCGTACTCCCGTGAGGAGGACACCCCTGCTTATCAGTTGGATGGGCAGCTTGAGGAAGAAGAAAAAGAGCAGCGGCAGGAAAACCTGATGTTGGTGCAGTCTGAAATTTCTCAGGAGCAGAACGAGGCACGCATCGGCAGTATCGTGCGGGTTCTGGTTGAGGACCGGGATGAAATTATCAAGAGCTATTATGGAAGAACCTATGCCGATTCCATTGAAATTGACGGCAAGGTGTTCTTTAAGAGCAGTCGTCCCCTCAAGGGCGGAGAGTTTGTAAATGTCAAAATTGAGCAGGCATTAGAATATGACCTGTTTGGTGTAGAAGTGGAGGAATCGTGATGAATACCCCGAATAAATTGACCTTATTTCGTGTTTTTTTGATTCCCATCTATATGATTTGTTATCTTTGCTTTGAAATGGTAGGTACCTACCTTGCCATTGCGGTATTTCTGCTTGCCAGTTGGACCGACCATCTGGACGGAAAACTGGCAAGAAAGAACAACCAAGTGACTACCTTTGGCAAGTTGATGGACCCCCTGGCAGATAAAATGCTGACCATGGCGGCACTCATTTCCTTTGTGGCAAGAGATATTCCTTATGTGACTGCTGGTGTGGTGATGGTGATTCTCGCAAGAGAACTGATTGTCACCGGTATCCGGATGCTTGCGATGGGAGAGAATCAGGTGATTGCCGCAAGTATGTGGGGCAAAGCCAAAACCGTATCCCAGTTTGTTCTGGTGATTGCGGTGATGGTGTTTGAGATTGCCAAAGGATACCTCCCCTCATGGGCAGGGGTTCTGGATGGTATTACGCTGGGTTTGACGGTGGTTGCAACGGTGCTGACCATCTATTCCGGCTTTGATTATGTGTGGAAAAATCGTAGTTTGCTTACCTTCCGGTAAGACAGAAGAGGAGATTCTATGAACATTATTGTGGATGCGATGGGCGGGGACAATGCGCCAATGGCGGTGGTTGCCGGATGTAAAAAGGCCCTCGAGCATATGGATGTGACCTTGACTCTGGTGGGCAGAGAAAAGCAAATCCGTCGGGAGATGGAGCTTTGCGAGCTTTCGGATGAAAGAATCCGGATTGTCCACGCAGAGGATGTCATCTATGGTGAGGATGACCCCACTGAGGCAATCCGCAAGAAAAAGGAATCCTCCATGTATCGGGCGCTTTCTCTCTTGAAGGAAGGCGCGGGCGATGCAGTAGTCAGCGCCGGTAATACCGGTGCTTTGATTGCCGGGGCAACCCTTTTGGTCAAGCGTATCAAAGGGATTCGTCGGGTGGCACTTGCCCCCATTCTGCCCTCGGTCAATGGATGTTTTCTTCTTTTGGATGCCGGTGCCAATGTAGAATGCACGCCGGCTTTTCTAAAGCAGTTTGCCATTATGGGTTCCATTTATATGGAGACGGTGCAGGGTGTCAAAAAACCTCGGGTTTGCTTGGTGAATATCGGCACCGAGGAGAGCAAGGGGACGCCCCTTGTGGCGAAAGCACATAGTTTGCTGAAGAATGCCCCCATCTGTTATCACAATTATATTGAGGCAAGAGAGCTGCCTTTGGGCGGGGCAGACGTGGCGGTCTGTGACGGGTTTACCGGAAATGTATTGCTCAAGGCGGTAGAAGGAATGGGCCTTGCCTTTCGGCAGATGCTCAAAAAACTGTTCCTGAAAAATCTTGTGACCAAGACGGCGGCAGGAATGGTACAGGGCGGGCTGAAGGAATTGAAGAAGTCTATGGATTACACCGAATATGGCGGTGCGCCCATTCTGGGTGCATCAAAGCCGGTGATTAAAGCCCACGGAAGTTCTGATGCCAATGCGTTCTATCACGCAATATTACAAGCAGAAAAGGCGGTAAAAAGCCGGATGGTAGCAGTGATGGCAGAGAGAATTGCACAAGCAGAGACTGAAGAAAGCATAGAGAGGATGGAAGTATGATGCGCGCAAAAATTGTTGGACTTGGAAAGTATCTTCCCGAAAGGGTGTTGACCAATGCAGATTTGGAAAAGATGGTGGAAACCAGTGACGAGTGGATTCTCAAGCGGGTGGGCATCAAAGAAAGACATATCTGTGATGAGAACACCTATACCTCCGATTTGGCAAGTCGGGCAGCAGAAGAGGCGATTCGCCGTGCCGGACTTACAGCTGAGGATATTGATTTGATTATTGCAGCATCGGTGACACCGGATATGTATACCCCCTCGGTTGCGTGCCTGGTGCAGAAGAATATCGGTGCCACCAATGCGGTTGCTTTCGATTTGAATGCGGCGTGTACCGGATTTGTGTTTGCAATGGTAACGGCGGCGCAGTATATTGAAAATGGAATGTATCAAAACGTTCTGGTCATCGGTGCGGATGCACTTTCCAAGCTCACCGAGTATAAAGACCGAAAAACCTGTGTGTTGTTCGGGGACGGTGCAGGTGCCGCAGTTTTGCAGGCAACCGAGGAAGATACCGGTATTCTCAGCAGCGTGATGGGTGCAGATGGTGCAAGCGGTGACTGCCTGACCGCACCCGGCATTCGTTGTGACGAGATAGAAATGGAAAAACGCCCCTTTGGCAATCCCAGAACCATCTGGATGGACGGCAGTGCCGTGTTCAAGTTTGCGGTGCGGGTGATGGCGGCTTCCTCCAAAGAGGTGGTAGAAAAAGCAGGAAAAACGATGGAAGATGTGCGGCTCTTGGTCCCCCATCAGGCAAATATGCGTATCATTGAGGGCGCGGCAAAACGCTTGGAGATGACAGGGGATCGGGTGTTTGTGAATGTAGATAAATACGGAAATATGTCCTCCGCGTGTATCCCCATTGCACTTTGCGAGGCGGTAGAACAAAACCGTGCCGGCAAAGGCGATTTGGTGATTTTGAGCGGTATGGGCGGCGGACTGACTTGGGGCAGCATTTTGTTGGAGCTTTAAGGAGAATCATAAATGAAGAATCGTATATGTGAACTTTTACAGATAGACTATCCGGTGATTCAGGGCGGTATGGCGTGGGTTGCCACCGCAGAATTGGCGGCGGCGGTTGCCAATGCCGGAGGTGCAGGACTGATTGCCGCAGGCAATGCGCCGGCAGAATTTGTGCGGGAGCAGATTCGTAAAGCACGGAACCTTACCGACAAGACCTTTGGCGTGAATGTGATGATGATGTCCCCCTATGTGGAGGAGGTTATGCAGGTATTGCTGGAAGAAAAGGTTAAGGTGATTACCACCGGAGCGGGAAATCCCGCCAAGTATATCCCTGCCCTCAAAGAGGCGGGCACCATTGTGATTCCTGTGATTCCCAGTGTGGCACTTGCCCAGAAAATGCAAAAAAGCGGTGCTGATGCGGTGGTTGCAGAGGGCTGTGAGGCAGGCGGACATATTGGAGAGCTGACCACCATGACCTTGGTTCCTATGGTGGCAGACGGGGTGGATATTCCGGTAATTGCTGCTGGCGGAATCGCAGATTCCCGCGGGGTCAAGGCGGCATTCGCTTTGGGCGCAGAGGGGGTACAGGTAGGTACCCGTTTCATCTGCTCGGAGGAATGTACCGTTCATCCCAACTATAAAGAGATGGTGGTTGCGGCAAAGGACAGAGACGCCATTGTAACCGGACGGGCAACCGGACATCCGGTCAGAACCCTCAAAAACAAGGCAACCAAGCTGATGGATAAGCTGGAAAAAGAGGGCAACTTAGAAGAATTTGAGAAAATCGGTATGGGCGCACTCCGCGCAGCGGTGGTGGACGGCGATACCGAAATGGGAAGTGTGATGGCAGGACAGAGTGCAGGCTTGGTCAAGGATATTAAGCCTTGCAGAGAGATTGTCAAAGACCTGTTCTTAGATGTTGTGTTTTAGGAGGATGACAGAATGAAAATTGCATTTTTATTTTCCGGTCAGGGTGCACAGGCGATTGGTATGGGAAAAGAGCTTTGTGAGCATTTTCCTGAGTCCAATCAGGTGTTTGAAGAAGCATCCGAGGCGTTGGGGATGGATATTAAGGAACTGATTTTTCACGGGGACAGCGAAACCCTGATGATTACCGAGAACACCCAACCTGCCATTTTGACCATGTCCATTGCGGCTCTTGCGGCAGTAAATACCCTTGGTATTAAGCCGGATGTGGTGGCAGGACTTAGCCTTGGTGAATATTCTGCCCACGTGGCGGCAGGAAGTATGAATTTTGCCGAGGCGGTGCGTCTGGTGAAGATGCGGGGTAAATTCATGCAGGAAGAAGTTCCCCTTGGGGTTGGAACCATGGCGGCAATTTTGGGTCTTGAACAAGATGTAGTGCGGGAAATCTGCACAACCGCATCCGAAAAAGGCATCGTAGAGCCGGCAAACTTTAACTGTCCGGGACAGATTACCGTTGCGGGTGAGATTGCAGCTGTGGAATATGCTTGCGAGCTTGCCAAAGAAAAAGGCGCAAAACGGGCGATGCTCCTTCCGGTGAGTGCACCTTTCCATTGCAGTATGCTGAAGGGCGCAGGAGAAAAACTGGAAGCAGAACTGAAAAAGGTGACCATTTCCGATTTACAGATTCCCCTGATTACCAATGTGACCGGAGATTATGTGAAAGACAGCACCGAGATTCCGGATTTGTTGGTTCGTCAGGTTTCCTCCTCGGTATTGTTTGAGGATAGTCTGCGCAGAATGATGGCAGACGGGGTGGACACCTTTATCGAAATCGGACCGGGCAAGGCGCTCAGTGGTTTTGTGAAGAAAATCAGCAAAGAGGTTGCTATCTACAATGTAGAGGATCTGGCATCCTTGGAAAAGCTTCGTGCGTTGGCTTAGGAGGTTAAAACGTGGAATTTCAGAATCAAACAGTGATTGTAACCGGCAGTACCCAAGGAATCGGACGGGAGATTGCCGTAAAATTCGGGCAGGAGGGTGCCAATGTGGTGGTCAATGGCATTGATACCCCCAGCCAAAAAGAACTGGTAGAACAGGTTTGCTTAGAGATTGAGAAGGCCGGCGGAAAAGCCCGCTATCTCCTTGGAGATATTTCCAAGGCGGAGGAAGCCAAAAAACTGGTGGAATTTGCACTGGAGAGCTTTGGTAAAATTGATGTGATTGTCAACAACGCAGGGATCACCCGCGACAACCTGATTATGCGAATGAGTGAAGAAGATTGGGACAGCGTGCTTGCGGTGAACTTAAAGGGTGCTTTTCAGGTGATTCAGGCATCGGCAAGAGCACTCACCAAGCAGCGGAGCGGTGTTATCATCAATATGGCATCGGTTTCCGGTGTGATGGGCAATGCCGGGCAGGCGAATTATGCCGCATCCAAGGCAGGCTTGATTGGGTTGACCAAGTCGGTGGCAAAGGAGCTGGCGGCGAGAAATATCCGCTGCAATGCCATTGCTCCGGGCTTTATCCAGACCGCAATGACCGATATGCTGAAAGAGGAAGTGAAAGAATCTTACTTAAATGCTATCCCGCTTAAGCGGTTTGGGCAGGTAGAGGATATTGCCAATCTGGTATTGTTTTTATCCGGCGACAAAGCAAAATATATTACCGGACAGGTAATAAATGTTGACGGCGGCTTGGTTATGTGATATAGTTTTGAAAAAAAGTAATCCATTATATTAAAGATTTAAGAAGGAGGAATTCAAAATGGATATTTTTGAAAAGGTAAAGGAAATTACAGTTGATCAGTTGGGCGTAGACGAAGAGGATGTTACCATGGAAGCAGCGTTCATCGAAGATCTGGAAGCAGACTCTTTGGACATCGTAGAACTGATGATGGAACTGGAAGAAGAATTTGAAATTGAAATTCCGGATGATGAAGCGGAAAAAATCGTGACTGTCAGTGATGCAGTAGAGTACATCAAAGCAAGACAGTAAGCAACTGTTACGGCTGTGCAGAGTAATCTGCACAGCCGCACAGAATTTTGAGGAAACAGATGAATGAGATGCATAGGTTTCCTCAAAATTTTGTAGGAACAAAACAGGAGGAAGACAGATGAAACGGGTTGTAATTACCGGTGTAGGGGCAGTGACCCCCATTGGCATCGGCAAAGAAGAAATGTGGAAAAATATCAAAGCAGGGGTTTGCGGGATTGACAAAATCACACGCTTTGATGTATCGGAGTATCCTTGTCAGATTGCTGCTGAGGTTAAGGATTTTGCGCCGGAAAACTTTATGGATAAAAAAGAGGCAAAGCGGATGGACTTGTTTGTGCAGTACGCAGTTGCCGGAGCAAAGCTTGCAGTAGAGGATGCCAAACTGGACATCGAAAAGGAGAATCCCGAGCGGATGGGTTGTATTTTAGGTAGCGGCATCGGCGGAATCCAGACCACCTGTGAGCAGCACGCGCGTCTGTTGGAAAAAGGTCCCTCCAAGGTGAGTCCTTTTATGATTCCTATGATGATTTCCAATATGGCGGTTGGACAGGTTGCCATTCAGTTCCATTGTAAGGGTGTAAACCTGACCACCGTTTCTGCCTGTGCATCGGGTACCGATGCCATCGGTCAGGCGTTTTTGGCTGTTCAGCGGGGTGATGCCGATGTGATTCTCACCGGCGGTACCGAGGCAACGGTGAATGAACTTTCTCTGGCAGGCTTCTGCTCGATGAAAGCGCTCAGCACCCGCAACGACGACCCCAAGGGGGCTTGCTCGCCTTTCGATGCAAACCGTGACGGTTTTGTGATGGGTGAGGGTAGCGGCATTCTGGTTCTGGAGGAACTGGAGCACGCCAAGGCGAGAGGTGCCCATATCATTGCAGAGGTTGTAGGTTATGGTTCCAGCAACGATGCTTACCATATGACTGCTCCCGCACCGGAGGGTGAGGGCGGTGCCCGTTGTATGGCAATGGCAGTCAAGAGTGCGGGAATCAAGCCGGAGGAAGTGGACTACATCAATGCCCACGGAACCTCCACCCCCTATAATGATAAGTATGAAACTGCGGCAATCAAGACGGTGTTTGGCGACCACGCTTACAAACTGGCAGTCAGCTCCACCAAATCAATGACAGGACATATGCTGGGGGCAGCCGGCGGTATTGAGGGTATCATCACCGCTTTGGCGATTGAAGAGGGCTTTTTGCCTCCCACCGTCAACTATAAAAATCCTGATCCTGAGTGCGATCTGGATTATGTGGTAAATACCGGAAGAGCGGCAGAGATTACTTATGCAGTATCCAATTCTTTGGGATTTGGCGGACACAATGCATCGATTGTACTGAAGAAATACATAGACTAAAAAGAAAAACGCCGAAGCTTTTCGGCGTTTTTGAATGGAGCGATGAAGATGGATTTGGGATATACCTTTCAAAATCAAGACCTGCTCAAAAAGGCGCTGACGCACATTTCCCTTGCCAACGAGCGGAATATCGAGAGCAATCAGCGGTTAGAGTTCTTGGGGGACAGCGTCCTCTCTCTGGTGGTGGCAAGCGATATTTATGAACGCTTTCCCAATCTGGATGAGGGCAGACTGACCGAGATGCGTGCGGCGGCGGTTTGTGAAAAATCCTTGGCGGCAGCAGCACGAAAGATGGATTTGGGCAGCGGACTGCTTTTTGGAAAATCCGAAACCATCTGCGGAGGCAAGGACAAGGATTCCATTCTGGCAGATGCCTTTGAGGCGGTGCTTGGTGCCATCTATCTGGATGGGGGTATGGACCCTGCCAGAGAATGGGTGCTTTGCCGTCTGCGGGAGAGCATCGACGCCTCGGCAGAGATGGATTTTACCAACTACAAATCCGAGCTGCAGAACTACTTCCAAAAACGGGATAAGGGCACCGAGGTGGTGACCTACCGTCTGGTGGACCGCAAGGGTCCTGACCATCATCCCACCTTTCGGGCTGAGGCATTGTATCGGGGAAAGGTGATTGGCTCCGGCGCCGGACACAGCCGCAAGGAAGCGGAACAGGCTGCAGCCAAGCAGGCGTATTCTGCCTTATGAGAAAGTATAACATTCCGGTTTTTATCCCCCATGAGGGTTGTCCCAACGATTGCGTTTTCTGTAATCAGCGGAAGATTTGCGGTCTTACCACCAGCGTTACCCCAAAAGAGGCAAAGGAACTGATTGCCCAGCAGCTTTCCTATCTCCCCACAAAAGAGCGAGAGGTAGAGGTGGCGTTTTTTGGCGGCAGTTTTACCGGACTTCCCTATGAGTTACAGGAGGAATTTTATCGGGTGGCAGATAGCTTTCGCCCGCAGATTGACGGGATTCGTCTTTCTACCCGACCGGACTATATTGATGAAACAACCCTTGCCCTTGCCAAACAATGGGGCGTGACCACCATCGAGCTGGGTGTCCAGTCGGCGGTGGATGAGGTGCTCACCAAGAACCGGCGGGGGCATACCTTCACCCAAAGCGTAGCGGCGGTTCAGGAGATTCGCAAAGCAGGAATCGGTGTGGGCGTGCAGATAATGACGGGGATGTATGGCTCTGATAAAGAAAAAGACCTGTATACCGCCCAAAAAGTGGCAAGCCTACATCCTGATTGTGCCAGAGTGTATCCGGTGCTGGTGCTCAAAGATACGGCTCTGGCGGAGCTTTACCAACAAGGGAGGTATCAGCCTCAGACCTTGGAGGATGCCATTGAAACCGCCAAGGAAGTTTTGCAGATATTTGCGGCAAAGGAGATTCCGGTGATACGGATGGGTCTTCACATTGGAGAAGAACTACAACAAGAGGGGACGGTGCTTGCAGGTCCCTTCCATCCCGCATTGGGGGAACTGGTAGAAAGCCGCATCCGACGGGACTGGCTGGAAGAAACCCTTACCCAGATGGAGGAGATGCCAAAGGAATTGGTGGTTCAAGTTCCGTCAAGTGAGGTTTCCAAAACCATCGGGCATAAACGATGCAATGCCAGCTACCTGAAAGAAAAATATGGTATCAAATTAAAAATAAGAGAGTGTTAAACACTCCCTTATTTTTTTTCTAATTCAAAAACTGAGGCCTTTCTCTCCAACATTTCATCCAGTCGCAAAAGATAATCCTGTGGCTCTTTTACATTGAAAATCCGTTCAATCCGGTTGGTGTCGCGGTTAACTGTCTTGGTGACCCCACCACAGCCAAGGGCAAGAATGGTCTGGATTTCCTCCATAATGTAGATGTTGTAAAGACTGTCAAAGCCTTCCTTGGCATACCCCACATTTTCCAGATTGCCAAGCTGGTTCTTCTGGCGATAGAGGTAGTAAGGGTGCTTGCCCTGTTTGCGCAGGAAATCCTGAGAAAAGTCCACCATTTCTGCCACCTCTTGGGCAGGGGTGAGGGGGTAATCCTTTAAGTATTCGTGCAGGCGGGAGGAACGTTTGATGCTCATAGTATGCACGGTGGTGTTTTCAGGGGAGAGTTCCTCCACCTCTTTGAGGGTATCGCAAAAATCGGTCAAGGATTCCCCGGGCAGTCCCGCAATCACATCCATATTGATGCAAGAAAAATCAAAGCTTCGCGCCATTTTTACCGCCTCACGGATTTGCTCCGGTGTGTGGGCTCTGCCGATGCGGTTTAAGGTTTCCTGTTTCATGGATTGAGGATTGATGCTGATGCGCTCTGCTCCGTGCTTTTTTAAGACCTCTAATTTTTCAGGGGTGATGGTATCGGGACGACCTGCCTCTACGGTAAATTCTTTGCAGAATTTCAGGTCAAAGGATGCCTCCATCTGGCAAAACAGAGTTTCCAACTGTTCTGCAGATAAGGTGGTGGGGGTTCCGCCGCCCATATAGACGGTTTCAATCCGGCGATTGTGCTTAGAGAGCAAATCACCCACATAGGCAATTTCCTTTTTCAACGCCGTCACATAATCCGG
>JAZNKC010000038.1:0-2274 GCA_045578365.1 Ructibacterium sp.
TCTCTTCATAAAGCCGGAAAAGCTCTCTCTGGCATTTGCTGCTCTCCCCTGCCGGAACCACGATTTCTTTGACCGAAAACCCCTGTTCCGTCAAGGTTGCCCGAAGCTTTTCTCCATAGAGCGGTGCCACATTGGAGTCGGTGACCACCGCAATCTTTTTGCCGGAGAACACTTTCTTCACCATCTCTCCTGCACGGCAAAGCAGACCATCTTCGATATAGATGGTATACTCCCGTTTTGGAATATTCACTGTTAATGTTTTCATTTTTACACATCCCTTTCTGAAAGGATTTTACACCTGAAGTCCAAGTCCCTCGCCCACACTCCTGAGCTTTTGCATCAAATTCTCGAACTGGTGCAGATTCAAGGACTGGGCACCGTCACACAATGCCTTTTCGGGGCAGTTGTGAACCTCAATAATCAAGCCGTCTGCCCCCACAGCCATTGCCGCCAAGGACAGGGGCTCTACCATCCAACTCATCCCTGCCGAATGGGACGGGTCTACCACCACCGGAAGATGGCTCAGCCGTTTCACCGCCGGAATGGCACTCAAGTCCAAGGTATTACGGGTGTAGGTTTCAAAGGTACGGATACCCCGCTCACAAAGGATGACGTTGGGGTTTCCTCCCGCCAGAATGTACTCTGCAGACATCAGCCATTCCTCAATGGTGGAGGAAAGCCCACGCTTGAGCAGAATCGGCTTGCGGCATTTGCCCAATTCCTTGAGCAGGTCAAAGTTCTGCATATTCCGTGCCCCCACTTGAATGATGTCCACGTTCTCTACGAATTTTTCCACCAGACTGGGAGACATAATTTCCGTAACGATAGGAAGTCCGCTCTCTGCCTTTGCCTCTTTTAGTAAGTCAATTCCCTGAAGCTCTAAGCCTTGGAAAGAATAGGGCGAGGTACGGGGCTTGTAAGCACCGCCCCGCAGAATCTTGGCGCCGCTTTCTTTGACGCCTTTTGCCACGGTGACAATCTGCTTTTCATTCTCCACCGAGCAAGGTCCTGCAATCACGGTAAAGGTTTTCTCCTTGCCGATTTCTGCATCCCCCACCTGCACAATAGTGCGGTCAGGATGGAATTTGCTGCTGGCTTTTTTGAAAGGCTCCGCAATCCGCATCACTCTATCCACATGGATATTCAGCATCATGGTATCGGGGTCAATCAGACTGGTATCACCCAAAAGTCCAAGAACCACGCAGTCCACACCTTGGTTGATCATCACATCCAGTCCCATATCCTTGACATAGGATACCATCTTTTCGACATTTTCTTGGGTTGTGCCCGGTTTCATAATTACTACCATAAAAATTCTCCTCCATTTTTAGGAATTTGTCAAGTATTCTTTTTCACCCACGAAAAAAGGGGCAGGTTCCTGCGAACCTGCCCCTTTGTAAATACAATGGGTTACAGTTTATACTTTTGTAAGTACAGGTCCACAGAATGTATTTTTGGGGAATGCAAAATAGCCGTAGCCAAAAAAGCTAAAGCTAATAAAGTAGAAGAAATAAGTGGTAGCTTGGGTAAATTTCTTCAAACAATCCATACCTGTTTCCCTTTCTTTTTATAAATTAAAAATCATTATAGCAGATATTTTTCAAAATGCAAGACTTTTTTGAAAAATTTTCTTACTTTTGTTTGACTTCAATATCGAAGGCATCAAGCAACCATTCTATGGTTCTTGCTCTCAACCACCCTGCATTTTCACGAAATTGGCTCTCTTGTCCGGCCGCTTCGATGGCATTTTTCAAATTCTTTGCCGTCTGTATCTCCGTCGGGAAGGTCCGGTTGATAAACTGCTTGTCAATCACCTTGTGTGCTGCATAGGGAATGGTTCTCTCGATGCAATTCATAATGGTTACAATAAATTCTCGCTGATCACCCGCAGGAAATTGATATTTGTTTTCATTCATATCCTTCCACGCAAGCTCCAAGTTGGTCTTCATTTCCTCGTTTGCTAGTGTATAATCACTGATTCGTGCAGTCACTACAAGGTCCTTGGTTGGTACGGTGGTTGCGTCAACCTCATTGCCGTCCTGATCAAACCATCCGGCAAACGCCTCCGGATTGATACCTTTCATTCCTTGGCCGTCCAACCCCATCAAGGGATTTCCAAGCATCTTTGTGCCAATGGCATTGCCATTTTGCACTTCGGCAACACCAAGGGGTAGCTGCGTGCACTTATACAGGGCATCATTATAGTAAAAGCTTACAGTAAAGGGCGGATTATCAATAAATGTGTATATAAATCTAAACGGCAGATAGAGAACC
>JAZNKC010000039.1:0-1920 GCA_045578365.1 Ructibacterium sp.
GATCTGACCCTGATTCTCAATGGAGATGACCCCCTCTCCTCCCGCTTTGGCGAGGGGCGAAAGGCGTTTTATTACGGTATTTCGGAGCAGGTACTCCCTCAGACCGAGGAAACCAAAGAGGGTCGTTACTGTGCCAAATGCGGCAAGGAGCAATCCTATCACTTTGTTCATTACAGCCAGTTGGGAGATTACTACTGCCCCCATTGCGGGAATCAGCGTCCCAATATCGATTTTGCCGCAACCAATATCAATCTTTCCGGTGCTATGGAGTTTGTGGTGAATGAAACAACACCGGTTCGTGTGAATTACCGCGGGTTTTACAACATCTATAACATTCTTGCCGTTTATAGTGCACTGAAAGTCATGGGCATTGAGGGACAGGATTTCAACCAAATCCTCAGCGACTATAAGCTCCAAATCGGCAGAATGGAAGAATTCCATCTGGGCAAGCCCTTTATCCTGAATCTGGCAAAGAATCCGGCAGGCTTTAATCAGGCAATCCAGACCGTCATGCTGGACAAGCGTAAAAGGGATGTGATCGTTGCCATCAATGCCACCGCCAATGACGGAAAAGATGTTTCCTGGCTGTGGGATGTGGATTTTGATTTGCTGAAGGACGAAAACCTGAACCGCCTTTATACCTCCGGCGTACGCCGTGATGATTTGTCCCTGCGGTTTAAGTATGCGGATATTCCGGTGGAAAAAATCTGTCAGACCACCGAAGAGGCGTTAAAGCTCTGTTTAGACAGTGATGCAGAGGTCTGCTATGTTCTGGTGAATTACAGCGTCCTCTTCTCTACCCAGAATACCATGCTGGAAATGCAAAAATCCTTGAATGCCGGAGGTGAAACCCATGCCTGAACAACGGATTCATATCCTTCATCTCTTCCCTGATTTATTAAACCTCTACGGGGACAAGGGCAACCTTGCTGCCCTCTGCAAACGCCTTTCTTGGCGGGGAATCGAGGCAACCGTCACCACGGTCACCCAAGACAGCAAGGAGCTTTCTTTTGACAATGTGGATATTATCTTTTTGGGTGGCGGCTCCGATCGGGAGCAGATGACGGTGGCAGAATTACTGATGCCCTACAAACAAGCTTTGAAAGACTATGTGGAGCAAGGTGGCATCCTCCTTGGTTTTTGCGGCGGTTTTGAGCTCCTTGGCACCAGTTGGTGGGCAGGAGACACCCAGACAGACGGCCTTGGCATCTTAGACATCCATGCCGAATATGGAGAAAAGCGTTTCATCGGGGATGTGGTGCTCACGTCGGATTTGACTGAGCATCCCATCTGCGGTTTTGAAAATCATCCGGGCCGAATGCAAATCGGGACCTATGCTCCCCTTGGCAAGGTCATTGCCGGAAATGGCAATGACGGAATCAACGGTTTGGAAGGCGTGCTTTACAAAAACGTGTTTGCTACCTACCTCCACGGACCGCTCCTGCCGAAAAACCCGGAACTGTGCGACAGCATTCTTACCCGTGCACTGACCCAAAAATATCCGGATTTTGCGGGACTTTCCCCCTTGGATGATGCTCTGGAGCTTGCAGCAAACCGCTTTATCGTGCAAAATTTCTCAGGAAATGAAAAATAATCGTAAAAATTTTGAAAAAAGCCTTGCAATCTAAAAAAGATTCTGTTATAATAGTTCGAGTTGAGTTTAGTATTCGTTTCTGTTAGGAGGTGTATCTATATGGCAAAATGCGAAGTTTGCGGCAAGGGTGTTACCTTTGGTATTAAGGTTTCTCACTCTCACAGAAGAGCAAATAAAGCTTGGAAACCCAATGTAAGACGGGTTAAGGCAATCGTTGACGGCACTCCCAAAAAGGTGTATGCTTGTACCAGATGTTTAAGATCCGGCAAGGTTAACCGTGCTGTATAGTCTTACACTATTTGCTTTATGAAATAAAAAAGGTTCTC
>JAZNKC010000040.1:0-14882 GCA_045578365.1 Ructibacterium sp.
GGATTTCAAAACCGGAACTGCAGTATTGTCCATAATCTTAACCACCTCGGCACGGGTAATCATACTGCCGGGGTTTAAGTTGGTGCCATCGCCGTTCATCAATTTGCGATTGACCAATGCATTCAAATATTCCTTTGCCCAGGAAGAAATCTTGTTGCTATCACCAAAGGTCTGGTTTGCAGTTTGCTGTGGCTGAATACCCAGCGCACGGCAAAGCATAACTGCAGCCTCTTCTCTGGTAATAATATCATTGGGCATAATATTGCCGTCATAACCGTTCATAACACCGGCTTCGTGCAGTCTTAAAATAGACTGAGTGTAAAAATTATCATCCAAATCCCCAAAGGTTTTGGTGGATGCGGTCTGATACTTCATCACACGGTCAAGCACAACGGCAAACTCACCACGGGTCATAGAACGATCCGGTGCAAAGGTTCCGTCATCATTGCCCTTGAGCACGCCATAGCCGCTCCAGACCTCAATTTCTGCCTTCGCCCAGTGGGTGGCAGTATCCCGATAGCTACCATCCGTTCCGTCTGCAAACGCAACAACGGAGAGGGATGTCAGCAACAAAAGTGCCAAAATGATGCTAAATACTTTTTTCATTGTCAATCCTCCTCTTGATGGCCGAAATGGATAGGAAGACCTATCCATCTCGCCCATAAGTTTTTTATTCGTACTGTCTGGTCATAGTAAAGACGATTGGACCAATACTGAAGCGATAAACATCTTTGTCTGTAACCACACCGGTATTCACGCGGAAGGCGTCGATACCTGTTGCAGCAACAATCTCCATCAGCTCGTAGATAGAGTTGAGGGACTCGGTCACCTTTTCTCCATTCTTGATTGCATCAATCTTTTCTGCAACATTTTCAATGGTTCCCTTGCCCTTGAACAGGCTGCCAATGCTGGTTTCTTCAAACTTGTCGATTGCAGCACGGAGTTTTCCGCTGTCAATCAACTTCTGAAGACCTACCTGCATCTTGGCATCAAAACGATAGAAAATGTCATAAAGGCCATCAATGGTGAAGACCGGATCTTCCTGACCGAACATCCAATCCACAAAAGTGCGAATCTGTTCATTCTCTCCCAAAGCTTCGCCTGCTTGACTGATAGAGCTGCCCAGATACTTATCCAGCATTGCGTGAATCTGCGGGTCAAACCGGGTAATTACGCTGTTAAGCTGCTGTACCCGATCAAAGACTGCTTTGATTTTGTCAGGCAATTCGCCGCTTTCATTATACGTTTCAAGAATGCTGTTGATCTTGTTCTGGACAAGCTGAACCTTGCCGAACACTGCGTCATAGATAGAATCAAATTCTTCCTGTGTCACATTGTTATCATCGCCGTACCAGCAAATTGCATCATCTGCAACCACAAACAATTCCATAATGTAATCGTAGTAGTCTAAAATTTCCTTGATGCCATAGCCACTATGGTCTTCTGTTTCTACACCGTCGCCGGAGAAGAGCTTGGAAATCATATCATGCTGTACCAAATACTGTGCATACTGGTTCTGGTCATACCGGATGGGCAGCTTTCTCAGCTTCTCGTCTACTTCAACCTGTGCCTTGTCATAGAGCGGTTTGAGAATATCTCCAATCAGGTTCACGGACAAGGTCAAGGATGTGGTATACTCTTCCGTTGTGCCCTCGCCACCGTTTTTCACCGTTTCGATTGCTGCATCCAATCCGTCTGCATAACCGTCTCTCATCGCATTGAAGTAATCCTTTAAGAATGCATCACCCAGGGTATCAATCACCTTGTTGAGCATCGCGTTGTTGGTTTCTGCCATTACCTTATCATACTCCAACTCGCCAAGAGCGTCGGCCATTGCCTGAATCAGCGGCAGATTGGACTTGGTGATGGTAAAGGTCTTCTTGCCAAACAAGCTATCCATAAAGATTGCATAATCCGAAGAGTTTGCAAGCGCATTGTAAATCTTGTCAGCAAATGCAATCTTTTCGTCTTTGGTGGGCAATCCATTGATATGACTCTTAATCATATCCTTGTCAATCATCGAAGAAATATCCACATTCTTCAGTGCATTGATGATATCGTCACGATACTCTGCTACAAACACCTCATCCACATCATTGGCAATAAAGCCTTCTACATGGCCCTGAATGGTTGTGGTATAGGTCGGATCCTTCACATAATCCTTAACCAAATCAATCACCGCGGTGTTTTCACCATTGCTTGCAATGATATCGGTCAAAGATGCTGCATCAATGTTTGCAGAAATGGACTTGAGCAAGCCTTCTACCGTTGCATATTCCGGAGAATCCTCTGCCATACCATGAACAATCTCTACAAAGTCATGGTCCAGAACATCATACGCATGGTCAATCAGGGTTTCTGCATGAGAATCGGTCTTGACAAATTCTCTAATGAAGTCTGTAATCTGGTCGTTCTTGTAAGCCTTTTCCAGAATCAACCGTCTGATATCTCTCAGGTTTGCATCGGTAATGGTTGCATCCTCCTGATGCAGCAAATCACAGATGTAAGAAACCAGAGCATCTTCAATGGCGTTCTTCACATTGACAGACAAGGTCAGCGGGTCGTTAATGTAAGAGCGGATGTAGCTCTTGATTTCAGTATCAATCAGGTCCATCATATCCGCATCACTGATTGCAGAACCGGTTGCCAAAGCATCCAGGATTTCTGCAAAGTAGCTTACAAACTGTTTTTCCAGCTCGTCAATGAAATCCTGTTTCAAAGTCGTCAGGTCAAATACCAACTCGTCATAGGCTTCCTTCTTCCAAAGGTTCTTGTCGTCCTCAGTCAACGCATCGTAAGTGCCCTGACCATTTTCTTCATCATAGATGGTTCTGAATACATCCTCACCATTGATGAAGGTGTAGGTCTTGATGCTGGGCTTGCCAAACAGGTACTCAATCAAATCGTCGGTATCGCTGACATAGGTGTTAAGACCAATGGTGTTTTCCAACTCCGTCCGCAGGGCTGCACCCATCTCAAACTGTGCCTTAAAGGAAGCATTGCCTCTGAGCTCGCTCAACAGGTCGGTATCCAATGCATCGAGGACAGCGGCCTGTACATCCAGATCCTGACGGAGCATAGAGCCTGCATAATCCTTGAACTGCTGTGCCTTTGCCAGTGCAGAAACAAAGTCATCGTCCTTTACTGCTTCATCCAACAGGTCGTGACGAACCTGTTCATTGTTAAGCAGAATATCCAGAATAGCATCATCTGCTTCAAGACCTGTAATCTTGTCAATCACAGAAGTCTTCACTGCATCCTGCTTGAGTACACTTTCAAGCTCACTGCTGGTCAGAACCATCCGACGGAGGGATTTGCCTGCCGGAGTATCTGCTGCCAGTTGTGTCTTGAGCTGTACTGCCAGTTCATTCAATGCATTCTGGTTGCCAAGAATATAATTCTTCAGCGGAGTGAGCAGCGTCGGATTTTCCGACTTCAAATCATCCATAATAAAGGATACGATGGTTTCTCTGTTGTTGATATCGGTCAGCGCATTGGCAATTTGTGCATTAGAAAGCATATCAAGCAGGTCATCGGTGCCAATCTGGTCGATAAACGACTGAATATCCATGCTATCCAGCAGAGAATCCAGCTTGTCGGGCGTGGTGATGGCATCTCTTACGAACTGCTTCACCATATCGTCTGCTTTTTCTCTCTTCACCAGAGTGGAAATCGGAATCGGAATATCCAGAACCTTAATCATCTTGTTGGCATCCAGGATATTCAGTGCCTCAAGCTTGCCAAAGACTTTCTCTTGTGCAGTGTCAAACTGAGACGGCAACCAACCATTATCCATTGCAAGCTCGAACTGATTTCTTGCACTAAGACCAAAGTCTTTTGCAGCGTCCACAATTCTGGTATCCTTATCGGTCATATAAGCATCATCGGCTGTGCCTGCCGCCTTATAACTTGCAGAAATACTCAATTCTTCATTTGCTCCACTGCCTATCTTAATGTTTAGATTCACCTTTTGGTACAGAATATAAACATTGGTGTCAGCAATGATGGGGGTCTTTTCGGTAAAGCTTTCCAAGGATGTTACCAGCTTGGTTCCGCCGTTTCCGTCATCCACCTCTTTGGTTACCTCATACCAGTAAGTCGGTCTGATGGTATGGATTTCTCTATTGGGATAAATAGAGGAGATTGCAATGTCTGCACGATCATCATCCTCAGGGCCCTTGATATATCCTCTTCTTTGGATATACGAAGGAATAACCGGGATGGAATCGCCAAGACCTGCATTGAGCGTAGGAACATAAATCGTGTCGCCTACCTGATAGGTCTGGTTGTAACCCTCGAAGAAGGTAACCTTGAACAGATTTTCGTTGTTCAGGCTCAATCTCAGGGTGGTGTTGGGATATGCGGTCAGGTGTGCAGCAGTCAAAGCAGTAATTGCTGTTGTACCATCCATCCAGCCCAGGAAGGACTTGTTATCCGGCAATACCACATTTTCTTCTGCCGGAAGAACGATAGAAGTATAATTGGTCACATCATAAGACCGCGGTGCCTGATAGCCTGTCTTAAAGGTAAACTCGGTTCCCTCACCTACGTACTCGATGGTATAGGTGATCATCTCAAACCCTGCTGTCAGCACAATGGTATCCGGGGTATCCACCGTGATGTCGCTTGCAGCAATCTGGGTAATAGCATTACCATTGTAGGTCCATTCAGTAAAGGTATAACCTGCATTTTGAACCTGTTCTGCTGTCGGCAATACAAAAGGTGCATCCTCTACCGTGAACTCTCTGTCATCGGTGAAGTTTTGGATATACTGCTCTGCTTCGCCAAAATCGATGGTATAAGTATTCAGGCTGAACTCTGCTGTCAGCACAATGGTCAACGGAGTGTCAACCGTAATGTCGCTTGCAGCAATCTGGGTAATAGCATTACCATTGTAGGTCCATTCAGTAAAGGTATAACCTGCTCTCTGTACCTGTTCTGCTGTCGGCAATACATAAGGCTCATCCTCTACCGTGAAATCTCTGTCATCGGTAAAGTTCTGGATATACTGCTCTGCTTCACCAAAATCGATGGTATAGGTATTCAGGCTGAACTCTGCTGTCAGCACAATGGTCAACGGAGTGTCGACCGTAATGTCACTTGCAGCAATCTGGGTTACTACCGCATTATTTGCATTCTTCCATCCGGTAAAGGTGTAACCGGCTTTCCGAACCTGTTCTGCTGTCGGCAAGATAAAAGGTGCATCCTCTACCGTGAACTCTCTGTCATCGGTGAAGTTTTGGATATATTGCTCTGCTTCACCAAAATCGATGGTATAGGTATTCAGGCTGAAGCTTGCTGTCAGCACAATAGTATCCGGTGTACTTGCCGTAATATCACTTGCAGCAATCTGTGTCACTGCATTTCCGTTTAAGCTCCATCCGGTAAAGTCATAACCCACACGATTCACCTGCGCAGCAGTCGGCAAAGTATAGGGCAAGCTTTCGATGGTGAAGGTTCTATTGCTGGGGAAGTTCTGGATATACTGCTCTGCCTCACCAAAGGAAATGGTATAGGTTTTCAGGCCGAACTTCGCAGTTACTGTCATATTGCTGGTAGGTGTGTAATTCGCATCAACACTAACTCCGTTGGCAGCTTCCCAACCATTAAAGGTATAACCTGCACGCTGGGGATCCTGAGGCATATTGGCCGCGCCAATGGATTGACCCCGTGTTACCTGTACCGGTCTGGGGTAACCCGGCAAGCTGTTGCCATTGGCGTCCTTTGCATCAAAGGTAATCGTCCAAGTGGGTGCCGATTCCATAACCAGAGTCAAGGTCAACTGTGTGTCGTTGTTATCTCCGTCTGCGGTCGGCGGAATATGTCTTGCCTGAAGTGCAGTAATCGGGTCGGTGGTATTGTCACCATCATCATCCCAACCTACAAAGACCATTCCTTGGGGCAGGGTCATTGCTGTACTGCCGGGAAGTACATGTTGCGGGTCGGTATAGTTCTCGATGGTGTAGCTTAAAGGTTCTGAGCCATCCAAGGTTACATTGTTCGGATAAACGTAGTTGATGGTATAGGTGGTCGGACTAAATTTTGCTGTCAACTGCAAGGTTAACGGGGTATCCACCGCAATGTTACTTGCCGCAATCTGGGTAATCGGCGCACCATCATAAGTCCATCCGGTAAAGGTATAACCCACCCGGTTCATCTGTGTTGCAGTCGGCAATACATATGCGCTTGCATCCTCTACTGTGAAATCTCTGTCATTGGTGAAGTTTTGGATATACTGCTCTGCATCACCAAAGGAGATGGTATAGGTATTCAACGCAAAGTCTGCCGTCAACGAAATGGTAGACGGAGTGTCTACGGTGATATCACTTGCAATAATCTGAGTTACCACTGCATTGCTTGCGTTCTTCCATCCGGTAAAGGTATAGCCCGCTTTCTTCACCTGCGCTGCAGTCGGCAAGGTGTAAGGTAATGTACTGATGGTGAATGTTCTCTCATTGGTGAAGTTTTGAATATACTGCTCAGCCGTTCCAAAATCCACAGTATAAGTGTTTTCACTAAAGCTCGGCACCAATTCGATGGTCAAAGGCGTATCTATTGCAATGTCGCTTGCAGTAATCTGGGTCATCGGGGTCCCATTGTAGGTCCAACCTGTAAAGGTGTAACCCGCTCTCTTTACCTGTTCTGCTGTCGGCAGTACGTATGCAGTTGCATCCTCTACTGTGAAATCTCTGTCATTGGTAAAGTTCTCAATCTGATACAAACTACCTGCATCCTTAAAGGAGATGGTATACGTATTCAAGTTAAATTTAGCAGTCACCGTCATATCGCTAGGCGGAATTGTTGCCGCTGTAACAGGATTGCCGCTACCGTCTTCCCAACGAACAAAGGTATAACCTGCCAGTTGCGGATCCAGATGAGGCATATTACCTGCACCAATGGGCTGACCCCGTTCTACCTGCGGTGTTTTGGGATAACCCGGCAGGCTGTTGCCACTTGCATCCTTTGCATCAAAGGTGATAGTCCAGGTAGGCACCTGTTTGGTTACCAAAGTCAAGGTCAACTGGTTGTCATTGCCGTCTCCGTCTGCGGTCGGCGGGATGTGGCTTGCCTGAAGTGCAGTAATCGGATCGGTGGTATTGTCACCATCATCATCCCAACCTACAAACACTTCTCCCTGAGGCAGAGTCATTTCCGCACCGCCGGGAAGTGCATGTTGCGGGTCTGTATAGTTCTCAATGGTATAGCTCAGCGGCTGTGAACCATCCAAAGTTACGGTTGCCGGATAAACGTAATTGATGGCATAAGTAATCGGGTTGAACTTTGCCACCGCATTAATCGGTCCATTCACAATGGTTGCACCGGTAATCTGTGTAGTTCCGTCAAACCATCCAAGGAAGCTGTCATAACCAACGCCGGGAGTAGGATCGGCAGGCATATTTGCAGCGCCAATGGCGGTTCCGGTAGGGATGCTGATAGGACTCCCCACCAAAGTACCGTCAGGTAATTTGAAGCTTACGCTATAAGAAGTAGGGCCGGGACCGGGGCCGGGACCGGGGCCAACACCGCCACCGCCACCGCCACCACCGCCGCCACCAGCAGCCGGGGTAAGGAAGGTAGCTTCTGTATTTTCAATAATACCCTTGAACACTTCTTCTGTCCGATAATTCTTGAATGCAGTAATGCCATTCATATTGTTGACAACAACCCCGTCACGGACAGAGGTTTTTTTCAAGGTATTGGTACCACCTCTTGCGAGCAGGCGACCGTTTACTGTTACATCGGTCAGCTTAAAGGAGTCGGTTCCTACACCGTCACCGATGACCAAGTCACCGGAAACGGTCAGACTTTTCAATTCTACATCCCCGACACGTACAACGGCAATGCCCTCTATGTCATTTTTGTAAGTGCCGGATTTGGTAATGTATGTACGAATCGCATTGTGCATCAACTGGGCAAATTCTTCACGGGTGATGTTTGCCTGAGGGTTGGCATAGCCACGTTCATCACCATTGACATAGCCTCTCTCGGTGAGGGCAATCACATAAGGCTTTGCCCAAGAGGAAACCGCACTTGCATCATGGAACTTATCCAGCACCTGTGCATTTTCGCTGGAAAGCACCAACACTCTTGCAAGAATGGTGAATACTTCCTCTCTGGTGATGGAGGCATCCGGATTCATCTCGGTTGCACTCACACCATTGACTGCACCCATCTGAACAGCCTTTGCAACGCTGTCATAATACCACGCATCGGTTGCCACATCCGTATAGGCAGAAATATCCGCCACCGTCTTTGCACCAAATGCACGGGTAATGATTGCAGTCATTTCCGCTCTGGTCAAGTTATCCTCCGGACGAATGGTATTGTCCTCATAACCATTCAGCAAACCGTTGTTCACTGCTGCCGTCATCGCAGCCTTTGACCAACCGGTTGGAAAATCTGTAAATCTTAATGCCGGGTCTGCAAAGACCGTAGGCATCATAGACAACAGCATAGCGATAACCACCAGAAGACCTGTTGCCCGTTTCAAAATTGCCTTCATTTTCATTTCCATACTCCTTTATTCATTCGAACTTTTATATTTTATGCCATTCATCAATCCATATAGCGATTGATAAAATATGCTTTTTTTAGCCGTTTTTCATTTAAGTATGCCGTGTTGATTTCATCCGCAATGGATTCGCTCTTTCCGGCTGCTTTTAATTCTTTGCGGATCTCATCAATCAAGCCTTCGACCACATTATCACATTCTGTCTCCCAAGCAGAAAGCTCCGGCATATAGGTTTTGAGCATCTTGTTCTTTGCAGTCTTGCGCTCCTCCTTGGAAAGGCTGAGGTATTCCTCTCTCGCACGAGCCTCTACCTTATCAAGGCGATTTAAGTATTCATTCTTTTGGATGTAAAGCTTTGCAATCGCCGCTGAAATGCGTTCCTCCGAAATTTCTTCCGGGGTTGGCTCTTTTGGTTTTTCTGTTTGGGACGGAGTGCTTGTTGTCCCTGCCGAAGTTTGCGGTGGTTCCTCCTCAACAGGAGCCTGCGGTTTTCCGGTCAAGATTTCAATCACTTCTTCCTCTGACAGGGTTCCTTCGTTTAACGCCTGTGCTTCTTCAGGGGTTAAATCTCGCACCGTAATATTTTCTTCTTCCTGCAGTAATGCTTCTAAAGTTTCTTTATTCCCTTCCAGTTGTTTTTCCACTTCTTCCTGGGAATAACGAACCGCATCCGTAATCGCTCCGATGCTGTTCCATTGTTGATATACAAACAACGCAAGCGCCGCCAAAATGACCGCTATAATACTGATCCATATGATATTTTTCTTTTTCATACGCCCCTCCAGAATTCTCGAAAAATGAAGATAGCTATACGTTTTATATTATACCTCCATCGGGCAAATATGTCAAGCAAATTCTAAGGGAAGAATCTGGCTGTTTCGTCAAATTTCCGAGGTAATTTCTGTGCAATTTGCAGTGCCTTTTTGCGACAAAAAACAGGAGGGATTAGCCCTCCTGTTTTTTGGTTTTTTGTTTTTTGTAAGCAAGGGGTTGCATCCCCGTTTTCGCCTTGAACTGTTTGGAGAAATACGCCGCATCCACAAACCCCAACTGCTGTGCAATTTCCTTGACGGTCATTATATCATACTCCAGATAAGTCTTTGCCTTTTCGATTTTGCTCCTTAGCCGGTATTCCATAGGAGAAAGCCCCGAATATTCCTTGAACAACCGTCGGAAATACCCCTCGCTCACATTGCAGAGCGCAGCAATTTCCGCGATGCTCAATTCCTCATCCGCATACTCCTCCATATGCAGGATTCCTTTGGCAATCAGGTGGTAGTTTTTTAAGCTCCGGGTTTTGTGCACCATACTCAGGTTGGAAAGAATCTCATACATCCCCGCCTTCATCTTGCTGTAACAAACCACGGCAGCCTCACTATACTGATTGATTTTGGAAAAGAGCAGTTTATAATTCACCCTGTCCTCCGGACAAAACCGCAGAATTTCATCCGACAAAACAAAAGGTTCTCCCTCCTCATCATACAGGAAAAAGTTCACCCCCACGGTATTGGAGGTTTCGGTTTCAAAATCATAAAAGCGTACCCGATATTCACAGCCAATGGGATTGTAGACCATATCCCCGCTCCCGGCGTACAGCTTTTCCCCGTTTTTCAGGGTGTATTCTGCCTTGCATCCATCCAGATACAAAAGCATATTCCTTTCCTTTGGGGCATGAATGCAACTGAACCAGTCCTGACCTCGCCAGTATTGCTTCAGTCCATTGAGCACATTCATCGAATAATTATAGTTATAAAGCTGGTCGATGGGAATGATTTTCATCCAATTTCCCTCCTTTTCCTGAGGATTTTATTATATCCCCTATCAAAAAGCTTGTCAACTAAGAGAATCGAAATATTATAAAAATCCCGCAACACCATCTGTGTTGCGGGATTGATTTTGTTATTCTTTGCTCTCTGCAATGACCTTCTCAGTAATGTTCTGGGGTGCATCCTGATAACGCTCAAACTCAAAGGTAAAGCTACCTCTTGCCTGGGTCATACTCCGCAAATCTGATGCATAAGTATGCATTTCTGCCATAGGAACTTCACCCTCGATGACGGTCATATTACCTTCCATAGGATTCATACCCAGCATCTGTCCGCGACGTTTGTTGATGTCGCCGATGATGTCACCGGTATACGCATCCGGAACATAAACCTGCAGATGACCAATGGGTTCCAGAAGCACCGGGCCTGCCTGTTCCATACCTGCTTTGTATGCCAGATTGGCTGCAATCTTGAATGCCATTTCCGAAGAGTCAACATCGTGGTAAGAACCATCCACCAAGGTCGCCTTTAAGCCAACCATGGGATAGCCTGCCAGAATACCATGCTGCATGGATTCCTGCAGACCTTTTTCTACTGCAGGGAAGTAGCCCTTGGGCACGCTACCGCCAAATACCTTTTCTTCAAAGGTCAAGCCCTCGGTTTCGGACGGTGCAAACTCAATCCAAACGTGTCCGTACTGACCGTGACCGCCGGACTGTTTCTTATGCTTTCCTTCTACCTTAACGGTCTTGCGAATGGCTTCACGATAAGGAACTTTCGGTTTCTCAAAAGAAATTTCCACACCGAATTTGTTCTTCAGCTTGCTGATGATGACATCGATATGCTGATCGCCCAGTCCCTTTAATACCTGTTGTCTGGTTTCTTTGTTGTTTTCCAGAACAAAGGTCTTATCTTCTTCCATCAGCTTGGTCAAGCCCTGTGCAATCTTTTCTTCATCGCCTTTTGCTTTGGGAACCACTGCAAGGGACATATTGGGTTTCACAAAATCAATGCCGTCAAGCTGCAAGGGATGATTGAGTCCGCTCAAGGTTTCACCGGTACTGGTCTTGGTCAGCTTGGCAACTGCGCCGATATCGCCGGCATTCAGTCGTTCTACCTCAATCTGCTTTTTACCCTGAACCACATAAATCTTGCCGACCTTCTCGTTGATATCCTTGTTCATATTGTAGACGGTGGTGTCCGGAGTCATCACACCGGAATATACCTTAAAGTAGGACAGCTTGCCTACATAGGGGTCTGCAACCGTCTTGAATACCAATGCAGAAAGCGGGTCGCTGACGTCAATCTTCAAACGGGACTGACTGCCGTCCTTCTTGGTACCCATCACAAATTCATCCTTGCTATTGGGGGCCGGGAAGTACGCGTGTACCGCATTCATCAAAGAGGAAATGCCCAGCTTGTAGTATGCACTACCACAAAGTACCGGAACGATATCACCCTCTGCAACGCCGTGACGCAATGCTTCGTACATTTCAGGAAGGGTAAATTCTTCCCCTGCAAAGTATTTTTCCATCAATTCTTCAGAGGTTTCCGCAACTGCCTCATTGATCATATCACGCAGAGCGCCCAGTTCCTCTTCCATACCCTCAGGCATCGGCGCGGTTACGGTGCGGTCACCCTCAAACTTTCTTGCTTCCTGCTCTACCACATTGATAAAGCCGGTAATCTTTTCCCCCTCACGCATAGGCAGCTGGAAGGGTGCAATCTTCTTGCCGTACTTATCCTTCAGCTGTTGCAATACGTTCTGGTAATTCACCCGCTCGTCATCGACCTTGTTGATAAAGAAGATACGAGGGATACCCTGCTCTTCACAATAGTTCCACGCCTTTTCCGCACCAACGGTCAGACCGGATTTACCACTAAGTACAATGATTGCCGCATCCGCAACACGAACTGCTTCCTGCACTTCACCCACAAAGTCAAAGTAACCGGGCGTATCCAGAATATTGAATTTTACACCATTCCATTCACAGGCAGCCATTGCCGTTGAAATCGAGAACTTTCGCTTGATTTCCTCGGTGTCAAAATCCATTACCGTATTACCCTCGGTGGTTCTTCCCATACGGTCAATGTTTCCCGAAGTGTAGAGCATTGCCTCCGCCAGAGAAGTCTTTCCTGCATTTCCGTGTCCTAACAGACAGAAGTTTTTAATTTTTGATGTGTCATAGAGTTTCAAACGACAGCCCTCCTAAATAAGATTGTTTATTGCTTCTATTGTACTTGATTTCGTTTGATATTTCAACCTAAAACTATACAATTTTATTCCAATTTTTTGGACAAAATAAACAATAATTCGTTTTGTTCCCTCCCAAAATGTCCCCTCTTGCTAACAAAAGTGCAAATCGCCCATATGATAAAATAGGGCGGCAAACGCCGTCATATAAAAGGAGGAAACAATATGAGTCAAAAAAATAACGGCTATTCTGCTGTTCGCAGTGGCGGGCAGGGAAAAGGCAATAACGAAACCACCGAGGCGCAGGCGCTTCGGGCGGACGCAAAAGAAGAATGCTGCGAGACTATGAGCCGGAGAGCAAGTGATTTCTGCGAGCCGGTTTGCATCAATGCAAGCCAGGTTTATGATTCCTGCCGTGACCGCGACTGTGTCACCGACGGCAGAGTTTACCTGTCCCGTGCCGGACAGGACCTCTTGGAACAGGCAATTAATGTAAAATTGAAGTCTGCAGAGGTTATCTGGGTGTTTACCGACGTAGAACCCCTCTCCTTTAACCGTGGTTACTTCTCTGTGGATTTGAAGTTCTTTATCCGCACCACATTGGAGCTTTTCTGCAAGGTATCTAACCCCACTATCGTTTACGGGTTGACAACCTATGACAAGCGGGTTATCCTCTACGGTTCCGAAGGAAACTCCAAGTCCTTCTGTTCCAAGTTCAACCCCAATGACAACAGTAAGATTGCAGAAACCTGGCATAAGACCAATATGCCCACCGTGACCGTTGAGGTTGTGGACCCGGTTGCACTGACTGCCAAAATCGAAGAAGAGGCTTGCTGCGGCTGCGACTGTGATTGCAACGACGATTGCTCCTTCGGTTATGACTACGATTCCGACTGTGACTGCAAGAAACCTTGCTGCGACAACCACTATTTCCCCGATGCCATCAGCAGTTGCTTTGACGACGATTTGGTGGTAGAAGACTGCAGCCGCAAGGTGCTGGTTACCTACGGTTTGTTCTTCTTGGTACGGTTGGAAAGAGATACCCAGCTTTTGATTGATGCAGTTGATTTCTGCATCCCCACACAGGATTGCTCCTCCTCTACCGAGGAAAGTCCCTGTTCCCTCTTCCATGACATTCGCTTCCCTGTGGACGAATTCTTCCCGCCCCAGAAAAAAGGTGATTCCAAGTGTCATTGTAAGAAATAGCCATTGATTGCAAAAAAGGAAGGTATATTTTGTGAAATCGTTTTCGTCGCTGTACGATGGTACTGCAGAGAACGATTTCGCAAAAAGCAAGCAACGGCAAGGAGAACTCGATGTTCTCCTTGCCGTTTTGATTTTCTATATTTTTTCTTGCTTGCGGTAGACCGACTTTTTTCAATCAATGATTTCGGTGGTAAAGGATGCGGCAAATACCTTGCCAGATTCCAGACTTTGGATGCCATACTTCTTTTCGATGTCATCCCCCTCGTTGGTACGGAAGCCCATACCAAACCAAGGCTCCAAGCAGACATAGGGTGCCTCAACCGGCTCCCCTCTGGTCCAGATTGCCAGAATCGGGAAATCTTCATAGGCAAAATGCAGACCCGCTTTGGTGTCTTTATGTACCAACTTGACCCATTTGGAATGGATATCCTCAAAAATCAACGCATCGTTGTTGAAGAGGGAACGTTTCAAAGGCAGAATCCGTCCGCTATCCAGAATCAAATCCTTGCCGTCCGGCAGGATTGCAACATCTTCCATAAGCACCCGATTGGAATAAAGGATTTCCTCAGTTTCAAACTCCAACTGATAATCCTCAAACTTTTCGCCCTCATTCATAGGAACATTGAAACCGGGGTGTCCGCCAATACCGAACCAGATGGTTTCCTTATCGGTGTTTTCTACCTTGAATTCGGTAATCAGCTGATTTCCGTCCAGACGGAAGGTAATGGTAAAGAAGAAATCCCAAGGATAGCTTTTCTTGGTTTCCTCATTCTGACGGAGTGCAAAGGTGATGCAGTCTGCCTCTTCCCGATACACTTCCAGTTCCATATTCTGAACAAAGCCATGGGCATCCATAGGATATTCCTCGCCCTTGATTAAAATTTTCCCGTTCCGGCAACGACCTACCACCGGAAACAGAACCGGAGCACAATCCTCCCAGAATTCGGGGTCTCTCTGCCATACATATTCTTTGCCGTCCTTTTGCAAAGAAATCAACTGTGCACCTTTGGTGTCAATACTTGCGGTCACATTGCCGCTTTGAATGGTTTTTATCATTGCTCTCACCTCTTAAAATAATCCCGGAATATTCAGTCCGCCGGTCAACTGTCCCATCTGTGCACTGCTGTCTGCATCCACCTTGCGCAAGGCTTCATTCACCGCCGCAACCATCAAATCCTGCAGCATTTCAATATCATCGGGGTCT
>JAZNKC010000041.1:0-5624 GCA_045578365.1 Ructibacterium sp.
GCCCTCGGTGTCATAGTCCAGTCTACCCACCGGATAGATGCGCACCGGAATATCCGCCACCAAATCCATCACGGTGTTTCTGCCCTTGTCATCGGACACAGTGGTGACATACCCCACCGGTTTATTGAGCAGCACATACACCATCTTTTTTTCGGGTTCTACCAAAGTGCCGTCTACCTCTATTCTGTCGTTTGCCTCATCAATCTGCACGCCCATTTCAGAGATTACAACCCCGTTGACCGAAACCCTGCCTTGCTGAATCAAGCTTTCCGCGCCTCTGCGGGATGCGACACCGCAGTGAGCCAAATATTTTTGCAATCTTACCACAGTATCTTGCCCCTTTCGCACTTATCAATAAATCCGTATGGCATTTTAAGCCATACGGATTTATTATACCCTATTTTTCCAAGAATTGCAACAGAAAAATTGCTGTCCCTTCACCATTTCTGTCACTTTTTTATTTCCTTGCTTGTGCAGTTTGTATAATTTTTGACAATCTTCTTTTTCTCTCAGAATGACAGGTGAAAAAGCCGCAGCCATCGCTTGTAGATAGCTTCCACATTTTGCCGAAATCCCGCACGGACCGATGCAGGGAGAAAGGTCCTCTGCGCCTCTTCTAAGGCAACCAAGGAAACGGTGTTTACCACCGTCTGGTTACAGCGGATGCTCACGCTGCCGCAAGCCTGCCCCAACGCTACCGATGCCCGAAGCTCCTCCTCCGGTTCCAAAGCCACCTGCAAGGTTTCTCCCTCTGCCACAGGATAGGACACATCCTCCTCTGCCCCATAGGAAATCTCGGTCACATCCGAGCCGGAAACCCCGATTCTGCCCATAGGCTTTCCCTTTTCCACCACCTTTTCCATCCGGTAGGTGGAAAAAAGATGGTTATAAAGAGATTGGTGGTCATTCCAGTCATCCGGCGCATTTAAGGTCACACAAATCAAGGTCATATCCTCCCGCTGTGCGGCAGAAACCAGACAGCGCCCCGCCGCCTTGGTAAATCCCGTCTTGACCCCGATGCACCCCTCGTACATCCGGAGTAGTTTGTTGTGGTTGGTCAGCACTCTGGGATAGGCTTTCCCCTCCCCCTCGATCCGATAGGTTTTGGTTGCCACAATGCGGGCAAAATCAGGATTCTTTAGTGCCGCCGCCGTCAGGCGTGCCATATCCTCTGCGGTGGAATAGTGATTTTCATCCGGCAAGCCGTTGGGGTTTGCAAACCAGGTGTGTTCCACCCCCAGTTCCTTTGCCTTTTGGTTCATCATCTTCACAAAGGCATCCACCCCGCCAAAATGTTCTGCAATGGCAACTGCCGCATCATTGCCGGAGGCGAGCATCAATCCATACAGCAGTTCCTCCAAGGTCATCTTTTCCCCTGCTTGAAGATACATACTGGAGCCTTCTACCCCCGCCGCCGTATTGGACACAGTAATGATGACATCGGTGGGGCTATGTTCTATGGCAGTCAGTGCCGTCATAATCTTGGTGGTGCTTGCCATCGCCATGGGCGTTTTGGCATTTTTTTGGTATAACACTCTCCCCGATTCCGGTTCTAAAACCACGCAAGCCTCTGCCGAAACCCCCGGCGCAGCCTCTGCGCACACCGGAACAAGCAAAAACAAGCAGAGAAGAGAAGAAAAAAGTCCTCGTCCTGTCATAATCTCCCTCCGTTTTCTTTTCTTTCTTACTATATGCAAGAAAGAAAAAGTCATACCCGGAAGAAATTGACAAAGAAAAAAGCACCTGTTCGGGTGCTTTTTTGTTTCCCAAGGTGCCGAAAAACGAAGTGTATATTTTGTGAAATCGTTTTCGTCGCTGTACAGAGGTACTGCAGAGAACGATTTCGCAAAAAGCAAGCAACGGCAAGGAGAACTCGATGTTCTCCTTGCCGTTTTGATTTTCTATATTTTTTCTTGCTTGCGGTAGACCGAGTTTTTCGGTGCCGCGATTACTTTTTGGGGTTCACAATATCACGCCAGCCAAGGTCGCCACGGGCAATACCCATAATCAAAACCTCTGCGGTTGCCACATTGGTAGCAAGGGGGATGTTATGCACATCACAAAGACGGAACAGTGCCGAAACATCCGGTTCGTGAGGCTGTGCGGTCAGCGGGTCACGGAAAAAGAGCACCGCATCAATTTCATTATACGCAATGCGGGCACCAATCTGTTGGTCGCCGCCCTCGGGACCTGACAAAAATTTGCTGATGGGAAGACCGGTCGCATCCGCAATCATTGACCCCGTTGTGCCGGTAGCACATAAATTATGCTGTCTTAAAATACCACTGTAGGCAATACAAAAATCAACCATAAGTTCTTTTTTCTTGTCATGGGCAATCAAAGCAATATTCATAGGATGCTCTCCCCTTTTCATTATTTTCCAACTATATTATCTATCATATCACAGATTTTGCAAAAAGTCAAAGCTTTTTAATCGGTTTCCTCTATGGTAGGTTGTTTGGGATTGCTACGGACTTCTTTCAATTCCATATAGGCATCAAAAATCTGTCTTGCAACCCTTGCCGCATAATAGCTGGTAGCGCCGTGCTCAATGACCACCGCAACCACGATTTCCGGATTTTCATAAGGCGCAAATCCCACAAACAACACATTATCTGCGCCGCCCGGAACCTCTGCCGTACCGGTTTTTCCTGCCACCCGATATTCCGCATCCTCAAACGCCGCTTTGGCAGTACCACTGGTTACCACCTGCCGCATCCCCTGTGTCACCTTTTGGAAGGTGGAATCCTTAATGGGATTCTCGTTAAGGAGTTCGGGGTTTTTGCGATAGACCACCTCTTGGGTGTTGTAATCCACAATTTCATTCACCAGATGCAGGCGATAACGTCTGCCCTTGTTGAGCAAAGTGGCAATATAATTGGCAAGCTGTGCCGGTGTGAACAGGTTGTCCGACTGTCCGATTGCCGCCTGAATCACATCGCCCGGATACCAGGGAACATCCAACGCTTTGCGGTGCTCAGGGCCTGCCACCACGCCTTTGCCCTCGCTGAGCTCAATGCCGGTAGGCTCACCCAAACCAAACCGCTCTGCATAATCATTGAGGGTTTCAATGCCGGTCAGCCGCCCGATTTCGTAAAAGAAATAGTTACAGGATACCCCCAACGCCTCTGCCACTTCGATGGTTCCGTGGGTTTCCCGCTTGGAAGAATAAATCAGACAGGTAGGCTGAAAGTCCTTGAAGAAGGTATACTTTCCTTTGTCCTGAATATAGGTATTCGGCTCAATCACGCCGGTTTCCAACGCCGCAATGGCAGTCAGCGGCTTAAAGGTCGAACCGGGGGAATAGGTGCCGTCCAAGGCACGGTTGAGCAGAGGCAGGGACTTTGCCTGCGAAAGCTCGGTATAATCCTCTATAAAGGTTTCGGGATTGTAAGTGGGATAGGATGCCAGTGCAAGCACCTCACCGGTGCTGGGCACAATGGCAATGGCACCTCCTGCACCATTGCTGCTCACCGCCGCGGTGACATTCTCCTTGAGTGCCTGTTCCGCCGCCTTTTGCAGTTCCAAATCCAAGGTCAGCTTGGCATAGTTGCCCGGCTCCACCGCCTGACTTTGCAGAATCTCGGTCTGCCCGCCGCTGCGGGACATCGACACGCTCTTGTATCCGTCTTTTCCCCGAAGATATTTTTCCAGAACCTTTTCCAATCCGTCCTTGCCGATGATATCATTGATGCCATAGCCCTCTTTTTGAAGCTCCTCATATTCCTCGGCATAAATCTTGTCGGTTCTGCCTAAGATATGCGCCGCCGTGCTGCCGTGGGCAAAGGTGCGAATGGGTTCCATCTCAATCTCCACACCGGGATAGTGTTCTCCCTGTTCCTTAATCATCTGCAGCACTTTTGGGCCAATATCCCGCGCCAACACATAGGGGTTCTTGGTGCTGAAATGACTTTTTTCCATATCATAGCGGACCGAGGCAATAAGGACTGCCTCCCCATCCGAATACTTGCCCGAAAGGCTGTAATGACTGCGGTAAAACTCCGCAATCTCTCTTGCAGAGTTGTAACCGGTCAGCTTTTCGCTTTCCTTCCAATCTGCAACCTTTTTTGCTTGTTGTTCTTTCATCCGGTCGGCTTCCTGCACGTCAACCTCTTTGCCGTCCCGCAAAGCCTCCCGAATCTCTTTTTCTTTGTCCTCTATTTTTTTGCGGCTCTCTGTGCCTTCGGTATAGGTAAAGCCCCAAAATCCGTTTTCTTCATCATAAAAAACCGGAAACTGGGTCGCCAGCGTTCCCTCGTTTTCCAGAATCAGCTTGCTGAGTGCAAGGATTTCATCATTCAATTCATCGTTGGTGATGTCAATTTTCTGAATCTGCACTACATAGCCCATCCGGTTCTGGACAAAGGCTTTTCCATATCGGTCCAGAATCTCGCCACGGGGCGCTTTGACGGGGTAAGCCTGCACCAATCGTTGCTGTGCCACCTGACGGTATTCCTCGCCCTGGACCACCTGCAAGTCAAACAGACGGATGATACAAACCAACGCCAGAAGCACCACCAGTACCAAAACTGCTAGATATCTTCCGCTGAAATTCCGTCCTTCCATCGCTTACCCCTCCTTTCCGGCATCAGGAAATCTGCTTGATGCCTAATAGTTTCATACTCAGGCGGACAGGCTTTGCCAACAAAAATCCTACCACGCCATTATAGATCGCTTCTATCAATCCAATCCGGAACATTGCCGTCCCGAATCCCATATGGGCGCCAACCGCCTTACGGGCAAGGTAATACACAAGCCCCGCAACCAAAGACGCCGCAATGGTTCCTAAAAAATTTGCCAGTTGTTTTTCTCCGCTGAAAAAACGGGTTCCTAAAATTCCCGCTCCCACACCGAGATACAGATAAATCAAGCCACTGACCCCAATCATCCGTCCCACCAGAATATCATAGGCAAGCCCGAAGATTGCACCGCAGATGGCACCCTCGGTGGTGCCACGGAAAAATCCAATCATCACCACAAAGCAAAGAAACAAGTTGGGGGCAATCCCCCAAAGTGCGATTCCCCGTGCCAATGTCGGCTGAAAGATGGTCAACAAAAGCATCCAGAACAGATAAAATACCACTCTCATTCTCTCAACTCCTGTCCGCTGACACTACTGGGTTTTGGGGTACTGCTGGGCTGGGTTGTTGCGCTGGGTCTGGGCGTTGTGGTAGGTCGCGGCGTTGCCGCCGGGCTGGTGGCTGCGGGCGTCGGAATTTCCTTCTCGTCCTCCTCCACCGGCTCCTCTTCCATCAAGGGATCCTCCTCGCTGCGGGCAATCACCTCAACCGCATTGAGCAGCACAAACACCTGTTGCAGCTTGCCAAAGTTCACCATAGGCTCGACAATGGCATACTTGGACATATTGGTGTTATCCTCTTTGATTTCCAGAACCCTGCCAATCAGCAAGCCCTTGGGATAAACTCCGCCCATACCGGAGGTTTCTACATAATCATCCCGCTCCAGTTCGGCATCACGGGACAGATAGCCAAGCTTACACTTTCCGCTCAGGCGCAGGGAGGAATCCCCCTCTGCCACGCCCACGTCCTTGGTGCGCAGAACCATTGCTCCCACACCGCATTCGGGGTCAAGCAAGGTCACAACCTCCGCCCAATCCGAACCAA
>JAZNKC010000042.1:0-5551 GCA_045578365.1 Ructibacterium sp.
AGACAGCATATGATAATTTGAATAATAAGTGCGGAACGATTCGTAGGAAGCTAATAGCATCCATTACAACTGCAAAGAAAAATCAAGATAATACCGGAATCTAAATCGTTCACTGATTTTATGTGTGTCGAATGTTGTCGAAAAAAGCCTTCCCCTTGAGGGGAAGGGGGACCGCTTGCGGTGGATGAGGTGGAAATGAATAAAACTAATAATTCAAAATTAACAGGCAATGCAAAAACTTTAAGAAAGAATATGACAAAAGAAGAACGACACCTTTGGTATGATTTTCTGAAAACTTTGTCTATAACTGTTAACCGACAAAAGGTGATTGGCAATTATATCGTTGATTTCTATATTGCATCGGCTAAAATTGTTATTGAGCTTGACGGTTCACAGCATTATGAAGATAAAGGTATAGAGAATGATGCAAAGAGGGATGAGTTTTTAAATTCTTTAGGTATTAAAGTGTTAAGATATTCTAATTTGGATGTTAACCAAAGATTTGGAAGTGTATGTCAGGATATACTGAATTATATTAACACCTCATCAGTCACTTCGTGACAGCTTCCCCTCAAGGGGAAGCCTTAAAGAAACCAAATTTTTTTGTCCCTAACTTGACAAAATCATATAATAAATAAAAAATCTTTGAGGTGAAACAATGTTAAAGAAGAAAGAAGAATTAACCGTCACCACGGAGGCAAACAGTTTTGGAAAAACAAAGATGTATCTTTCTCATTTGAAGGATTTTCCGGGGATCAATCAAAAACTGCGGATGTATGCGCAGGTAGACCTTCTGCCCGGTGAGAGTGTGGAATACCATATGCATATTGATGAGTGTGAGATTTATTACATCCTTTCCGGAAAGGGATTATATAATGATAACGGACAGACCGTAGAAGTTCTGCCGGGTGCCGTTACCTATACCCCGTCGGGTGAGGGTCACGGCATCAAGAACATCGGGGAAGAAACGCTTTCCTTTATGGCATTGATTCTTTTGGATTAAAGGAGGAATCTGCGATGCAGATGGTTTGGCTTACGGCATTGGGGGTTGGAGGCGCAACGGTGGTTGGGTCTTTGATTGGCTTTGCCTTCAAAAAAATTTCCCATACCTTCAGCGATTTGATTCTCTCCTTTGCCGCAGGTGTGATGCTTTGTGCCGCGGTGTTTGGGTTGATTATGCCCTCGTTGTCTTACGGCGGCAACACCTCGATTTTTGTCACCATTCTTGGGGTATTTTGCGGGGCTGGGGTCCTGAATCTGATGGATAAGGCGGTGCCCCATCTTCATCGGCTTTCCGGTGTGGAACCGGAGCATCACGGGGAGAAAAACGAAACCCTTGACAAGGTGTTATTGTTTGTGATGGCGATTGCCATTCACAATCTGCCCGAAGGAATTGCGGCAGGGGTCGGTTTTGGCACAGGCAACACTGCCGAGGCGTTGACCATTGCAGGGGGTATTGCGCTGCAAAACATACCGGAGGGTATGGTGATTATTGCACCGATGCTTGCTGCGGGTATGAGCAGAGGCAGAACGATGTTGACTGCGTCGTTGACAGGGGTTGTGGAGGTTATCGGGACACTTTTGGGGTATTTTGCGGTGAGTATTTCCAGCACCATTCTGCCCTTTGCCCTTGCTTTTGCGGGGGGAACCATGCTCTATGTCATCAGCGATGAAATGATACCCGAAACCCACCACGGAAGCCAGAGAGGGGCAACCTATGCCCTGCTAGTGGGCTTTTGCTTTATGCTTTTGATAGACTTTTATTTAGGATAGGAGAACGAAGATGAAAATTACAGAGCACATCTACAGCGTGGGTGTCAATGATTATGACATTGATTTGTTTGAAGGACAGTTCAAGGTAGAAAAAGGAATGGCATATAACTCCTACCTGATTGAGGATGAAAAGATTGCCGTGCTGGACACGGTGGATAAAAAATTCGGGGATGTATGGTTAAAAAACCTGAAGGATAAAATAGGGGATAAGGCACCGGATTACTTGGTGATCCATCATATGGAGCCGGACCATTCGGCAAACATCCATCGGTTTATGGAGGAATATCCCAATGCAACGGTTGTTGCAAGTGCCAAGTCTTTTGGAATGATGAAACAGTTTTTCGGCACCGATTATCCGGACAGACAAAAGGTGGTCACCGAAGGGGAAACTTTGTGTCTGGGAACCCATACCCTCACCTTTGTGATGGCGCCTATGGTCCATTGGCCGGAGGTCATGATGAGCTATGAAAGTACCACCCAAACCTTGTTTTCCGCCGATGCCTTCGGCAAGTTCGGTACAGGGGACGCAGAGGAAGAATGGGCGTGTGAAGCACGGCGGTATTATTTCGGCATTGTGGGAAAATTCGGGGCACAGGTGCAGGCGGTGCTGAAAAAGGCGTCGGCACTCACTATCGAGAGAATCTGTCCGCTCCACGGACCGATACTCACAGAAAACCTGTCTTATTATCTGGATCTTTATCATACCTGGTCCTCTTACCTGCCTGAGAGCAAGGGAGTGGCGATTTGCTATACCTCGGTTTATGGCAACACTGAGGAGGCGGTACGACGCTTGGAACAGGCGCTCAAAGAAGAAGGCTGTGAAAAGGTTGCGGTATCCAACCTAGCAAGATGTGATATGGCAGAGGCGGTGGAGGATGCCTTCCGGTATGACCGACTGGTGCTTGCCACTACCACTTACAACGGAGGGGTTTTCCCCTTTATGCAGGAGTTTTTGCATCACCTGACCGAGCGGAATTTCAAGAATCGGACGGTGGGTATTATCGAAAACGGAAGCTGGGCACCTATGGCAGAAAAGGTGATTAAGGCAAATTTTGAAAAGTCACAGAATATTACCTTTATTGAGGCGGGAGTACACATCAAATCCGCAGTAAGCGAAGAAAACCAACAGGAGATTCAGGCTCTTGCCAAAGAGCTCTGTCAATAAAAGGAGGAAAAAGAAATGGCAGTAACCGTGATTACAAGTGAAAATTTTGAACAGGAAATTTTGCATAGCGACAAGCCGGTGCTTCTGGATTTTTGGGCAAGCTGGTGCGGGCCTTGCAGAATGCTGTCCCCCATTGTGGATGAACTGGCAGAAGAACATCCGGAAATCAAGGTGGGCAAGGTCAATGTGGACGAACAGACCGAGCTTGCCGCACAGTTTAAGGTGATGAGCATTCCTTCTCTGTTTGTGATGAAAAATGGGGAGATTGTCAATCAGTCGGTGGGAGTAAAAACCAAGCAACAGATTTTAGGAATGTTTTGAGGTGTTGGCATTGGAAAAGCATTGTTATGATGTGATTGTCATTGGCGGCGGTCCGGCAGGGTATACTACGGCATTGTATACCACAAGAGCGGGTCTTGATACCTTGGTGATAGAAAAATTTTCTGCCGGTGGACAGATGACCCAGACGGCACAAATTGACAATTACCCCGGTTTTGACGAGGGCGTGGACGGGTTCACTCTGGGATTTAAGATGCAGAACGGGGCGGAGCGTTTTGGAGCAGAAACCCTGCAGGCGGAAGTTTTGTCGGTCAAGCTGATGGAACCTGTCAAGGAGATAGAAACCTCAGTGGGCAGTTTCCTTGCCAAGGTGGTGGTGGTAGCCACTGGCGCGGAACATCGGCATCTGGGACTTCCCAATGAAGAAACTTTGATTGGCAAAGGGGTAGGTTATTGTGCCGCCTGTGACGGGATGTTTTATCGGGACAAGACGGTGGCGGTGGTCGGCGGAGGAAATTCTGCTGCCGCAGATGCCCTTTTGCTGTCCAAAATTTGCAAAAAGGTGATTCTGATTCATCGTCGGGATACCCTGAGGGCGACGCAGATTTACCATCGTCCCCTG
The DNA here is from genome assembly GCA_045578365.1 of Ructibacterium sp. Classification (GTDB taxonomy): domain Bacteria; phylum Bacillota; class Clostridia; order Monoglobales; family Monoglobaceae; genus Ructibacterium. The sequence continues at coordinate 3,840 of JAZNKC010000042.1, forward strand.
ATGCAGGCGGAGAACGTGGATTTTTTGTGGAACAGCAGTGTCAAGGAGATTTTGTTTGGGGAAACTGTTTCCGGTGTCAAGGTGGAAAACAAGCTGACCGGAGCGGAAACCGAGGTTTCCTGTGACGGTCTTTTCATCAGTATCGGGCGTGCGCCGGAAACTGCATTGTTTCGGGGACAGCTTGATATCGATGAAAACGGCTATATCATTGCGGATGAGAGTACGAAAACCAACATTCCCGGTGTATTTGCGGTGGGAGATGTGCGGACCAAAGCGGTGCGGCAGATTGTAACCGCCGTGGCAGATGGCGCGACTGCATCCCATTTTGCAGAAGAATATCTGGCAAATAATATATGAGACTTCCCCGGCGAATAGAGGGAAGTAGATATAACAATTTTATAGCTTCACACAAAGTGTCGGCGGCACCGAGGGGGTGCCGTGGGTGAAAAGGGAACACGGTGAGAATCCGTGACGATACCTGTCGCCGTATGCATCTAAGGTTTTTATGTTCGTCGGTGAAAGCCGGTCATTGGGAAACTGAGAAGGCAGAGCATAAAAACGCCGTTCATTCGATAGGATGCGAGTCGGAAGACCTGCTTTGATATCATTCCGTATGGGAATGGTGTTTTTGTTGCGCAAAAAAGCGGACAGATTGTGAATATCACAGGAAAACTCAGCTGTGGTAATTTTCTTTTAAGAAAATTACCACAGCTTTTTTATATATAACAACAAGGAAAAGGAGAGAAAAAAGATGAAAAAATTTTTGGCGTTATGTTTGGCACTGGTGTTGCTGGCAGGAGTTGTTCCGGTGGGTGCAGGGGGCGTGGATTCTGCAATCACGGTTTATCTTTCTATCAGTCAATACGGTGAATTTGTGACCACTGGGGATGGGGATACCTTTGCCTACCTTCCGGTGAATCTGGATGGAAAGGAAAGCTATATTTTAGATGATGTACTTTTGACGGCACATAGCCTTTATCATCCCGACGGTATAGAGGCGTATGCCTCGAGTGTTGGAGAATGGGGACTTGGGTTAGACAAGCTGTGGGGGGACACCAGTACTCTTTTCGGGTATCAGGTCAACAGCGGCAATGAGTCGGTTATGGACCTTTCTCATATGGTAGAGGACGGGGATGTGATTGATGCGTGTATCTATCGCAGTCGATACCCCAAAACCGAAAGCTATTCCCGCTTTGATTTTCAACAACAAGAGGTTGAAACAGGAACAGAAGTTGTTTTGACCTTGTCCTATGTAAGCGGTTATGATGACAATTGGAATACGGTGTTTTCCCCTTGTGAAGATGCTGTCATCACCGTCAACGGAGAGGAAACAGGATTGGTTACCGATGCAAACGGACTTGCAACCTTGACCTTGGAGGAAGTGGGAACCTATATCATTTCTGCCAAAAAGAGCAAAATGGACGGAGAAAATGAGGTGCCTGCCATTACTGCACCGGTTTGTATGGTTACCGTAACCGATCCGGTTGAGGAGATCTTGGAAGGGATTGCCGGTGTTTATGCAAGCTGCAATTTAGAGGAGGCAGGCGGAAATCTTCCTTGGATTCTTGCGGATATGATGGTATATGAAACCTTGTATCCGGAGAGCGCCAGCCTCTTGAGCGAAAGAAAAAAAGAAGAAGGCTTTCAGGCGTTGGTTGCCTTTGCTGGCAAGGCGGAATTCCCCGGCGATTTGGCAAAATCCATTCTGGCTT
>JAZNKC010000043.1:0-2241 GCA_045578365.1 Ructibacterium sp.
AGATTTTTATACCATTTTGGTAGACTGACGGCGGGATACCTTATCTACCAATTCCTGATAAGGCTTGTCGCATTCCCACAACATCTGAGCGCACAATGCCTCGCCGAACCAAATTCCGCCGGCAAGCTGTGCTGCCATACCAATGGTGATGTCATCCTTGGCATTGGCAACAATATGACGGGTCATATCGTAAGCATAATGGCCGTACTTGTGCCAGTTTCTCTGGAAGTGCCGCCACATAGGAGTCACCTGTGCCAAATCGTTCTCTACAATCTTGGGAGAAGCATCGCCCATCACGAAAGGTCCGCACTGGTACACAAAGCGGGTCCAGTCAAGACGCATCAAGCCCTTGTAGAGCATGCTTACCCCGCCCTTTTCTCTCAAGTTGAGCATCTGGTCGGTAAAGGCAACCGCCTCCTGATACTCTTCTTCGCTGTGGACAATGGGTTCGTTGTTGTAAGGGAAGGTTCCGCAGTCCTCCCACATAATCTCTACACGGGGGTCAGTCTTTGCGATGAAAGCCATATGATCTTTGACAGAACTTGCGTGCAGTCCGAACTGGATATACAGGTCGGGGTACTTGCTCAGCAGGCGGTCGGCGGTCTTGTTCACAAAATCCACCACCACATCTGCAATCAGCTTGTCGCCGATGTAGGCTTCTCTCAACTCGGTGAAGGACTGGAAGTAGATACCGTCTGCACCGCAGTCTTTGTACTCATCCTCATACTTGGCGATAACCTGCTCGGTCAGTTCGTCCAGCTTGTCAAGGTCAACGGCGCTACAGTCAACACCCCAGCCCCAGGCATAACCCCAGATGACCGAAATACCAAAGCTGTGGGCATAGTCCATCACCTCTTTGGCGTTCACCGGAATAAAGTCATTCCAGATAATCAACTGGTTCAGCTTCAGGCGCGCCATATTCTCGATATATTCCCGATAGTTGTTGATGGGATGACCCCAAGTAAAGATGCTTCTGGTCTTAATCTGGGGTGCCGATGCGTTGTAGTAGTCCGGCATGGGACGGTCAAAAATTTCTTCGGGGAATTCCAACTGCCATTCGTAGGGCATTGCCAAAGAAAGATAATCATCAATAAAGTCTGCCGCACCGTAGAAAACCTCTCTGGGATTCGTTGCGGTAATCAGCACCAGCTTAAGGTCAGGATTTTCGGGATTATCCATCACCTTAACCACATAACCATTTTCAGGAATCTCTGATTCCTTGATATACTTTTGAATGATGGCGTTTTCTTGATAGGTGCCGATAACCACCGCACTCTTGTCCAAGGTTGCCCGGCTGATATGTTCACAGGCAAGGACATGGATGGTGTAAACCCCCTTGTCACGCAGGATGTGGGCGCCCATCTCTCTGCTGATAAAATCCACCGCCCGCTTTTCGGGTCCGTCATAATTGGAATAAATCAGTTTCCAGTTTCTCTTGTTTGTAATTTCTGGCATTTTGTGATACCTCCTTGACAGAATCATAACCATTTTATATAATTATATTGTATTTTATTGAGAAATGCTATCATTATTTTTGCAGCAATTATAACTAATTTGACATAGGTGAGAAATATGCTTAATGACAGTTTCAAGATGCAATATACCACCATTCCCTTTGCGACCTACGCAAGGAACTACAAAAAGAACCGTCGGGCGGCGGGGCTGAGCAGCCTTTCCCACAGGCACAAGGAGATGGAGATTCTGGTGGTGCGGGACGGCGGAGCAAAGTTTTATATTGATACCGAAGAATATCAGGTGTCCAAAGGGGACATTGTGGTTATCACCCCCTATCTGCTCCACCGTGCAGAGTTCCTGCCGGATACGGATTTCAAGCACTACTGCATCTGCTTTGACCTGAGCCTGCTCTATGACGAAGAGCTCAAGGAAAAATTGCTTCGGGGCGAAATCGGGATTCTCCCCAAAATCGACCATCGGCAAAAATGTGCCGAGGAGTTATTCGGGTATATTGTTGAGGTGTATCAGCTACATAAGAACCAAAGCTCCGGTTGGGAATTGGGGGTTGTGGGAAACCTCTCCCTCTTTTTCGGACGGTTAAAGGGATGCGGGCTCCTGCAGGAAAAAGAGGCGGAGAAGAAAAAGGACTTTTGTTATCGGGTGATTGACTATATCGAAAAGAACTATCAGCAATCCATCACCTCCGCCGGCGTGGCAGCGCATTTTTATATGAGCAACAGCTACTTCTGCCGCAAATTCAAGGAACAGATGGGACATTGTTTTAAG
>JAZNKC010000044.1:0-5353 GCA_045578365.1 Ructibacterium sp.
ACCGCATTCTATGTCACCGGTCTTGGCACCCTGATTCACGACATCATCGATTATGTCATCGCTTGCGGCGTTGGCTTTGCACTGGTGAAAGCAAAGATGCTCCCGCCCCTGCCTCCCATCTGGAAATAAGAACATAAAAAAGCACCTGCAATCGCAGGTGCTTTTTTGATGGCGTGCCGCAGAAGATTCGAACTCCCGACCTTCTGATCCGTAGTCAGACGCTCTATCCAGCTGAGCTAGCGGCACAAATTTCACGAACTTGGTTATTATAGCACGGTTTTTTGGAAAATGCAAGCCTTTTTTGAAAAATTTTTTATTTCTCTAAAAAAGTGATGGAAATCTCCCACCGAATATGATAGAATGATTCGAAAGGGGTGAAGGATTATGCAAAAACGAAATTACCAAAAAGAATTGGAGCAACTGCTCCATCAGCTTTCGGATGCGCCCAAGGTGCCTCGCCTGCTTTTGCACAGCTGTTGTGCCCCTTGCAGCAGCTACGTACTGGAATATTTAAGTTCCTATTTTGCCATTACTGTTTTGTATTACAATCCCAACATCTCCCCCAGAGAGGAATACGAACACCGCAAGGCAGAACAACTGCGCCTGATTGCGGAGGGGGATTGGAAAAACCCCGTCACCGTGCTGGACTGCGACTGGGACGGCGCGGCATTTGATGCCATCAGTTGCGGTTTGGAGGATGTCCCCGAGGGGGGAATCCGTTGCTTTGCCTGTTATGAACTGCGGCTGAGAGCGGCGGCAGAAGCTGCAAAAAAGGGCGGTTACGATTACTTCGCGACCACCCTGAGCATCAGTCCTTTGAAAAATGCGCAAAAACTCAATGAAATCGGCGAAGCGCTTTCCAAACATTATGGGGTCCCCCATCTCCCCTCAGATTTCAAGAAAAAAGAGGGTTACAAACGCTCCATTGAGCTTTCCCGTAAGTTCGATCTTTACCGTCAGGACTACTGTGGCTGCATCTATTCCAAACGCCCAAGCAACCTAACGTAGCAACATTTGTGCAGCGTGGATCACCCCGTCGCCATACTCCATTCCCTCGATTTTGGACAGCACCTCTTGGGAAGATAAATTTTTGAGCCAATCGGATGGCAGATGGGTTTTCAAATACCCATCTGCCGCTTTCAGGACCGCCTCAACAGAGGGGTCCTTTTCTTTTACCTTATGTAATGCCAATCGGGCAATGGCGGTACGGTCTGCCCGCTCCCTCACAGAAAGCACATCCGTTTCCCGTATGGAACCATCGCTGCGCAGATTCTCCCGCAGAATTTGAATATAGCGGTGCATATTTTCTTTCCAATCCGCTTTCTCCACATCCTCCCGAAAGATGCCAACCCTGTTCCCCTGCTCTTTTTTCGCAAGCACCAACGAAACAGGAATTGCTGTATTTCCTGTTTCCTCAGAAACTGCGAACAGGGTTTCCTCCGAGAGTACGCCGTAGCGTACGCCAATCTCTTCCATCTGCTTTTTGATGGCAAGTTGAGATTCCGGTCCCGCAAGGTTTTTCAGTCTCCGCAAATCCGCCAAGCGGGCTGCGGCATAAACCTGTTCTGCCATAGGCAGATGGGAATACACCTGTTGCCGCTCTACAAAAATAGTTTCGATACAAACATGCTCCTGCCAGACAGAAAATGCGGTGGGCAGGCTGCCGCTGCTACAGGCAACCACCTCTACATACCCATCACCGGTGGAGAGAATCTCCAAATCTCTCGGGGTGCCATCCACCCCTGTTACCGTAATCGGTTTGGCTTGGTTGCATCGCTGTTCCATCATTGCCGCTGTCCTTTGGGGCAAATTTTCCTGAGGATAATAATGGGTGTGTTCTCCCGCCCATACCTCTCTCAAGGGGGTGGCAACACTACTCCCAATGGTGCAAAGGTGCACCTTGTTCAAAGGCTTGTCTACCCCTACCGGAACCTTTTCTCCGGCAGAAATGAGCAAGGTCAGGGTTTCCTCTTCCTTGGGGACAGTTTGTAAAAGCGCCCCCAAATCCCCCTGCATCGGGCAATCGGCAAGGGCCGAAATTGCCCTTTCCACCACTTCATCACAAAAAGGAGTAGCCTTGGGCAGCAGCGGTTGCAGCCACGCGGAACCAAACACCATCTGCACCGGCATTCCCTGCGGAACTGCCTGTAAAATGCGCAGAAACAGTTCCCGCACAAGGGAAAATTGATTTCGGTCTTCCACCCCATCGGTGTCCAGCAAAAGCAGAACCCGCTCCACCTTTTTGCGGGCATATGCCTCGGGGTTTTGATTGTTCAGGCGATAAAGTCCAATCTTCTCCTGCCAGTTTTCCTGAATCAAGGCAGCGGACGGCATCTTGCTTGTGCCAAGCTCCAATACAAAATCTTCCCCCGCCGTCACCGTGGCGGAAATGACGGTCCCATCCCCCTCCTGCCGTACTTCTATGGGATGGAACAGAGAACGAGCCTGTCCCTGCTGTGTGGGACAGCAAAGCTCCATTTCTATCCTGCAATCCTCTTGATAAACCAGTTTGTCGTCCGTGCCGGACATCCCCAGAGGGAACACCAATCTTCCATCCCGCAAAGGGATAAGCAATTCCAATAACAGCTTGCGAACCCCGCTCTGCTCCAAATCTCCAAGAGAAAGGCAACACAAGTTGGGAGAAATCCGTCTGAGGAAAACCCCGCTGTGGGTCAGGTTTTCCTCGGTGACGCCGCAGACCTTGGCACGAGTCAGGGTTCCGTTTTGACGCAACAACTGTAACCCTGTCACCAAACCTCCCTCCGGCAGCGGAAAGAAGTAGTGCAGGGAAATCGGCTGATTTTGCGGATTGCAGAAGGTATACCCCACCGTCAGGCAGGCATACCCAAACTGCAGCTCTCCGTCCACGGTCATTTGCTGAATTAGGTTCATAGCAGACTCCTTTGTGTCAATTCTTTCTCTCATTGTAGCCGATTTTGTAAAAATTTGCAAGACTTAAGCCTCATCGCAAATACCCTTGCGCAACTTTTTTACCGCCTTTTTCTCGATGCGGGATACATAGGAGCGGGAAATTCCCAACCGCTTGGCAATCTCCCGTTGGGGAAGTGGCTTGCCGTCAATCAAACCGTAACGGAGCACAATCACTTCTTTCTCCCGTCCGTCCAGTTCCTTTTGAATGTTTTCGTAGAGCTTGCGAACCTCCATTCCGTTATGGATTTCTTCAAACACATCCTCCGCATCCCCCGGCATCACATCCATCAGCATAATCCGGTTTCCCTCTTTGTCGGTACCGATGGTTTCATTGAGGGAAACATCCCCTTGCTCTTTCTTTTTGGCACGGAGCAGCATCAGGATTTCATTTGCTATACTCTCGTAATGGCTCTTTTTCAGAGCCATCATCAAAAGGGAACAATTCCCCCTCATCTTCACTTCCGTAGAAATATAAATGAATGTTCTCTCCATCCCAAACAACTCTACGTACAAAAGTCCTAATAATCTGATATTTTTCTTCATAAGACATTTCATCGAATGATTTTGTAAAAGATTGTAGCATTTGTTTGAGCACTGCAAATTCGCTATCAGACATGCTGCTCTCATTCATAAGTTCTGAAATCTTATCAAGCCTATCCTGATAGGACCGAATTTCATTATCGAGTTCTTCAATATGTTTGTTTATATATTCTGATGATATATTGCTTGTTCCTTTAGCAATACTATCTATCAAGTTTTCGATTTCTTTTTTCTTATCCTTAATTTGCTTTTGCAATCTTTCGTATTCTGTCTCATAGTCTGTATTGTTAGTTTTTATTTTACGCTTTACATCATCTAATTTTTTTATAAACTCACTGCTATTTTCTCCAAGTTTTTTGATTTCTTCACAGATGGCTCTATCAAGAACATTACCATACGGATTTTTCATATCACAGAGTTGTCTTTGGCTCTTTTCTTTTCGTTCACATAGGTAACCAAATCTTCTTTCACCTTCTGTATATTCACGATTATATTGTTTAGGACGCATAAATGCACCACAACGACACACAAGGATACCTGACAACAATGCAGTATGGCTACGTGGCTTTCTATATGACTTATCTTTGTTTAATTCAAGGTATCTTTGAGCCTTTATCCAATCTGCTCCCGATATCACACCATAATGTTTGCCGACCGCTATTATCCACTCTGATATATCACGTGTAACATTTGCTTTGCCATCTTGCTGCTCTGTTTTGTTATATGCGATAAGACCATGCTTTCCATCAAAATCACTCTTATCAGCAAAGACTTCCACACCTAACTCTTGAAAATAATTCCACGCATCTTCATCTGCAATCATATATACAGGATTATGCAACATTGTTTTTATTGTAAATCTGGTAAAGTCTTTTCCGTTCTTTGTCTTAATATGGTTTTGCAAAAAATATGTTTCTGTTTTTGTTAGACTGTTGAACTCAATAAACTTTGAATATACAAGTTTTACAAGTTCCAATTCGGGAGGAATACCCACTAACTTATGTGCAGTCATTTCTTTTCCATCAATATTTATTCTTTCAACGATTTTTTCACTTTTATATCCCGTAGGTGTTTTCCCGCCTAACCAACGACCTGTTTTTGCTAATTCATACATATTATCGCGTATTCTTTCAGCGATGACAGCACGCTCGAACTCTGCAAACAAAGACAATGTTCCCAGATGCAACCTGCCAGCAGGAGTATTGGTATCAATTGTTTCTGTTGCCGAAGTAAATGTGACTTTATTTCTCTCTAATTCATTTATTAAGGTATGTAAATCAATTACACTTCTACTAATACGGTCTAATCTGTAAAAATAAATTTGCTTGATTTTTCTATTCTTGACATCCGTAAGCATTCTTTGAAAATTTGGACGTTTGGTATTCTTACCTGAATAACCTTCATCCTCATACACAATAACATCATTATCAATATCTATATCAGGGTTATCCTTTTTAATTTTTTCATAACATTGTTCAATCTGGTTATGAATACTCTCGCCTTTTCCTGTAAATTTGGATTTACGGGAGTAGATGGCGATTTTTCTATTATCTTCACCTTTCATAAAAACAAACTCCTCCAATACAACGTTACGGCTCTTTTAATTATACTATATTTTAATAATTTTTTCAATATTTTAAAGGAATATTACTTACCATTTTTATAGTTTTGTTGACTTTTTCGGGTTATCGCGCTACAATTGTGTCCCCATATTATAAAAAAGGAAGTGTTATGATGAGTTTTAAAGACCATATATTATTCATTGTAAAGGAAGAACACAAATTTGAAAATTTGATGGAGTATCAAAGATTAAACGCCCTTCTTACGGATAGCATTACTGCATTTAAGGAGGGTTTATCACCAGCACAGCGAGTTATGCTTG
>JAZNKC010000045.1:0-5829 GCA_045578365.1 Ructibacterium sp.
GACTTTTGTTATCGGGTGATTGACTATATCGAAAAGAACTATCAGCAATCCATCACCTCCGCCGGCGTGGCAGCGCATTTTTATATGAGCAACAGCTACTTCTGCCGCAAATTCAAGGAACAGATGGGACATTGTTTTAAGACCTACCTTGGAATGTATCGGGTGGCAAAATCCAAAGTCTTGCTGAAAGCGGGAGAGATGCCTATTTCGGAAATTGCGTTTTCAGTGGGGTTTTGCAGTTTCAGTTATTACGGCAAGGTGTTTCGGGAGCTGACCGGAATCACCCCGTCAGAATACCGACGGCAAGCACAACAGAAAGGATGAAATCAAGATGCTACAAACAACCTTATGTTATCTGGAGCAAGGCGACAACTACCTGATGCTCCATCGGGTTTCCAAAAAGAATGATGTGAACAAGGATAAGTGGATTGGGGTCGGCGGCAAGTTTGAGCCGGGAGAGGCACCGGAGGAATGTCTGGTGCGAGAGGTTCTGGAAGAAACCGGACTGACCCTGCTGGGGTATCGGTTCCGTGGAATCCTCACCTTTTGCTGTGACCTTGCAGAGCCGGAATACATCTTTCTTTATACCTCCGACCAATTTTGCGGTGAAATCAAGGACTGTGACGAGGGTAGGCTTGAGTGGGTGCCCAAAGACAAGGTGGAAACTCTCAATCTCTGGGAGGGGGACAAGCTGATGTTCCGCCTGCTTAAAGAGCGGGAGGAACCCTTTTCCTTAAAGCTTTGCTACACCGGCGATGTACTGACCGAGGCAAAAGAATTCTAACAAAAAAACCTTGCAACACATAATGTTGCAAGGTTTTTTGTCGCTGTATAGAAAGAATCAAAGGCACACCAAAAAAATCCATAAGAATTACGGACCTCTTCAATATGTACCTTAGAAAGAATTTTCTTTACTCTTCTTCCGGTGCTTCTTCCAGAACTTCCTGATACTTCTGCAGGATGCAGTCGTGGAGCAGTTCTCTGGTCTCCGCGTTAATGGGATGTGCGATATCCTTGAACTCACCCTCAGGGGTCTTTCTGCTGGGCATCGCAATGAACAGCTTATCCTGTCCCTCGATCACTTTGATGTCGTGTACCACAAAGGCATCATCAAAGGTCACGGAAACAACCGCTTTCATTCTTCCCTCTGCGTTAATCTTTCTAACGCGAATGTCTGTAATCTGCATAAGATTACCCTCCCTCTTCGCCGTCGACTTCGGTCGGTTTTCGGCGATTTGTGTATAATTATAAATATCAATTCTTTCCAAAAATTACAAGAAACCATTGAAAACAACGGGCGTCTGTGGTAAACTGTAAGTAACGATGAAGAAAGAAGGTTTTTTGATGCAGGAATTTAGAATGTCGCAGCTCAAACCCGGCGCTCATGTTCACATGATTGGCATCGGTGGCATCAGTATGAGCGCTCTTGCGCATATGCTGATGGACTTTGGCTTTCGTATTTCCGGTTCGGATGCCAAGGTGTCCAACCTGACCGATGATCTGGCTGCTGCCGGAGCAGAAATACATATTGGACAATCCGCACAGAATATAAAAAATCCTGATTTGGTATGTTATACGGCTGCAATCTCTCCGGAGAATCCGGAGCTTATGGCGGCGCGCAGTCTGCAAATCCCTGTCATTGAACGGGCAGAGCTACTGGGCGCATTGATGGAACTGTATGAGTATCCCATCGCCATTGCAGGAACGCATGGAAAAACTACCACTACCTCCATGATGGCGTTGGTTCTTCTGGCGGCAAAGACCGACCCGACCATTTTAGTCGGTGGTGAGCTTGCGCAGATTGGCGGAAACTTCCGCCTTGGCAGCAAGGAATACTTGCCGTTTGAAGCCTGCGAATATGTAGAAAGCTTTTTGCATTTCCGCCCATTTTTGTCTATCATAACAAATGTAGAAGAAGACCATCTGGACTATTTTAGTGATATTAACCACATTATATCATCTTTTGAAAAATTTGCAAGCCTAACTTCACCCCACGGATGCATTATTGTTTGTTCTGACGATGAATGTGCACTCCGCGTTGTGCAAAATGTTGAGAAAAAAGTTATTACTTATGGGGTCAAGTCAAAAAATGCGGATTATACTGCCCGCAACATCCACATCAACAAGCAGGGGTGTGCATCCTTTACGGTATTTTATCAAGACAACCCCCTCACCGAGGTTCAACTCAGCGTAGCAGGAGAGCACAACATCCTCAATGCGCTGGCGGTAACTGCAGCAGCAATGTTCTTGGGTCTGCCTCTGGAGGCCGTGCGTCAGGGGTTGGCAGAGTTTGGCGGCACCAAGCGTCGGTTCGAAAAGGTGGGAACCTACGGCGGCTGTGACCTTGTGGACGATTATGCCCACCATCCTACCGAAATCCGTGCTACCTTGGAGGCGGCAAAATCTATGGGCTATGAGAGAATCTGGACGGTGTTCCAGCCCCATACCTTCAGCCGTACCAAGCACCTGTTGGAGGATTTCGCCAAGGTGCTTCCCCTCTCTGACAAGGTAATGATTGCCGACATCTATCCCGCACGGGAAACCTATGACGGCACCATCCACTCCTGTGACTTGGCAAGTAAAATCCCCGGTTCTATTTATATGAGCGATATGTATGCCATTGCCCGTTACTTAAGGAACAACCTGCAAAAGGGCGACCTGCTCATCACCATGGGCGCCGGCGATGTGAACAAGATTGCCTACGCCCTCCGCGAAGACTAACAACACAGGGGACGGTTCTCTGTGTTCGCCGGCTCCATCTATTTCGCAACCAAAAAAATCCTACCGCAGTTTGCGGTAGGATTTTTGTTTGCTTGTCAGCACAGAGAACCGTCCCCTGTGTTCTTGTTATTTCAGGTTGTTTTCCAGAGTTTCCAGCTGCTTCTTGATTTCAGCAGGCAGTCTGTCGCCGAACTGTGCGAAGTATTCCTTCTGGTTCTCTACGTCTTCCATCCATACATCCTTGTCTACGCTGAGCAGTTCTTTCAACTGTTCTGCGGAGATAGAGAGGTCGGTGGTGTCGATTGCGCCATCCTCGGGCAGCAGACCGATGGGGCTTTCTACTGCATCTGCCCTGCCTGCGCAACGGTCAAGAATCCAGAGCAGGACTCTCATATTGTCGCCAAAGCCGGGCCACAGGAAGTTGCCGTCATCGTCTTTTCTGAACCAGTTTACGTGGAAAATTTTCGGAGCCTTGTCAGCATCCATCTTCTCGCCCATTTCCAACCAGTGGCCAAAGTAATCAGCCATGTTGTAACCAACGAAGGGCTTCATTGCCATGGGGTCACGGCGAACAACGCCAACAGCGCCGGCAGCAGCAGCGGTGGTCTCAGATGCCATGGTAGCACCTACGAATACACCATGGTTCCAGTCTCTTGCCTGATATACCAGCGGAGCAGTCTTTGCACGGCGACCGCCGAATACGATTGCAGAAATCGGAACACCCTGGGGATTCTCAAACTCAGAAGAAATGCAGGGGCAGTTGATTGCCGGAGCAGTAAATCTGGAGTTGGGGTTTGCCAGAGGCTGGTCATAAGTCTTGCCATTTACCTGCTTGCCGGTCCATTCGGTGCAGTTTTCAGGCGGGTTCTTGTCCAGACCCTCCCACCAAACGGTCATATCATCATTGTTGATAGCAACGTTGGTGAAGATGGTGTTCTTCTTGGTAGATTCCAGAGCGTTGAAGTTGGTCTTTTCGCTGGTACCGGGTGCAACGCCGAAGAAACCTGCCTCGGGGTTGATGGCATAAAGTCTGCCGTCTGCACCGATTCTCAGCCAAGCGATGTCATCGCCTACCGTCCAAACCTTGTAGCCCTTTTCCTTGAGGTATTCGGGCGGAATCAACATAGCCAGGTTGGTCTTTCCGCAAGCACTGGGGAATGCAGCTGCGATATACTTTACTTCGCCCTGGGGATTTTCCAGACCCAGAATCAGCATATGCTCTGCCATCCAGCCTTCCTGCTTACCAAGGTAGGATGCGATTCTCAGTGCAAAACACTTTTTGCCCAGCAATACGTTACCGCCGTAAGCGGAGTTTACGGACATAATGGTGTTGTCCTGAGGGAAGTGTACGATGTAACGCTCGTCAGGATTTACATCCTTCTTTGCGTGCAGACACTTGGTGAAGTCATCACCATCGATGAGCTGAAGAACCTTGTTGCCGATTCTGGTCATAATTGCCATGTTCAGAACAACGTAAATGCTGTCGGTCAGCTCAATACCAATCTTGGAGAAGGGAGAACCAACAGGACCCATGGAATAGGGGATAACATACATGGTTCTGCCTTTCATAGAACCGCTGTACAGCGCGTTCAGCTTGGCATACATTTCATCAGGAGCCATCCAGTTGTTGATGGGGCCTGCCTCTTCCTTGGTGGGGGTACAGATAAAGGTTCTGTCCTCAACACGAGCCACGTCGTTCACCGCGGTTCTGTGGTAGTAGCAACCGGGCAGTTTTTCCTGATTCAGTTTGATCATTTCGCCAGTAGCAACGGACTCTGCACGCAGAGCTTCCAGCTGCTCCTCGCTTCCGTCAATCCAAACAATGTTGTCGGGCTGACAGAGGGCTTTCATTTCTTCCAGCCAGTTCAAAACGAATTTGTTTTCAGTCATGATTTTTCCTCCTGTATAAATAAAGTTTTTTATAAATTTCAAATTTCCCTTATTATATACTATACCTTAAAGTTGCCAATTTGACAACATAAATTTTTGACAATTTTTGAACAATTTCATTTTCCCCTTTGGTAAAGTTTCTAAATGCCGGTCAAAAGGTCGGAAAGACGGGCAAATTCTTCTAAGGAAAGGCGTTCTCCGCGGATGGCAGGATCCAGATTCATTTGATTAAGGGCAGCCTCTACTTTTTCCTTTTCCACCGACAGATAGGGGCTTTTGGAGAGGGCGTTGAGCAGAGTTTTCCGCCGTTGTCCAAAGGCAGACTTGACCAGCTTGAAAAAGTGTGCCTCGTCTTTGACGGAAACCGCAGGCTGCGGTAAAACTTTCAAGTGAATCACGGTGGATGCCACCTTGGGCTGAGGCAGGAAGCAATGCGGCTCTGCCTTACAAACAATGGAGGGCTGCGTGTAATACTGGACCGCCACCGAAAGGGCACCGTAGTTCTTGCTGCCCGGCTTTGCCGCCATACGCTCGGCAACCTCTTTTTGCACCATCAGGGTCATATCGGTAACCGGAAGATGGCTTTCCAACAGATTCATCACGATGGGGGTGGTGATATAATAGGGCAGATTTGCCGCAACGCAGAAAGGCGCACCGCCGAACTCCTGTTCGGTCAGGGCTTTCAAGTCTACCTCCATCACATCTTTATGAATCAACGTGAAATTTTCAAATTCCGCCATAGTTTCTTCAAGAATGGGAATCAGGGCACTGTCGATTTCCACCGCCACCGCTTTTTTGAAGTTTTTGGCAAGCTGTTGGGTCAAGGTCCCGGCACCGGGTCCGATTTCCAGCGCACAGGTATCCTGCGAAGGGTTTGCCGCCTCAACAATACGAGAGAGCACCCCCTCATCAATCAAAAAATTTTGACCCAGGGATTTGGAAAAGGAAAACCCGTGCCGCTGTAGCAAAGCTTTCAGTTCGGACGGATGGGTCAAGTGAACTGCGTGTTGCATAAAAACAACTCCGTTTCTATCATATAATATACCTAGTAGATAGGTATATTATATGATAGGTTGCATAAACTGTAAAGAGGGAATTCTCCGTTTGTGGCAAACAAAGAAAATTTTTCAAAAAATGCTTGACAGCAAAGGATAGATGTGATATGATAGACAGGCTGTAAAGATGTTTGCACACAGGCCGGAGTGGCGGAACTGGCAG
>JAZNKC010000046.1:0-4356 GCA_045578365.1 Ructibacterium sp.
TCAAAGGTCATCTGCTTGTCCATCAGCTCATAGATGGTATCGGTCTGGTCGCCGTTGGTAACAATGGTCTTGTTGCCCAACACCCGAACCGGTGCATAGATAATCAGGGACGGATCCTCCAATTTACTGGGGTCAAACGCCTGGGTGCGAATGCCGTCGCCATCCTCTACGAAAACACGGTTACGGCTGTTGCTGCTTCTGCCCATAATAAAATATGCAATGGCAGCGGACTTGCCGTCCTTGGATTTTCCCAAAACGATTCCTCTGCCGGGATACGCATTGTTTTTCAGTTCTTGACAAATATCAATGGTCTTCATTTTCGATTCATCCTTTCCAATTATTTTACCTGACCGCTGAGCACCAGTTCTACTGCACGGGGAAGAATCTGCCATTCAGCCTCTTCCATCACCCGTTTTTGCAGGGTTTCTGCGGTGTCACCGTCTCTGATTTCTACTGCTTTTTGGAGAATAATCTTGCCGCCGTCCGTAATCTCATTCACAAAATGTACGGTTGCGCCGGTCACCTTAACGCCATAATCCAACGCCGCCTGATGCACCTTTAATCCGTAAAATCCGTCGCCGCAAAAGGACGGAATCAAGGACGGATGCACATTCAAGATGCGGTCCTTATAGACCGACAGAAAATTCTCGCCCAAGATTGCCAGAAAACCGGCAAGCACCACCAAATCGACGCCCTTTTCTTGCATATAGTTGCAAAGGGCAAGGTCGAAGGCAGCGCTGCTACCACATTCTTTCTTGGTAATCACGCAGGTATCAATGCCTGCGTTTTTTGCACGCTCCAAAGCGTACACATCGGGTTTGTTGGACACTACGGTGACAATCTCACCGCTTTTGATGATGCCGCTTTTCTGGGCATCAATCAATGCCTGCAGGTTGGTTCCGCCGCCGGAAACCAAAACACCGATTTTTAGCATATGTCCACTCCCTTTTCACCGGCAACAATCTCGCCGACCACAGTTGCGGTTTCGCCTGCCGCACGGAGGATTTCCAGCGCCTTGTCTGCCTGGGTCTTGGGAACTGCAAACATCAGGCCAACGCCCATATTATAGGTATTGAACATATCCCGCTCCGAAACATCGCCAAGCTTTTGAATCATCTTGAAGATGGGCAGAACCTCAAAGCTGTTCTTGTCAATCTTTGCACGGGTTCCCTCTTTGAGCATTCTGGGGATATTCTCAATGAATCCGCCGCCGGTAATATGAGATACCGCACGGACATCCACCTGATCAATGACAGAAAGCAAGGGCTTTACATAGATTTTGGTGGGGGTGAGCAGCGCCTCACCTACGCTCATACCCAGCTCATCGCTAAAGGTATGCATTCTCTTGACGCAATCCTGACTGTCGTCAATACCAAAGACCTTACGCACCAGGGAATAACCATTGGAATGTACACCGGAGGATTTCACACCGATAATCACATCGCCGGTTTCCAGTTTGGATCCGTCAATGATGTCATCCTTGTCTACGATACCCACAGAGAAACCTGCCAGATCGTATTCTTCCGGATCATAGAAACCGGGCATTTCTGCGGTCTCTCCGCCAATCAAAGCACAGCCAGCCTGCACACAGCCGTCTGCCACACCCTTGACGATGTCAGCAACACGTTCGGGCACATTCTTTCCAACTGCAATATAGTCCAGGAAGAACAGGGGTTTTGCACCGCCACAAGCGATGTCATTGACACACATTGCCACACAGTCCTGTCCCACCGTATCGTGCTTGTCCATAATAAATGCCAGCTTCAGCTTGGTACCAACACCATCGGTACCCGAAACCAGAACCGGATTTTTGTAACCGGTACCAATCTCAAACAAACCGCCAAACCCGCCGATGCCCGAAAGCACCCCCGGAATATTGGTACGCTTGACATGTTCTTTCATCAATTCTACGGCTTTGTAACCCGCCTCTACATCTACACCTGCATTTTTGTAAGCCTGACTCATGATTCTTCCTCCTGTATATTAAAGTTTCTTTAAGTCTTCTTGTAATTGTGCGTCTTTTTTTCTTACAGCCGCCGCCATATTCACCTTGAACGCTTCCAGCTTTTCTGCCAGAACCGGATCAGAAAGTGCCAACATCTGTACTGCCAGAATTCCCGCATTGTCTGCGCCATTAACCGCAACGGTAGCAACCGGAATACCCGAGGGCATCTGTACCATCGAAAGCAGAGAATCCAAACCATCCATCAACGAGGACTTGATGGGCAGAGCAATCACCGGAAGGGTGGTATATGCCGCAATCACGCCGCCAAGGTGTGCTGCCTTGCCGGCTGCCGCAATAATCACCTGTACGCCGTTTGCCTTTGCATTCTTTGCAAACTCCTCTGCCTCATAGGGGGTACGATGGGCGGAAATCACATGCGCCTCAAACTCCACCCCAAACTCTTTTAACTGGTCGATTGCCCCTTTGACAACGGGCAAATCGGAATTGCTTCCCATTACAATTGCAACTTTTGCCATTTTTCTCTCTCCTTTTATGATTTTTGATAGACGATTTTTCCGTCTACCAGAGTATATACAACATCACTGCCCCGCACTGCGTAAACCAGATTGGATATCGTGTTATGGTTGGGGGTCAGATGCGGCTTTGCGAAATCCAACAAAATCAAGTCAGCCAGATACCCCTCTTTTAAGAGTCCCAAATCGTCATACCCCAAAGCCTTGGCACCATTCACCGTTGCCATCTTCAAAACCTCCCAAGCGGGGAGCAGGGTGGGGTCTAACTGAATCCCCTTATGCAGGATTCCTGTCAGCTTGATTTCTTCAAACAAATCCAGATTGTTGTTGCTGGATGCACCATCGGTACCAAGGGCGATATTGATTCCCTTTTCTTTCAATTTGGGAATCTCAGCAACACCGGAGGCAAGCTTGAGGTTGCTCACCGGATTGTGCACCACCGTCACCTGATGGTTTTTCAAAATTTCCATATCCTCATCCGAGAACCAGACACCGTGTGCCGCCGTACAGGGGACATCAAAGATGCCCCAATGCTCCATCCATTGGGTTGGTGTCATTTGGTGTTCTTTGATACAATCCACATTCTCGGTCTTGGTTTCTGCAAGGTGGGTATGGATGCGTAGCTGATGCTCCTTGGCATAGCGGACACAGGCTTTTAAGGTTTCCTCACTACAAGTATACACCGCATGAGGGGAAATCCCAACCCTGAGTCTGCCGCTGCCGTTTTCCACCTGTTTCAGGAGTGCATCGGTTTTCAACAGCTTTTTCTCCAATACCGAATCGGTGATACCCTCACAGAGCACGCCCCGAATTCCCAATTCTTCTGCCGCGCGGGCAGTTTCTTCCTGAAAGAAGTACATATCGTGAAAACAGGTAGTGCCGCTTGCCAGCATTTCCTGAATCCCTCTTACGCTACCCTCATACACCATTTCCGGGGTCAGGGTATCCTCAAAGGGGAAAATCTTCTGGAACAACCAGTCCTGCAGATTCATATCATCGGCATAACTCCGCAGCAAGGTCATCGCCGTATGGGTATGGGCGTTGACAAGACCGGGCATGGCAACCATTCCGCTGCCGTCTAACACTTCATCATAGCTTTCCTGGGGTTTCTCGGTCCCCAGATAGGAAATCCGATTCTCCTGAATCCCCAGAAACGCATTTTCAATCACCGGCAGTTCATCACGCATGGTGACCGCCGTCACATTTTGAATCAAGATACTCATTTGGTATACCTCATATCCTCAACCGTCTTATCCTTGATTGCCGCGTAGTATCGGCGTGCCGCCTCTTTGGCAAGGGGCATACTCAAGGAACGGTAATTGCCACATTCAATCTCGCTGTTTCCGGGCATCTCCCCATCATACTCCAGCACCTTGAGCAAAACCTCTTTGACCAAGGCAAGGTTTTCCTGATGGTTGTCGTGCCGCATCAACAGATAAAATCCTGTCTGGCAGCCCATGGGTCCAAAGTAAATCACCTTGTCCCCCAAAGCAGAATTCCGCACCACTGTTGCAAACATATGCTCCAGAGAGTGCATCTCGCTGTTGGAGAGCAAATCGCCCTGATTGGGCTTTTTCATTCTCAAATCGTAGGTAACAACATCACCGTCAATACGGGAGATATACATCCCCTCGGCAATGGTTCTGTGGTCTACATCAAAGCTGGCAATTCGTTTCACAGCTTTTCCACCACCTTTGCCAGTAATTTCATCATATCTTTTTGTCCCCGACTCTCTGCATCCTGAATCACGGCTTTGTCAAGTCCACCCTGTTTCATCCCTGCCGCCATATTGGTCACACAGGAAAATGCCAGAACCCTGATTCCACAATGTCTTGCGGCAATCACCTCCGGCACAGTGGACATACCAACCAAATCAGC
>JAZNKC010000047.1:0-2932 GCA_045578365.1 Ructibacterium sp.
CTAACGAAAACGTATTGCTGAGCCAGGTATTCGCTTACGAATATGACGGCGATGTAATCGACGTAGTTATTTACCTGCCGTTCAGCTTCAACTACACCTTCACTGATATCTAAGAAGAAGTGTAACTTGAAAGCGTGAATACGCATAACAAAAGGGATACCCAAATGGGTATCCCTTTTTTTTGTTTTATTCACGCTTTGCGTATGCACAGGGGATGGTTCTGTGTTCTCCACTTTATTTCGGCAAGCCCCCCGTTGGGGGCTTTTTTTATTTGCAAAAAATTTCTTGTGGCACTTTTTGGCACGAAAAATCCGTTTTAATAGACTTAGCGAAAGCAACAAACCAAACAAGGAGGAATTTTTATGCCAAACTTAATCACACCCACTCCGCCGGAGCTGACGGAGAATGTACAGGAGAACCTGAAACGGTTCAAGGATTGGGGGACTGCCCTGATTGATGACTTGACCTATCTCTTTGCCCATCTGGACACAGCCAATGTGGTCGAGGCGGGCTCGGTCAAAGCGGAAAACATCGATGTGAGCAGTGCCCAAATTCAAAGTGCGCAGATTGGCAACATATCTGCAGACAAAATCAAGACAGGAACTCTTGACACCGACAAAATCAGTATTGAAAGTGAGGACGGAACCCTGTCCATTACCGGGAAAACCTTTTGCGTCAGGGACAAACGCCGATCCCGTTTTGCCATTGAGTATAACTGGGATACGGACTATTTTCGATTCAGCGTCTTTGACAAAAACGGCAGCGAGGTCTTGGGGATTGCAGGGGACGGGAGTGCTTACTTCCAAGGCAGGGTTACCGGCTCAGAAATGTATGCCTCTACCGTGGTAGGCACCGACCTCCATTCTTATCAGAACAATTGCGGTGGTGTATTTGCACAGCTTGACCCCACCGGAATCAAAGTGATGCAGGATGAAAACTATGAGCGTCTGCAAAAGTTAGGGATGTCGGTGGGCAATGACGGGACTGCCTATGTGGTTCTGGGTGCCGGAAACGGAGAGGGTTACAACGAAATCAATGGGGTGGTCTACACCAATGGCTCCTTCAAAATCGAGAAAAATGAAAGCTACGCATCCTTAGGCTTGGTGGGGTATGCGCCCCAAATCTTTTTCTGGGAAGGCAACGAGGATTTGTGGCTGTACGGAAACCGCGTTTTGCTCAACGGGGTGGATGTGCTCGCCAAGCTGAATGAACTAACCCAAAGGGTTGCCGCATTGGACGGCGGTTCGAGTTATCTGTCTTTCGATGCCGATGCTACGGCACTCAGTATGACAAAAGCCGAGGAAGAACAAATACCAAAAGAAGATACACAAGCGTAAAAGGAGGATTCTTATGCAACCAAACAATCATTATCACGGAAAGATTCAGCCGGAGTTTTTTGACCGAATGACCGAGGAGTTCCGGCGGTATCAGGAACACAAGCAGGCGTTTGATCGCCGCATCATCGAGAACAATCGGTGGTTTAAGGCACGGTATCAGGCAGAGCAGACTGAGGAGCTACCCACACCCACCACCCCCTATCTGTTTAACGCCATCGCCAACAAGCACGCCGATGCCATGGACAATTTCCCCTCCCCCAATGTGTTGGAGCGACAGGAAAAAGACCGGGAAATTGCAGAAACCTTTACCCGTATTCTGCCCATTCAGTTGGATGCCTGCAACTTTCGCCGCACTTACAGTCGGGCGTGGTGGTATAAGCTGAAAAACGGTGCCGCCTGCTATGGGGTGTTCTTCAATCCGGAACTTAGGGGCGGTCTGGGAGAGATTGATATCCGCAAGATTGACCTGCTTAACCTGTTCTGGGAGCCGGGCATCTGCGACATTCAGGACAGTCGGTTTTTATATCTCACTGCTTTGATTGACAGGGAGGACTTGAAAAACCGCTACCCCCAATACGCCGACTGTTTTCAGGAGGATGCGGTATCGGAGATTCATACCTATGACGATATGCAGAACACCAATGGGGCGGACAAGAACAAGGACAAGCTGATGGTGGTGGATTGCTATTACAAAAAGAAACGAGGCAGTCACACCACGGTAGAGCTGGTGAAATTCTGCGGCAATCTGATTCTGGATGCCACCGAGGACAGCTCTGATTCCGGCTTATATGCCCACGGAAAGTACCCCTTTGTGCTGGACGTCATGTATCCGGACGAGGACAGTCCCGTTGGGTTCGGCATGGTAGACATCATCAAAAGCCCGCAGCTTTATATTGACCGACTGGACTGGATTATCAGCAGAAATGCGATGATTTCGGGAAAAACCCGTTATATGGTCAAGGACAACGGCGGACTGAACGAATACGAGCTCACCGATTGCTCCAAGGACATCATCCATGTGGCAGGCAACGTGGGGGACGAAAACATTCGGGAGCTGCAGGCAAAACCCCTGCACAGCTACATCATTCAGCACCGGAAAAACAAGATTGAGGAGATGAAAGAGATTGCCGGCAATCGGGACTTCCAGCAGGGAGGAACCACCGGCGGCGTGACTGCGTATTCTGCCATTGCGGCGCTCCAACAGGCGGGCGAAAAGCTGAGCAGAGATATGATTGGCGAGGGCTACAACGCCTTTCGGGAAATCATTTATCTTTGTATGGAGCTGATGCGCCAATTCTATGACCAACCCCACAGCTACCGCATTGACGGGCTTGACGGCAAGCGGGAATACCTGACCTTCTCCAATCGCTTGTGGAAGGATCAGCCTCAGCTGCGCCCACTGGAATTTGATGTGGCGGTCAGTGCAGAAAAAAACAACCCCTATAATCGGGTGACTCAGAATCAAACCTTGACTGAGCTTTGGAAAATAGGGGTGTTCCGACCGGATATGGCGCCCTCTGCCAAAATCCTGTTGGAGAATATGTATTTTGATGGAAAAGAAAAGCTTCTGGAAGCCATTGGCTCACAGCAGAACC
>JAZNKC010000048.1:0-10763 GCA_045578365.1 Ructibacterium sp.
CTCCTGATGCATCACACAGGACAGTCCGCAGTACTCTGCTACCGTTTCTTTGGTCAAATCATCCGCCGTGGGGCCAAGTCCTCCGGTGGTGATGATACCGTCTGCACGCGCCGCCGCAATCTTGAGTGCCTGCTTGAGCCGCTCAGGGTTGTCCCCCACCACGGTGGTGTAGTACACCGAAAAGCCTAACTCGCTGAGCAGTCGGCTGATTTCCTGTGCATTGGTATTGACAATCTGTCCCAACAAAAGCTCCGTACCCACGGAAATAATCTCAAATGTCATAATTCCTCCTTACGGCTGAATGACAATCACTTCATCCTGCGAAATTGCCGTTTCTATCATTTCTTCCAGATTCTTTAGGCTCTGTTCTGCCTCTACAATTTCCTCAACGGTAGGACGGGTTTTGGGATGCTTGGGCACAAAAATGGTACAGCAATCCTCATAGGGCAGAATCGAGGTTTCATAAGCATCGATTTTTTTAGAAATCTGCACGATTTCCTCCTTGTCCATCCCGATACAAGGACGGAATACCGGAATGGAAACCGCATTGTCGGTCACCGCAAGACTCTCCATGGTCTGGCTTGCCACCTGACCGATGCTCTCTCCGGTAATCAATGCCTTGGCATTGTTCTTTCTGGCAATCCGCTCTGCAATCTGCATCATCACCCGACGCATAATCAGGGTCAGGTAGTTCTTGGGACATTGGTCGATGATGGCAAGCTGGATTTCGGTAAAGGGTACCACGTGGAGATTGATTTTTCCACTGTATGCCGAAACAATCTTAGCAAGGTCAATCACCTTTTCCTTGGCACGGTCAGAGGTGTAGGGATGGCTGTGAAAATGCACCGCATCCAGTGCCACGCCACGCTTTGCAATCATCCATCCCGCCACCGGACTGTCAATGCCGCCACTGAGCAGAAGTGCCGCTTTGCCGTTGGTACCTACCGGCATACCGCCGGCACCTGCAAACTTTTGGGTAAAGATATACGCTTTTTTGCGAATCTCAATCTGCACCAGAATGTCAGGGTTGTGCACATCCACCTTTAAGCCCTTGACGTTTCTCAGAATAGCACCGCCCATCTGCTGACAAATCTGGGGAGAGTTGAGAGGAAACTGCTTATCCTCCCGCTTTGCCTCCACCTTGAAGGTCTTGCCCTCGGTGTCCATCTCCTTTAAGCAGGCAATGGTAGTTTTTGCAATACTCTCCATATCCTTCTCACAGGAAACGGCGGGGCAGATGTTCACAATGCCGAACACCTTTTGCATTGCCTCGATGGCAAGGTCCATATCAATGGTATCCTCCAGCGGCTCCACATAAATCATGGATTGAGATTTGCGGATGCTGAATTTTCCCAACGGCGCAAGCACATAGGAAAGGTTTTTCAGCAGCCGCTGTTCAAACATAGGACGGTTTAAGCCCTTTAATGCGATTTCTCCATACTTCAAAAGAACAATATCTGCTTTTTTCATTGGTATACTCCATTCTATCTCAAATTTAGTTTTCTTATACGCTGCACAATGGTTTCAAGGGCATTTACTGTGGCATCGATGTCCTCTTCCGTGGTAAACTCCGAAAGGCTGAACCGGATACTGCCGTCAATCATTTCTCTGTCTACCCCGATGGCAGTCAATACATAGCTGGGTTCCTTTTTGTGACTGGAACACGCCGAACCGCTGGAAACATAGATTTCCTCATTCTCCAAGGAATGCAATACCACCTCAGAACGCACCCCGCCAAAGGAGACATTCAGGATATGGGGCGCCGCCTGTTCCGGCGTGTTGACCTGCACACGGTCAATCCGGTCACAGATGCCCTGTTCCAGTTTTTTCCGCAGCTCCTGCATCCGCCTTGCGTTTTCCAAAAGGTGCTGATGACAGCGTTTTGCCGCAACACCCAGCCCTGCAATACCCGGTACATTCTCGGTGCCCGGTCTGAGGTTGTTCTGCTGACCCCCGCCGTAGAGGATGGGAGAAAGGCGAACGCCTTTTTTGATATACAACACCCCTACCCCTTTGGGCCCGTGGATTTTATGACCGCTGATACTGAACAAATCTGCGCCCAGTTCCCGCACATCACAGGGGATTTTGCCGTAACCCTGTACCGCATCTACATGGAGATAGGCTTTGGGGTTCTTTCTCTTCAAAATTTTTGCCATCTGCGAGATGGGCTGCATAGACCCGATTTCATTGTTGACCAGCATCGCCGTCACCAACACGGTGTCCGGTTCAATCATATCCTCAAAGGCAGGCAGGCTCACCACCCCATCCCTGTCCACCGGAATGAAGTCCACCCGCCAACCCTGCTCCCGCAAGGCTGCCAGCGTGTTCATAGTCGCCGGATGCTCCAAGGGGGTACTGATGATATGCCGGCCACGGTGGCTTAAGCAGGCACCCATAATCGCCAGATTGTTGGACTCGGTACCGCCGGAGGTGAAATAAATTTCCCCCGCCGATGCCTTAAGGGTCTGGGCGATGACTTCTTTTGCCTCTTTCACTTCTTTTTCTGCTACAATTCCCAACCGATGCAAAGAGGAGGGATTGCCATATTGTGATTGCATAACCTCGGCAACCTTTTGTACCACCTCAGGATAGGGGCGTGTGGTTGCGCTGTTATCCATATATCTTTCCATAAAATTCTTCCTCCAAACTTCTAACTTCTTATTTTAACACAGGTTTGTCATTTTTTCAACTGGAAACAAAAAATTTTACCCTCCGTTATTATTCTATGAACATCCTTGAAAAAAGGGTAGACAAAATCCCAAAAAAACGTGTATAATAGAAAAAGCAAATATCCCAAACGGGAGGAACAACCATTGGAACAAAAAACTTTGAAAACCTTGGAATATCATAAAATTTTAGAGCAGCTCAGCGGCTTTGCCAAGAATGAGGCTACCCGCCTGCGTATCGCCGCCCTGACCCCCTCCAGTCAGTTCCGAGTGGTGGAGCAGACCCTCGCTGAAACCGATGGAGCACTCACCCTGATGCTCAAATACGGAGCACCGGAGCTTTTCACCATCTATGACATTCAGGAGGCGGTCAAGCGACTGGAAATCGGGGGTAGCCTGAATATGCCCGAACTCCTCAACCTGGGCAGAATCTTAAAAAATTCCCGTACCTTAAAATCCCTGACTCCTGAACAGACGGGGGTTCTTTGCGGTTATATCGAATCGTTATACCCCGACAAGGGATTGGAGGATACCATCTTTACCTCCATCCTTTCCGAAGAGGAGCTCTCTGACAGTGCCAGCCCGCAACTTGCTTCTCTGCGCAGAAAAATGCGCAACGCCTCTGCCCGCATCAAGGATTCTTTGGATTCTATGCTCCATTCCGGATACTATCAAAAGTTTTTGCAGGACAGCATTGTGACCATGCGAAACAACCGTTATGTGATTCCGGTCAAGGCGGAACACCGCAGCGAGGTCAAGGGTATCGTTCACGATATTTCCGCATCGGGCGGAACCGTCTTTATTGAGCCGGAAGGTGTGGTTAATGCCAACAACGAGCTCCACGAACTGGAGGTCAAGGAAAAGGCAGAAATCGAGCGGATTTTAGCAGAGCTTTCGGCAAAAGCCGCAGAAATCGCCCAGGAGCTCAGCCTGAATTTTGATACCTTAATTCATCTGGACTTTGTATTTGCCAAGGCACGGCTTGCCTTGGATATGAAAGGGGTTTGCCCCGCACTCAACCATACGGGCAAGGTGTTCATCAAGGATGGCAGACATCCCTTGATTGACCGGAAGAAGATTGTCCCCACCACCGTGTATCTGGGTGAGGATTTTGATACCTTGATTGTGACCGGCCCCAACACCGGCGGTAAGACCGTGGTATTAAAAACCGTAGGTCTGTTCTGCCTGATGGTGCAATCCGGTTTGTTTATCCCCGCTGCCGACAGCAGCGTGATGCCGGTCTTTGACAATATTTTTGCCGACATTGGCGATGAACAAAGTATTGAACAAAGTCTTTCCACCTTCTCTTCCCATATGAAGAATATTGTGCACATTTTAGAAAAGGCAGAATCCAACTGTCTGGTTCTCTTTGACGAGTTGGGTGCCGGCACCGACCCCGTTGAGGGTGCGGCGCTTGCTACCTCCATTCTGGAACACATCCGGAGCATCGGTGCCAAGTGCGTTGCCACCACCCATTATAGCGAGCTCAAGCTCTATGCCCTCTCTACCGAGGGGGTAGAAAACGCATCCTGCGAATTTGATGTGGAAACCTTAAGCCCCACCTACCGTTTGCTGATTGGGGTGCCCGGAAAGAGTAACGCCTTTGCCATCTCGCAAAAGTTAGGACTTCCCGCCCATATCATCACCCGCTCCAAGGAACGGCTTTCTCAGGAGGACGTACAGTTTGAGGATATTCTGACCGATATGGAAACCAGCCGTCTGCGTGCCGAAAAGGATTTGAAAGAGACCGAGCAGATGCGGCGGGAAATTGAGGATTTGAAAAAGCAACTTCAGCAGGAACGGGAAAAAATCGAAAAACAAAAAGACCGCATCTTTGACCGTGCCCGTGAAAAAGCCGACAAAATCATCCAAAAGGCACAAGAGGAGACCGAAACCCTCCTTGCCGAATTCAAAAAACTGCAAAAGGAAAAGGATGAGCAAGAGGCATTAAGGGCAATGGCGGCTCTCAAACAGGAGCTGGGTCTAAAACAGAAGAAAAACCGCCCACCCAAGAGCCGTACCGAAAAGCCGAAGAAAATCGGTGTCCTCAACATCAACAGTCTGCGCCTTGGCGCAACGGTAATGCTGGACGATTTGGGGGACAAGGGCAGCGTGCTCTCCATCAACAAAAAGGACAACACCGTTCAGGTTCAGGTGGGGATTATGAAAATCACCAGCAAAATTGAAAACCTGACCCTGCTGGAAGATGACCCGGGCAAACCACCCAAAAACGCCTACACCCCGCCCCGCAAGGACAGCGGTCTGCGTAGCGGCGCCATGAAGTCCGAGGTGGACCTGAGGGGAATGCTTTTGGAAGAGGCACTTTTGGAAGCCGACAAGTTCTTGGATGAGGCATCCATGGCGGGACTTCACGCTGTCAGCCTGATTCACGGAAAAGGCACCGGAACCCTCCGTGCAGGAATCCAGCAGATGCTGCGCAAACACCCGCAGGTCAAATCCTTCCGCCTTGGCAGATACGGCGAAGGAGAAAACGGCGTTACCATTGTAGAACTGAAATGAATTTTGAAAAAAGTGTTGTAATTTGTTTCAAATCGTGATACAATAAACTATCTACACCTTTTGGGTTTCCGAGAGGGTTGATTTTGCAAAACATTTGGATTTAGGGAGATATCTGTTATGTTAAAGAAAAAGTGGCAGCTCAGAGAGTTTGACAAGAATCGGGTGGTGGAGATTTCCAAAACCTTTCACATCTCGCCCCTGACCGCAATCATCCTCTACAACCGAGGTATCCGTGATGACGAATCTATCACCAAATTTCTTTCCAAGGATTTGGGTGTGATGCACGATCCGTTTCTCCTTCAGGATATGGAAAAAGCTGCTGAACGCATTTTAAGAGCCCGTGACAATCACGAAAAGGTTACCATCTACGGCGACTATGACGCCGATGGTATCACCTCCATCGCTATTCTTTATAAGCACCTTTCCGGTATGGGTATTGATGTGGATTATTATGTTCCCGACCGTATGCAGGAGGGCTATGGCGTAAATCGGGACGCTCTGGACAAAATCCGTCAGGGCGGCGCATCCCTGATTATCACTGTGGACACCGGTATCACCGCTGTGGAAGAAAGTGAATATGCCAAGGAAATCGGTCTGGATGTCATCATCACTGACCACCACGAATGTAAAGAAACCATCCCCAACGCATATGCTGCCATCGACCCCAAGCGGAAGGATTGTTCATACCCCTTCAAGAGTCTGGCAGGCGTGGGCGTGGTATTTAAGCTGATTCAGGCACTAGACGAGAATAAATCCCTGCCGGATTTGATGGACAAGTATGCCGATTTGATGTGCTTGGGTACGGTTGCGGATATTTCTCCTCTGGTGGACGAAAACCGCATCATCGTGACCGAGGGACTGAAACGCTTTAACACCACCAAAAATATCGGTCTTAAGGCTTTGTTGGATGTTTCTACCAACGGCAAAGCCATTACCACCGCAACCATCGGCTATATCATCGCACCCAGAATCAATGCCAGCGGCAGACTGGGCTGTGCAAGCCGTAGTGTGGAGCTGTTTTTGACCGAGGACCCCGCACGGGCACGTTCTCTGGCAGAATCCCTGTGCGAGGAGAACACCACCCGTCAGCACACCGAACAAAAAATGTTCCGTGAGGCACTGGAATATCTGGAAGCACATCCTGAGGTACGGGATGACAAGGTGATCGTAATCCCTCATAGCGAATGGCATCACGGCATCGTGGGTATCGTTTCTTCCAAGATTACCGAAAAATTCTACAAGCCCTCCATCCTCTTTGCCATCGATGGCGATAGTGCAAAGGGTTCGGGCAGAAGTGTCAACGGTTTTAACCTGTTTGGTGCTTTGGAAGAATGTACCGACCTGCTTGAAAAATTTGGCGGCCATGAGCTTGCGGCAGGTCTGACCATCAAGGCGGAAAACATCGAAGCATTCCGCAAGAAAATCAACGATTGTGCCGCTGACCGTTTCACCGAGCAGATGACTGCGCCCACCATTTTGTTGGATGCTGCCATCAAGGTTCCCTACATCTCGATGGAAACCGTCAACGACATCAACCGGTTGCAGCCCTTTGGGGTAGACAATCCGGTTCCCGCATTTGCAATTCGCAACATCAAGATACATAAAATCAGCACCATGAGCGAGGGTAAGCATCTGCGTATGACCCTGCTGAAGGACGGCAAGTATTTGGATTCTGTCGGCTTTGGCATGGGCGAATATGAGCAATATCTGAAAGAGGGCGACTTTATCGACGTTGCCTTTGCTCTGGACATCAATGATTACAGAGGCTTTCAGAATGTGCAGTTGATTCTTAAGGATATCAAAAAGGTTGGCGAAGAAGATTGCTAACCGTCTGAAGAGAAACGCCGGTCTGCCTTGCCAAACCGGCGTTTTCTGTCTTTTTTGAAAGGAGGAGTTCTCTATGGCTGTTACCATCACCCTGGATATGTTGCTTTCCCGCATCCGACAATATTATGCGGGCGGCGACTTAAACCCTGTCATCAAGGCGTATGAATATGCCGAAAAGATGCACGAGGGACAGTTGCGCAAGTCCGGAGAACCCTACATCACCCATCCGGTCAATGTTGCCTATATCTTGGCAGAATTGGAGCTGGATATTCAGTCCATTTGCGCCGCACTGCTCCACGATGTGGTGGAGGATACCGATTGCGACCACGACTGCCTGATCCGGGAATTCGGCGAAACCATCACCCTTTTGGTTGAGGGTGTGACCAAGCTGACCAAAATCCCTTACACCTCCAAAGAGGAGCAACAGATTGAGAATCTGCGCAAAATGTTCTTTGCCATGGCAAAGGATGTGCGGGTCATTGTCATCAAACTGGCAGACCGTCTGCATAATATGCGCACCCTCAAATATCAGCCGGAAGAAAAGCAAAGAGAAATTGCAAGAGAAACCTTGGAGGTTTATGCCCCCCTCTCCCATCGTCTTGGTATGTCCAAAATCAAGTGGGAGCTGGAGGACCTTTCCCTCCGTTATATCGATCCCATTGGCTACTACGAAATCGTAGACAAAATCGCCCAAAAACGGGATGAACGGGAGCTTTATATCAAAGACATCATCCAAATTTTACAGGAAAAACTGGAAAGCCTGAGCATCAAGTCCCACGTAGAGGGCCGTGCCAAGCATTTTTACAGCATCTACCGCAAAATGTTTATGCAGAACAAAAGCATTGACGAGCTTTACGATTTGTTTGCCGTCCGTGTGATTGTGGATTCGGTGGCAGACTGCTATTCGGTTCTGGGTATGGTGCACGAGCTTTATAAGCCGATTCCGGGCAGATTCAAGGACTACATTGCAATGCCCAAACCCAATATGTACCAATCCCTGCACTCCACCCTGATTGGCAGAGGGGGCACTCCCTTTGAAATCCAGATTCGCACTTGGGAGATGCACCAGATTGCAGAAAACGGTATTGCTGCCCACTGGAAATACAAAGAAGGCAAAAGCGGCAGCGACGAGATGGACAGCAAGCTGGAATGGATTAAGCAGCTGTTGGAAATCCAGAAGGATATGACCAACGCGGAAGACTTTATGCAGACCTTAAAGATTGATATGTTCAGCGATGAGGTCTTTGTCTTTACCCCCAAGGGGGACGTTATCAGCCTTCCCGTAGGGGCAACCCCCATCGACTTTGCCTATGCCATCCATAGTGCGGTAGGCAACCGGATGTCCGGTGCCAAGGTAAACGGAAAAATTGTGCCCTTGAGCTCGTCTTTGGAAAACGGCGACATCGTTGAGGTTATCACCAGCGGAAATCAGGGACCGCACCTTGACTGGATTAAGATTTGTAAGACCTCTCAGGCAAGAAACAAAATCAATCAATGGTTCAAAAAGGTGAACCGTGAAGAGAACATCGAAAAGGGCAAAGACTTTTTGGAAAAGACCTTGCGCCAGAGCTTTTTGCCTTTGACCTTTATCAGCGACAAACCCTTTGTGGATGGTTTGCTCCGCAAATACGGATTTAACAATCTGGAGGATTTGTATGCCGCCATCGGTTACGGCAGCATCAACGCCACCCGCTTTGTTACCCGTTTTAAGACCGAATGTCAAAAACGCATCTTTGACGAAAAGGGACTTTCCTCTGAGGAATTTATCCCCATGGTTGCCAAAACCACCTCCAAGCCCAATTCCAGCGGCGTGATTGTGGGTGGACTGGACAACTGCCTGATTCGTTTTTCCCATTGTTGTAATCCGGTACCCGGTGACAAGATTGTGGGTTATATCACCCGCGGCAGAGGGGTTGCCATCCATCGTGCAGACTGTATCAATATGCTGCACGCCGCTTCCAATGAGGCGGAAATGAGCCGGTTTGTTCCGGTGCGTTGGGCACAGGAAACCGACAGCACCTTCCAGACCACCCTCTATGTCAACGCCACCGACCGCAGCAATCTGCTGTTGGATATTATGACCACCGTATCGGAATTAAAGACCCGTACCACCAATGTCAACGCCCGCACCGGCAAGAACAACCTTGCCATCATTGAGCTGACCTTGGAGATTTCTGATACCAACCAGTTAGAGCATATCATCAAAAAACTGCAGCACATTGACGGGGTTCTTTCCGTCGTTCGTCGCAGACAGTAAAAGGAGTCTGTTATGAAACTTCACACTCTGGTTTTAGGGGACTTGTCCACCAACTGCTACATCCTTGCAGACGAAAAAAACCGCGAGGCGATTGTGGTGGATGCCCCTGCGCAAGCAGAAAAAATTCTGGATTTCTTGAAAGAGCAAACCTATACCTTAAAAGAAATCGTCCTGACCCACGGACATTTTGACCATATTCTGGCTCTTGATAAACTGCAACAAGCGACCGGCGCACCCATTGCTATCCATCAGAACGGGGAAACATTTTTGGAGGACAGTCTTTTCAACCTTTGTCATTATGTGGGCATCCGCTGGACTCCTGTTCAGCCCCAACGCCTGCTGACAGACGGGGACACCGTTTCGGTTGGGAACCTGAATTTTCAAGTTCTTCACACCCCCGGACATACTTCGGACTGCATCTGTCTTTTTGGCGAAGGAATCTTAATCAGCGGGGACACCTTGT
The DNA here is from genome assembly GCA_045578365.1 of Ructibacterium sp. Classification (GTDB taxonomy): domain Bacteria; phylum Bacillota; class Clostridia; order Monoglobales; family Monoglobaceae; genus Ructibacterium. The sequence continues at coordinate 9,734 of JAZNKC010000048.1, forward strand.
TCTCCCAAAGCGTGGGACGGGTGGATCATCCCACCGGAAGCCTTGCTGAGGAGGTTCAGTCTATTCAAGAAAAACTGATGGTTCTGCCGGATGAAACCCCTGTCTATCCGGGGCACGGTCCCGCTACCACCATCGGTGCAGAAAGGGAGTGGAACCCATATCTGCAATGAATGAAGAAACCAAACGACCTTGGGGCATTCTGACCGGAATCCGTCCGGCGAAAATTGCTACCAATCTCCTTTTGGAGGGAAAATCCAAGGAGGAGGTCCTCCTCCATTTCACCAAGGAATGTGAAACCACCCTCGAAAAGGCGGAGCTTGCCTATGAAATCGCCTGTCGGGAGCTTGCGGTGGAAAACCAAATGGATCCGGATGGCATCAGCGTTTATATCGGGATTCCTTTCTGTCCCACAAGATGCCTTTATTGCTCCTTTGTCACCTGCGGAACCCGACAAGCCGCCAAGCTGATTCCGGATTATGTGACCGCACTGAAAAAAGAGATTGCCTATGTGGGTGATTTACTCTCCCAACACAATCGCCGGATTGAAACCATCTATATGGGCGGCGGGACCCCCACCACCCTGTCAGATACACAGCTTGAGGATTTGTTTCTGCAGATGGAAGCATCCTTTGACCTGAAATTCTGCAAGGAATTTACAGTAGAGGCGGGACGCCCTGACACCATCACCCCGGAAAAATTAGAAGTCTTAAAAAAGCACGGAGCAGAGCGCATCAGCATCAATCCCCAATCGATGAAACAGGAAACCCTGAACCGCATCGGCAGGGCCCACACGCCGGAGCAAATCCGCGAGGCGGTCAAACTGGCACGGAGCTTTGATTTTTCCTGTATCAATATGGATGTGATTGCGGGACTGCCCGGAGAATCCTTGACTGATTTTTGCGATACCCTCAAAGAGGTGGAGGAACTCTCCCCTGAAAACACCACCGTGCATACTATGAGCATCAAACGTTCCTCCCGCCTGCACGAATACTTAAAGGATTACCCCCTCACCCCTGCCCAAGAGGTGGCA
>JAZNKC010000049.1:0-14125 GCA_045578365.1 Ructibacterium sp.
GACAAAGAGGGCAACAGCTACAACATCAACGCCGACACGGTTGCCGGCGCAGTCGCTGAGGCGTTGGAGGCCGAAAAGCTGATGCTTTTGACCGACATCGAGGGCATCAAGGAATCGGCAGACAGCCCCCGTGCTCTTTACAAGCTGACAAGAAGAGAAATTTATCAAATGATTGAAGATAAAAAGATTGTGGGCGGAATGATTCCCAAGGTCAAGGGCGCCATTCAGGCAATCGAGGCGGGGGTCACCTCAGTTCATATCTTGGACGGACGAATTCCCCACTGCTTGCTTTTGGAAATCTTTACCCACCACGGCATTGGAACTATGATTACAAGATAGCAGATACAGAAAAAGTCGGTCTACCGCAGGCAAGAAAAAAACACAGAAAAAGCACCTCTTGGGTGCTTTTTCTGCATTCTGTGGTGAAACTTTTGCGCACAAAAAAGTGCGCAGCCGAAACCGCGCACCGAAAAATGCACGGCTTCAATTGCTGCGGTGCAAATTGAAACTCTTCCACAATACAAGTATGCGAAAGCAAAGCCTGCATTTTTGCCTAAGAAAAATGCACACTTACATTGTGGCTTGTTATTCAATTTACACCGCTCTTTTATTATAGACGATATGGGATTGATTGTCAAGAATGGGAATACAAACGTTTGGGCGCAAGCCCGCTTTTTCCATTGACGGATAAAAAATAGTAGAAGATTTAATCATTGATTTGAAAAATGCTTTAGGAGGCAAATAATGACAAGTATTGAACTTAATTTGAAATTAGTAGAATCTTTTCCCGAAATCAAAGATGCCTATCTTGAGGAAACATCTTGGCAAGATAATGACGAAACGGGTTCGCATATTGTTTATGCAGATGTTTTTGTGCCTTTTATAAAAAAACAAATCGCTAACAATAATAACCACACATTGGCAAAAGCATTCCAATATGTTGAAGAATTACTCAGATTGAATGATTCATATGCAACCGAAGTGGTAGCATTAAGCGTCCTTGAATCATTACTTTTCGATGAAGATGTAAAAAATGCCACTTTTATCCAAATTTCAAAGGAAAATACGCTGCAAGTTATCAAAGAGATTTTGCAAAGCTTAGAATAAAAACAAAGCTACGCTTTGAATAAATCGAATAAAACCCCCAAGGGATGATCCCTTGGGGGTTTGCTTTATTTCTGCAGGGTCATCAAGAGCTGACCATGTTTGATTGTCTGATGTTCATAGGCAGGGGCAACTGCATCAAATTCCGGTGTGTTGCAGATGACAATGGGGGTAATGGCGGAAAATCCCGCCTTGCGGATGGCCGCAAGGTCCATCTCTGCCAGCAAATCACCCTTTTTCACCTTTTGTCCGTCCTTGACATGCACCTGAAAATGCTTTCCTTTTAGTTTTACCGTATCCAATCCCATATGAATCAGGATTTCTGCTCCGGTATCGGTTTTCAGATTCATAGCGTGCTTGGTGGCAAACACACTCTCAATCACGCCGTCTGCCGGTGCATAGACCTTACCCTCGTCCGGTTCCACGGCAATACATTCACCCAGAACACCGGCGGCAAAGACTTCGTCACCAATCTGTTCTTTGGTAATCACCTTGCCCGAAACCGGCGCATAAACAAAGGTGGTTTTGGCATCGCTTTGCCCTTTGGGGCTTTCGCTTCTTTCTTCCTGTGCGTGGGCAAGATATGCCTCCAAATCGGATTTGACCACCGTGACGATAGGTCCATATATCACCTGTACGCCGTTACCTTTGCGAATCACACCTACCGCACCGCTCTCTTTCAGGGCAGTTTCGTCAATCCGGCTGCCATCCTCTACCGTAACCCTAAGACGGGTAGCACAGCAGTCCAAGTCGCGAATATTTTTCTTACCTCCAAGACCGGTCACAATGGTGGCAGAACGGACGTCCAGTCCACCCGAGGCTGCCTTTTGGTTCTTCTTCTCTTTTTCCACATCGGCACGGGTATAAAGCTTGGTTTCTCCAATATCCTCTCTGCCGGGGGTCTTGAAGTTAAACTTTTTAATCAGGAATCGGAACAGGAAATAGTACACCACAAAATAGCCAATACCAATCAGAATGATGTTCACCCAGTCAGTCTTGGCGTTTCCTTGCAGGATACCAAACAGGAACAGGTCAATCAAGCCGCCCGAAAAAGTCATACCTACACCCACATTAAACACATGGGTCAGCATATACGCAAGTCCCGCAAAGATACAATGGACCACATACAAAAGAGGTGCCACAAACAAGAAGGTAAATTCAATCGGTTCGGTGATACCGGTCAGCATGGAAGTCAGTGCTGCAGAGAGGAGCAAGCCGCCGGCAACTTTTTTCTTTTCATCTCTGGCACAATGGTACATGGCAAGTGCCGCACCGGGAAGGCCGAAAATCATCAGGGGGAACTTACCGGACATAAACCGGGTGGCAGAAACTGCAAAGTGCTCCACTGTGGGGTCAGAGAGCTGGGCAAAAAAGATGTTCTGGGCACCCTCCCAGGTTCTTCCCATAATCTCCATGGTTCCACCCACATTGGTCTGCCAGAAGGGCAGATAGAACACGTGATGAAGGCCAAAGGGTATCAGCGCACGCTCGGTCACACCGTAAATCCATGTTCCCAGATACCCCGAACGCTGCACCAGGGAACCGATATACACAATGCCGTTCTGAATGGGCGGCCAGATGAAGAACATCAGAATACCTACCAACAGATACACCGCAGATGAGATAATAGGAACAAATCGGGTTCCTCCAAAGAAGGAGAGCACCTGTGGCAGTCGAATCCGATAGAATCGGTTGTGCAGTGCCGCAACGCCCAATCCTACCAAAATACCGCCAAACACACCCATCTGCAAGGACTGGATACCCATTACCGAGGTCATGGATCCGTTTGCCATATGCTCCTCAATTCCTTGCGGGCCATAGGTATTGAGTGCCATCGCTCCAATGGCGGCATGCATCACCAGAAAGGCAATGGCGCCCGCAAGAGCAGCAACCTCTTTTTCCTGTTTTGCCATACCGATGGCAATACCGATGGCAAAAATCAGGGGCAGATTGGCAAACACAATGTTTCCGCAGGCATTGAGCACCTGCAGCACCGCATAAATAGGCGTGCCGGGCCCCATAATTCCCATCAGGTTGTATGCTCTGAGCATGGTTTCGTTGGTGAACGCTCCGCCTACACCCAGAAACAGACCGGCAATCGGCAAAATTGCAATAGGAAGCATAAAGGAACGGCCTACCCGTTGCAGAACTCCAAAAATCTTATCTTTCATAATTCCTCTGACCTTTCTTTATGATTTACTGATACTTTTCCCAATTAAAACAAATTTATGAATCTTTTTCCCAACCACTCGGCAAGCCGGAATTTCACTTTTACCTGTATGGTGTTTGTTTCGGTCACCAAGGCGTACTCCTCGGCAGAAAGTTCCTGACGCAGTTTTAAGAGGGTCGCCTCATCCGCCTTGACTGTATCTCCGGTCAGGCAGAGGGGCGGGTACATCACACACCACCAGTTTTGTCCCGCTCCCGCTCCAATCCGCAGATTGACGGCGGTATATCTTCCAGCAGGAAGCCGTACGCCCCCATAGCTTTTGGTAGGAAACTGACACTCCTCCACCCGTACCGACACCGGATAGAAGACACCATTTTCCCGCAAGGCTTTCTCAGCAACACGACAGAGCAGTCCGCTTTTCTCCCGTGCAATCTTTGCCGCCTCCTCACGGGAGGTACAATCGGCAAAAAGCGTCCCGCAATCCTGCAAAATCCGGTTCCGCACCTTCAGCTTTACCGCTTGGTCGCAAGGGGTATCACTGTTTGCCACAATGTGCAGCCGCAGCACCTCCTCCCTGACCCCTGTCTTAAGTGCCTGTACGCTCAAGCAAGCAAATACGCCGCTCAAAATCAAGGTGGCACCAATACAAAAAAGCAAGTTCTTCCTTTTGCTTTTCATGGTTTTTCCCTACTTTCTGTTCTCAGGTTGTAAAAAGATTATTTCCAAGAAATTCTGCATTATACATCTTGATTTTTTCAGGGTTTTGCGGTACAATGTATTGTTGTATTACTATATGTATATGACGTCTGTCCGCCCACATACAGACGATAGAGTTCAGTTGGTGGGAAGAAAGGTTATGAGATTGATGGCAAAACTCAATTTGTGTGTCATTTTCGGCGGCGCATCCAGCGAACACGAAGTTTCTCTGCGCTCTGCAGCCGCAGTACTTCAGAACATCGATACATCCAAATATGAAATTCACAAGATTGGCATTTCCAAAGACGGCGGTTGGTATTATTATGATGGGACTGCCGAGGAGATGGCAGCGCTGTGCGACTCTGCCGCTTGGAACTTTGATCGGGCGATGATTTCCCCCGACCGGCAGCAGAAAGCCATCCTGCGCTTTACCGAAAACGGGGTTGTGACCTATCCCATAGATGTGGTGTTCCCTGTGCTCCACGGCAAAAACGGCGAGGACGGAACCATCCAAGGTCTGTTTGAGCTTGCCGGCATCCCCTATGTGGGCTCCAAAGTCATCGGCAGTGCAGTTTGTATGGACAAATGTATGGCAAAAACCATGTTCGCTCACGCAGGCATCCCTCAGGCTGACTGGGTAGAGATGAAACGGGGTGAAAGCAAAATTGACGAGGTAGAATCCCGCTTGGGTTATCCCTGCTTTGTCAAACCTGCCAACGCAGGCTCCTCGGTGGGTATCACCAAGGCGCACAACCGTGAAGAGTTGATTGCGGGCATCGAAATCGCTTTCAAAGAAGACTATAAAATCTTAATAGAAGAAATGATGACCGGCACCGAGGTAGAGAGCAGCGTAATGGGAAATCTTTCCCCGGTCTGCGCATCGGTGGTGGGTGAAATTGCTCCTGCAGCAGAATTTTATGACTACGATGCCAAGTATAACAACGCCGCATCCATCCTGACCATTCCTGCCGAGCTGAAGCCGGAATACTTGGAAAAGCTGCGGGAATATGCAGTCAAGGCATACCTTGCCTGTGAATGCCGCGGACTTTCCCGTGTGGACTTTTTTGTGAACAAGGAAACCGGCGACATCCGTTTGAATGAAATCAACACCCTGCCCGGTTTTACCTCCATCAGTATGTACGCAAAGCTCTGGGCGGCAAGCGGACTGGGTTACAGCGATTTGATTGACCGGCTGATTGGATTTGCGTTGGAGGACTAAGCCATGGATAACAGACCGATTGGAATTTTTGACTCCGGTCTTGGCGGACTGACCTGTGTCAAAAAAGTGATGGAGCTTCTCCCCGGAGAGGACATCATCTACTTTGGCGATACCGGACGGGTACCCTACGGTAGCAGAAGCTCTGACACCATCTTAAAATACACCCGTCAGGACATTCGTTTTTTGCAGACCTTTGACATCAAGTTCATCATCATTGCCTGTGGAACCGCCAGCAGCGCGGCACTCCCCCGTATCCGGAATGAGTTCCAGACCGAGATTGCCGGGGTTTTAGAGCCCGCCTGTCGGGCGGCGGCCTCTGCCACCCGAAACGGAAAAATCGGGGTCATTGGCACCCAAGGCACGGTGCGGAGCGGCAAATACCTCCACACCCTGAAGGAGATGGACGCCTCCCTCGAGGTGTTCAGCAAGGCGTGTCCCTTGTTTGTGCCTCTGGTAGAAACCGGACACACCCAAGGCGCACTTGCCCGCCTTGCGGCAGAGGAATATCTGCTCAGCCTCAAGGCAGAGGGGATCGACACCCTGATTCTGGGTTGTACCCACTATCCCCTTTTGACCAATACCATTCGGGAAGTGATGGGCGATTCCGTCACTCTGATTGATGCCGGTGCACAAGCGGCGATCTATGCCAAGGAACGGCTCACCGCAGGCAATCTGCTCTCAGACAAACCCCGGGGCACCGTCCGGTATTATGTCAGCGATGAGGTGGAGGGCTTTACCGACATTGCCCAGATGTTTCTGGAAAAAGAAATCAAGGGCAGTGTGCAGAAAATTGAGATAGAGGCGTATTAGATTATGGATAACAATGTGCTCATCAGCGTAAAGACCATCCAGAGCTGTGACGGCGAGGAACTGGAGCCGATTGAACTGCAGACCCCCGGAAAGATGGGGATGCTGAACCATAAATACTACCTGATTTATGAGGAAAGTGAGATGACAGGGTTCCCTGACACCACAACCACCATCAAAATCTGGGAGCAGAATGTGGAGGTCAGCAGAAAAGGCAAGTTCAATATGAAGCTTCAGTATCAGGAGGGGGAGAAAAACCTTTGTATGTATCCCACCCCCTATGGCAGTATCGGCGCCGCCATCACCACGGAAAAGGTTGCCTTTGATTTTTCGGGACTTTCCGGAAATCTGCAGGTGGACTATATTCTGGATGCGGACAACGAAAACTTTATACAAAATTCTTTGCGGATTGCGGTCACGCCCCTTTGACCCGCCCAAGCAGAAAGGAAGATAACCATGACCATACAGGAGAAAATGAAAGACATTATTACCACGGCGATTGTTTCGGCTTTCACCCGTGCACAGGAGCAGGGGGAACTCCCCGCTACCGAGGATGGTTTTGACCTTGCCTCCCAGATTCGTCTGGAGGTGCCCAAGGACAAGCAGCACGGAGATTTTGCCTGCAACATCGCAATGGTTCTTGCAAAGGCGCTGAAATCTGCACCCCGCAAAATTGCCGATGCCATCGTGGCACATATGGAACTGGGCAAGGATATCGAAAAGGTAGAGGTTGCCGGCGCCGGCTTTATCAACTTCTATCTCACCGCAGCCTGGCTGTATGAAACCTTGGAACAAATCGAAAGGCAAGGCGAAGATTACGGCAGAATCGATTTGGGCAAAGGGCAAAAGGTTATGGTGGAATTTGTTTCTGCCAACCCCACCGGCCCTATGCATATGGGCAATGCCCGTGGCGGTGCGTTGGGTGACTGTCTGGCATCCTTGTTGGATTTTGCCGGCTATGAGGTAACCCGCGAATTTTACATCAACGATGCGGGCAACCAGATTGAAAAATTCGGCAACTCCTTAAACGCCAGATACATCCAGCAGCTCCAAGGAGAAGACGCCATCGAATTTCCCGAAGACGGCTACCACGGTGAGGACATCACCAACCACGCCAAGGCATTCATTGAAATCCACGGCGATAAACACCTTTCCCTTTCGGAACAGGAACGGAAGCAGGCATTGGTTGCCTATGCACTGGAAAAGAACATCGACGCCCTCAAAGAGGATTTGGGACGGTATCGCATCTTCTATGATGTCTGGTTCAGAGAGAGCACCCTCCACGAATCCGGTGCGGTTCAGGATGCCATTGATACCCTGACCAAAAACGGATATACCTATGAAGAAGACGGCGCTGTCTGGCTCAACTGCGAAAAGATGGGTCTGGAAAAGAACGAGGTGTTGGTGCGTGCCAACGGCATTCCCACCTACTTCGCCGCAGACATCGCTTACCATATGAATAAATTAAAGACCCGTGGCTATGACTGGGCAATCAACATCTGGGGCGCAGACCACCACGGTCATGTGGCACGGATGAAAAAGGCTCTGGACGCTGTGGGCGGCGAGGGCGACCGCTTGGATGTGGTTCTGATGCAGTTGGTACGACTGGTCAGCAAGGGCGAGGTTGTCAGAATGTCCAAGCGCACCGGCAAGGCAATCACCCTGACCGACCTGCTGGAAGACATCAGCATTGATGCGGCACGGTTCTTCTTTAATATGCGCAACGCCGGCAGTCATCTGGACTTTGACCTTGAGCTTGCCAAGGAGCAGAGCAACGACAACCCCGTGTTCTATGTGCAGTACGCACACGCAAGAATCTGCAGCATCTTAAGACTGATGGCAGAGGAAGGCGTTACTGTTCTTCCCTATAACGAGATTCAGACCGGATGCCTGACTGAGCCTGCGGAGTTGGATTTGCTGAAAAAGCTCAGCGACCTGCCCGCCGAGGTAGAGTCCGCAGCCAAAGCATTGGAGCCGGCGCGTATGACCCGCTATGTGATGGATTTGGCGACCGCATTCCACACCTTCTATGCAGCGTGTCGTGTCAAGGTAGAGGATCGGGATTTGATGAATGCCCGCCTGAAGCTGATTGATGCTACCCGCATTGTACTCAAGGGTGTTTTGACCATGCTCAAGGTTTCCGCACCGGAAAAAATGTAAGGAGTATTTATGAAAAAGAAAGTTTTTGCCCTGTGTATGGGGCTGCTGCTGTCAGCAGTTTCTTCCCCCGCCCTTGCGGTGGAAGAGGACCGGCTGATTACCACGGTGGATTATTATACCGCCACCCTTTATTACTGCGATTCTGCGCGACATAAGGTGGTTTTGAAAAATGTCAAGCCCACAGGGGTTGCAACCACCGAGCGCCGGAAGACGATGCAACAGGCAGAATACAATGAAATCTGGATTTCCGGCAGCGCACGGCTGACCAATGGCACCTACATCCCCTTAGAGGAACTGAACCACTATGTGGATCGGGAGGTCGGGGTGGTTATCACCCGCAACCGCGCCGAGGGCATCCGTGTGGTTGCACTACATTTTCGATAAGGAGAATTATTATGAAAATACAAAGAATCCTTTGTTTATTGCTTTGCCTCTTCCTTTTGATTCCTGCCCCTATGGCTGCTTTGGCAGAGGAATCTGCGCCCCTGAGCGCAGGAGAGGCACAAACCTTACTGGATGCGGTGACCAAACACCTGTCCATCTATGCAAGATATGAAGAAGTTTCTGAAAAAACGCTGCTCCACGCAGCCATTGAAAAGTTGCTTTTGGAAAACCCCGCCCTTTATCAGTCTGCATTAAAAGGAATGCTGGAATCTGTGGACCAATACTCCGAGTATTATGATGCAGAGGAGAGCAAGGCGCTCCTGACTTCGGTCAGTGGCGAGGTTGTGGGCATCGGCGTCACCATCGACTTTTCTATGCCGGAGGCAGGCATCATTGCCAGCGTGATTCCGGACACCCCCGCAGAGCGGGCAGGTCTGCAGGTGGGGGATGTAATCCTCCGTGCAGATGGGGTGGATTTACGCAACGCCAAGTCCGAAATCATCCTCAGCCACATTCGTGGCGAGGAGGGCACCGAGGTCTTTCTGGAGGTAGAACGCGGCGGCGCGGTTCTGGGCTTTACCATGGTTCGTGAAAAGGTCATCGGCACCAGCATCACCACCGAGGTTCACACCGAGGGCAGCAACCGCCTGATGTATATCTGTATCCACAGCTTTGTCAGCAACACCGCAGAAAAGTTCCGTGAGGCGCTGGACGATGCCAGAAGTCGCGGCATCACCAATCTGGTGTTGGATTTGCGGAATAACGGCGGCGGACTTCTGGATCAGGCAATCCTGATGGCGCAGAACTTTGTGCCCAAGGGCAAGCTGGTCACCACACAGGATTTCAAGATTGATATGTTCAGCATCCCCTACTACGGCACTGCCAAAAAAGAGCCGGAGTTTGAGATTGCCATCCTGACCAACGGCTATACCGCAAGCGCCTCCGAGGTGCTTTCGGCGGCCCTTAAGGAAAACGAGCTGGCAACCCTGATCGGTACCACCACCTACGGCAAAGGTACCGTCCAGAGCCTGAGTGAGTTGGCAGACGGAGGTTTGATTAAGTACACCTCTGCTTTTTACCTGACCCCCAACGGAAACAACATCAACGGGGTGGGCATCGATCCGGATGTGTATGTAGAAAACGAGCTTTTAAGCCTCAACAAAAAAGATTATGACGACTTTGATTATACCCGCACCTATCAGGTGGGGGACACCGGCAAGGATGTCCGCATTGCCAAGGAGATTCTGACCACCTATGGCTTGTACGCCGGAGAAATCAACGAAACCTTTGACAAGGAATTGTATTATGCCATCTACTCCTTCCAGAGTCAAGCAGGCTTGTTCCCTTACGGATGTATGGATTTGACCACCCAGATTAACCTGCGCAACTATCTGGACATTATAAAAATCGAACAGGACAACCAAATGGAGGCCGCGTTTCATCATTTCAATATGACCTATTTAGAAAAATAAAAAAGACCCTGCGGGGTCTTTTTTATTTTTCTAATAACTCATTGATACGGGTTTCCCCATAGATGGCAATGCCGTTTTGGAAAAGGAGCTCTGCCGCGGCGCCGTTGCCGTCCACCAGCTTTTTTTGAAAGCTCCCGTCATAGATTTTTCCAAAGCCACAGGAGGGGCTTTTTTCTTTCAAAAGTGCCCGCTTGCATCCAAAAAAGCGAGCAAGCCGAAGCGCCTCCTCGGCACCCTTTTGAAAATGTTCCGTCACATCCTCGCCTGTGCGGGAGAAAAACCGTGTTCCGTCAAATTCTGAGGGTTCCCGTGGCGTGGCAAGTCCCCCAAGCTGTTCCGGGCAAACCGGAATCAGGGCAAACTTTTCCCGCAGGCTATGAAGCAAATCCCCCCTCATAGGCTTACTCTCCCCATCAAAGCGGCAACAAAGTCCCAACATACATCCGCTGATTAACAAAGGCTCTTTCTCCGCCATCGCCATTCCTCTTTTCTCCGTGGTATTGCTTTCACCATACCACATCCTGATGAAAAGGTCAAGCTTAGGGCGGTACTTCTTAGGGAGAAGTACCGCCCTACAACAATTCTGCGATATCAAAACCCTCCTGATGGGGAAGATGCTCGGTCAGCATCTTGAACATAATAAACTCCCCGATAAAATCCGGCTTTGCCTCAAGCTCGGCATATTTGGCGCTCTGTTTGAGGGAAATTTCTATCTCCTCAATCTGCTTGGTGTCGATGGTAAGAGATGCCCAGAACCGGCTTTCCTTCCATCGCTCCTCTAATTTTTGGGTGTTCTGGCTGATGCCAGCCCAATTCTCTTTTTCAAAATCCTCTTCAATCCGCCCACAGATTTCGTCCACATCCCGGCTGAGCGCCAGGACCTTATACGTATGCACCCCTACAAAGCCGGCCGCCAAAAGGAAAATACACAACGCCACAAGCAAACGATTCATCCTTTCACCTCTTTCCATTCCTCTTTGGGAATCAATACAATCTTCCCGGTCCCCTGTTCAAAGCTCAAATAAAACACCTGCTGGATATGGCTCAGTTTATGTTCTTTCAGTTGTTTTTTCACCCAGCTTTCGTCCAACCCCAATCGCTTGAGGTTATTCCGGATGAGGGTTCCGTTGTCAATCAATACATAACTCATTCTGACCGGCTCGGTCTGGATGTCCAAATCCTGCGGGGTCACCGGTCCCTCGTCGGAGGAAAGAATCACGCTGACCTTGCCGTTGGTTTCCATCAGCACATATTCCACCTGATTGAGGTTGACCACCCCTTGATTGCGCAGCTCCTCCATCAAATCCCCCACATTAAACCGCTGCTTGCGCATCTCCTCTTGGTGGAGCGTTCCGTTGCTGTAAAACATACTGGGTTTTCCGTAAAGTGCGGTCCGGACCCACACATTGCGATACGCCAGTTGGGACAGGCAGATTTCCAAAAGCAGAAGCACCAAAATCGCCAGAATGCTGACCGCCAGCGGTACGCCGGTATCGGTAATGGGCTGCGCTGCAATTTCCGAAATAATAATCGTTACCACTAGCTCGGAGGCCTCCAGCTCCCCAATCTGTCGCTTGCCCATCAACCGAAGGGTCAGCACCACAAACACATACATCAATAATGTACGGGCAGCAATAATGATCATACACTTCCACCTCCTCGGCATAGTATGCGCCCGAGCAGGTCTTTTTATGTGCAGAATTTCCCTGAAGTTTCGCAAAAAAGGTTTACAAATCCCTGGGAAAAAGGTATAATGGAAACACCAAAAATTTTGATATCTGGAGGATGAAACAATGTATATAGGAATTGATTTGGGCGGCACCAACATTGCAGTAGGTTTGGTGGATGACAGTCCCAAGGTGATTGCACAAAGCTCTCGCCCCACTCTTTCTACCCGTCCTTATGAAGAAATTGTCAAAGACATGGCAGAGCTGTGTGAAGAGGTTGCAACCAAGGGCGGCTGCAGTATGGCAGAGATTCAAGGCATCGGCATCGGCAGTCCCGGTTCAGTGGACAGCAAAGCCGGCGTGATTCTTTATGCCAACAATTTGGGCTGGTCCAACATCCCCTTGGTGGAAGAATTGAAGAAGTATTTCCCCGCCATCCCCATTGCGGTGGAGAACGATGCCAACGCAGCAGCCTATGGCGAATATGCAGTTAACGGTAACGGTGCAGAAAGCTTTGTTGCTATCACTCTGGGAACCGGCATCGGCGGCGGCGTGGTTCTAAACAACCAGATTTTGCGTGGTTGCAATGGTGCAGGCGGCGAGCTGGGACATATCTCTATGGTCTTTAACGGAGAGCCCTGTACCTGCGGCAAGGCAGGTTGCTGGGAGGCTTATGCCTCGGTCACTGCATTGATTCGCCAGACCAAGGCTGCCATTGAGGCAAACCCCGACAGCCTGATGGCAAAAAAAGCTGCCGAGGAAGGCAAAGTCAGCGGTCGAACCGCATTTGATGCTGCAAAAGCAGGCGATGCGGCGGCGCAAAAGGTGGTAGACGCCTACCTGACCTATGCGGCAGAGGGTATTGTCAGCATCATCAATATCTTCCAGCCGGAAGTTCTGGTTATCGGCGGTGGCATCAGCCGTGAAGGGGATTACCTGTTAAAACCCATTCAGGAATATGCCAAAAAGTATGTTTACGGCGCTCCCTACTGCCGCACCGAACTGAAAATCGCATCCCTCTTTAACGATGCGGGCATCATCGGGGCAGCACTCGCCTCGGTGCAGTAAAAAACACACCTGTCGTTTCCGAAAAAGGAAGGTATATTTTGTGAAATCGTTTTCGTCGGCGTAAAAACAGGGCTCCCACAAAGCAAGCTTTGTGGGAAAGAGGAGCAACTGCTTGTAAACGCGATGGCATTTTGCCGAGCAACAAAAGCAGATTGCGACGAACGGTAGAGAACGATTTCGCAAAAAGCAAGCAACGGCAAGGAGAACTCGATGTTCTCCTTGCCGTTTTTGTTTTTCAATATTTATTTTGCTTGCGGTAGACCGACTTTTTCAAACGACTATAATACCAAGGAGGGTGCAGAATATACTCTTGCCGCCAACTCGCTGTTTAACATATACAGGCTCTTGGGGTCTGCGCCAAACAACTCCATCTTGGTAATCAGGTCGTTGGCGTTGGTTTCTTCCTCGCCCTGTTCCTTAACAAACCAATCCAAGAACTGCATAGTGCGGAAGTCCTTCACCTCATAAGCTGCGGCATAGATGTCATTGATGAGGGAGGTCACATACTCCTCGTGCTCCAGACCTGCCTTGAGCACATTCATATCACTGTCTAACACCTTATCCGGCTTTGCAATAGCATCCAGGGTTACCTTTTCGTTGTTGTTGAGCAGGTAGCGATAAAAGAGCATTGCGTGGTCTCTTTCTTCCTGGGCCTGGATGTAATACCAGTTGGCAAAGCCGTCCAGACCTCTATCCTCAAAATAGTTGGAAAAATCCAGATACAAATATGCAGAATACAATTCCTTGTTAATCTGTTGATTCAATAAATCTCTTACTTTTTGATCCATCATTATCATAACCTCCTTTGTTTTTTCCATTATAACACCGGTTTTTGAAAAATACAAGAAGGAAATAAAAAATAATAACCAACTCGTAAAAACAAGTTGGCACCTTACCTCTTCCTTATTCACTATTACTTATTACTTTCCAAAAATCCGTACATAAAACCGATTTTTAGTGAAGAGTGAAGAGGTAATAGTGAATAAGTAAAAATCCGCACACTATCGTGTACGGATTTTCTGGAGGCGCCACCCAGATTTGAACTGGGGAATAAAGCTTTTGCAGAGCTCTGCCTTACCACTTGGCTATGGCGCCATATGAAATTTGTATGATAAAAGACGCAAAAATATGCGTCTTTTATCATAATTGGAGCGGAAGACGAGATTCGAACTCGCGACGTTCACCTTGGCAAGGTGACGCTCTACCACTGAGCCACTCCCGCACATAAGCTTCTCCTAAGAGAAGCTGGTGCCTCCGGGCGGAATCGAACCACCGACACGGGGATTTTCAGTCCCCTGCTCTACCAACTGAGCTACAGAGGCAAATGGCGATCCGGATGGGGTTCGAACCCACGACCTCCAGCGTGACAGGCTGGCAT
>JAZNKC010000050.1:0-11260 GCA_045578365.1 Ructibacterium sp.
AAAACATTTTGACAATGATATAATAAAAATCACTATGGAATATATGAATTTTAGACAAAGGAGCGTTGAAAAATGAGGAAGTGTCTGATTTCATTTCTTTTGGTTTTTACGGTAGTTGCAATGATGATTCCCGTTGGGGCAGCAACCGATAAGGCAATATTTACGGTGAATGCGCCAACCCAACTGCCGATGGCAGGAGAGGAGTTTGAAGTAACCGTTGACATCAGCAATAACCCGGGTTTTTGCGCCATTCAGTTTACATTGGACTATGATGAATCTCAGGTGATTTGCAAGGCTATCAAAACGAAAGCGCTTATCGACGGCTCCCTTTCGGCAACCAATCCGGATGCGGAAGGAAGTGCCAGTGTTTCTGCGGCATCGTTGGAAACAATCCAAGGGGACGGAGCTATTGCGGGTTACTTATTCGAGGCAATCGAAGATATCACGGAATTTGATTTTAAGTTGAAGGATATCACCTTGAGTGACAGCGACCTCAATGATATCAGCTATCAGATTGCCGGAGCATCGGAAGAAGTGCCGACTCCGGATGTTGAGGAACTTCCGGAAGAGGAAATCACGGATGAAAATGTGGGGGGAGGCTCTTATGAAGAGAGCCCAAAACCCGATTCCGGAACGGAAGAAGAAATAAATCAACAACCGGAAAAGGATTCGGATGCTACCGAGGAGGAACCGGTTGAGGTGCATCTCTTTGAAGATGTGAAAGGGCATTGGGCGGAAAGCTTTGTAAACGAGGCTGTTCGCTTAGGTCTTTTCAAGGGTGATGATCAAGGAAACTTCAATCCCGATGACAATGTAACACGTGCACAATTTGTTACGGTGTTGTGGAGAATGGCGGGTTCCCCTGAAGTTAGTGAAAAACCGCCGTTTGCAGATATCGATGATCAGATTGCAGAATTCAAATCCGCCATTGGGTGGGGATATGCCAATGGATATATTAACGGCGTATCCGAAAATACATTTGATCCAAACGGAACATTGACCCGAGAAGCCGGAATGAAGATTCTTCACTATTACTCCGGCGGGGAAACAGGGGCGGAGCAAGCACTCACGGCGATCTACGACGGATTGTTTGCAGATAGCTCTGAAATTTCCCAGTGGGCAAAGAATTCTATCTATTGGGGTGTGTATCAAAAACTAATCGCAGGAACAACGTCCAATACACTCTCCCCCAAGGGAACAGCAACGCGCGCACAACTGGCAAAGATACTGGTCAACTATATAGCGTATACGAATCGATAAGGAGGATGAACATGAAAAAGAAAATCAGTATTTTACTGTCGATGCTTATGATGGCTTCGGCTATCTTCAGTACATTTGCATTGGCAGCGGGAACGAGTACCGCAAGCGGGTTTTACAATATCGGTTCCAAGGAGAACGTTGTGATTACTCCTTATGCAACGAACCATGTTGTGACAGGAACCAGTCAGGATATTGATGGTGATGAGCAGCCGGACACATGGTATGTCAATTCCAATAGAATGAAGGTGTCTTACACCGTGGCAGATGATAAGGGCTATTACGGTGTGTTGTTGGTTGAGGGAAGAGACTTACCAACCGTTGACAATACCATTTTTTACATTGACCAAGTGGTCCCCGAGGAGAATGTGGTAGAGTTTGATGTATATCCTCTTTTGCCTACATCCATCAATAATGCAAAGCAAATTACCGAGATGACATTGTATATTTCCTGCAGCAAGCCGGAGGCACGTCTTATTTCCATTCCCCTTAGTTATGTAGTGGGAGAAGAACCCCCTGCTTATACAAAGGGAAATTTGAACACAGATACAGTAATTGATGCGGCAGACGCCTTGATTACATTGGAAATTGCAGCCAACCTGAGAACTCCGACCGAAACACAAAAATTGGCTGCCAATGTAAATGGAGATACGGTAATAGATGCAGCAGATGCCTTAAAGATTTTGGAGTACGCTGCGAGAATCATAGAATCATGGGATTAAGGAGAAAAGTGAAATGATGAAAAGTAAAAAAGTAACCTCATTTATCTTGGTAGTTGCTATGATTGCAAGTATGGTATGCACTCCGGTTATGGCGGCAACCATAGTAGAAGGCACCAATGGAACAACAACTTACATTTCATTGTCATTCACAAGTGATGCCAATGGCAATAATGCGATAGAGAGTGTAGACAAGGATGCATCCTTCTTTATTTTCGTAAACTTTGGGGGGAACCCAACAGAACTAGAAAGAAGTATTCAGGGCTACAACCTTTACATTGGATATGATGCAGAAAAAGTAAGCTTTGTATCAAAAACAAAAAAAGATACCGATCCTACATGGAATGCTGCGTTTACAACAGGTGTTGCATATGCTGGATGGGCAAGCACCGATGGAATTGTCACAGAGAACGATGAGGGCGATTCGGTAGTTATGGAGTCAGGCTGCTTGTTCAGAATTAAGGCAACGGCATTGGGCAACCTTTCAAAGAGTGATTTGAATGCGATTCGTATCTTGGACAAGGTTCCGGACAGGGATGAAACAACCAAAATACTTGGAAGAAACGAAAGCTTATTTACGCTTGTGCAGGCACCGGCGTTGACTGTTTCCAATGTTTCCGGCAATGTATACAGCGATGCAACAGCCGAGGATATCAAGGATTTGATTGGGTCTATTGAAATCATCGATGAAACATTTGCAAGCACGACCTACACCCAAAACAATGCGGAGTGGAGCGACCTCAGTGTGGCATTGCCCTCTGCAGGACTGGTAGTTGGCAAGAACACCTTGACAGCTTCCTACAATGGCTATGAATGTGCGTTTGAAATCACCGTACTTGACAGGGTGGAAAGCATTGCGGTAACAACACCTCCCACAAAGACTACCTATACAGCGTTTGAAACCTTTGACAAAACCGGAATGGTGGTAACCGCTACCTACGAAAGCGGAGAAACCGAAGATGTAACTGCTGATTGTGTGGTTGATACCACAACCGCACTTAAGGTTGCGGACACAAGCTGGACGATTACCTATGGGGACAAACAAACCGCACAGGCTATCACCGTCAATCCCAAGCAGGTTACCGTACCGGTTGTATCGGGTGCCGGATTGGTATACGATGGTTCCCAGAAGGAAATTGCTTATTCTGTAGCGGTTGATGCGGAATATGTTTCTGTTACCGGTGAAACAAGAGGCAAGAATGCGAAAACATATACTGCGGTTGCATCCTTAAAGGATAAAGCAAATACCGTTTGGGCAAGTGGGGATGGAAATGCAGATGTTCCACTTTCTTGGACCATTGGCAAGGCAACCATCACAAGCGGTATTGCTCCTATGACCAAGAAGTATACTGCAACTTATGCAGAACTTCCCGCAGAGGCTACTGTAACCGGCATCAGTGAGAATATAACTGCAGATATTCAATGGTATACCGATGCAGCGTGGACCCAGCCGGCATCCGGAAGTGCCCAGATTGCGGCAAGCTATACCGGTGCAGGTCAGACTGTGACCCTCTATTATGTGGCGTCCGGCATGGACAACTATAACGATTACAAAGGTTCTGTCGTTGTTTCTGTTACCGACAAGGATGCGGGAACCGTTACCTGGACCAATGTTATGAACGGCTGGACCTACAACAATAAAACTGCTACCGGAACATACAGCGAAAGCGGATACACCATTTCTGTTGATATGTTTACAGTAAAAGATAGCAGAGGCAACATCCTCTCCGGTGATAAAACAGTCACCGTAAAAAATGAATCCGGTGATTCTGTAACCAAGATTACCGATGTTGGAACTTATATCATAACCGTTTCCTATGAGGATAAGGACAATAAGGCTTTGGATACATTTACTGCAGTGGTAAATCCCAAATCCATTGAAGGGCTTGCGGTTTCCTTGAAGATTGGAGACGGAGATGCAACCCAAACAAGCAGCTCTAATCCGCTTACCTGTACTTATACAGGCAGTGAGATTGCTCCTGTTGTTGCAGGCGTTTCCGGTGTTGCAGAGGGTAATTATGCAGTAGATGGTCAGGCGCAGGGAACCACCCTGACGGCAACCAATGTAAGCGATGGAACGTATTCTATTGCGGTAAAGGGTACCGGTAACTACACCGGAACCGCTTACGGATACTGGAAGATCGTTCCTGCGGAAATTCAGGTTTCCGGCGCTGTTGTTGCAGAAAAGGGTTATAATGGAAACACAAATGATGCCAATATCACCAGTGTTACCTTTGCGGGATTAAAAGGTTCCGATAGCTTAGAAAAGGACGAGGATTACACCGTTACAAATGCAGTTTATGCAAATGCGAATGCAGGCGAGAACGTATCGGTTACCTTTGCAGTTGCATTGACCAATACCCAGAAGGCAAAGAACTATACCTTAACGGCTGCATCCGGTTCGGCAACAGGCCGTATCACCAAGGCTGCGGCACCCGCACTTTCGGCAGCTGCAGTGCAGACCTTGCTGTCTGAAAATGTGGTGAGCAGTGCCAAGGATTACACCTTTGACCTTACAAGAGTTGTTTCCGGAATCCCTGCTGATGCAGGTAATGTCACCTATGCGGTGAAGACTGAAGGAACCTATGTGAAGAAGATAGGCACCGGCATTGAGAGGTCTGCGCTCACGGTTCAGGTTGCACAGCCTCAGGCAGCTACGGTAACGGATGCTGTTGTGATTACCGTTTCCAGCACAAACTATATGGATGCGGATGTTACCGTAAACTTTGAGTTCAAGAATAAGACTTCCGTAACAATCACCCTTGGTAATGTGACTGCTACTTATGGAGATGCTTATACCGTTGCAGGAAGTTATGCAAATCAACCCCAGAGCGGTTATGAATGGACCTATACCTATGAGGGTATTGAGGGTACCGATTATGCGGCAAACACTGAAAAACCCACCAAGGCAGGAACTTATCGCATAACTGCACATTATGAAGATAATACGCCTGATAGCCAGAATCCGGAAATCCCCGGTCATATCGGGGAGGCAACTGCGACTTTGACCATCAACAAAAAGAGCTTGACTGTCTTGCCGGGAGATGTTGTAGTTACCAAGGTATACGACGAAACCACCAATGCAGGTACGCTTACCGGTACTCTTGCATTGAGCGGAACAGTCGGCAATGATGAAGTCTATGTGGATATGCTCTCCAACACAATAGGGGTAGGGGCGTACTCCGCTGCGAATGTTGGCACTTATACCGTGGAAATTGGCGGTTTGAAGTTGGGCGGTGCAGATAAGGATAATTACAGTATCAGCGAAACCTATGCCTTTGCAGGTGCCAAGATTACCAAGCAAGTGCAGTCTGCACTTACCATCAATGGCGGAAGTGACAATATCTCCAAAGTATATGGTGATGATGCAGGTGCGCTTGTGGTTGCCGGCGGTAACGGAACAGGCGCAGTTAGCCTGACCAGTTCTGACAGCAGTATCCTCAGCTTGACTGCAAGCGGTGCGGGTACCTGGCAGGCAACCATTCGTAAGGTGGGAACGGTTACCCTTACTGCGACCAAGCAGGGCGACAATAACTATGAAGCGGCAACTGCACTGGAGATTTCCTTTGTGATTACCGAGAAAGAAATTGCGGCAGGCGACTTTACGATTGATACTACAGACAAGGTGTACACAAACGGTGAAATCAAACCCGAAGTTTCTTCTCAGCTGAATGCTTCCACCGATTATGATGTGGTTTATAGTAATAATGTGAATATCGGTACCGCTATCATTAAGATTACCGGTAAAGATAATTTCAAGGGCGAAGTAATCGAGAACTTTACCATTATCCCCAAAGAAATCAGCGATGCAGAATTTACTGTTTCCGGTCTGGCAGCGGAATACACCTATACCGGTCAGAGCATTGCACCGATGGTAGATGTAAAATGGGGTAATATTCTGTTGGTTTCCGGTACTGATTATAGTGTTAACTATGCAGACAATACCAATGCAGGAACCGCAACCATCACCATTTCCGGTTTGGGCAACTACTCCGGTACTCTTGAAAAAACCTTTGAGATCACACCTGCTGCATATACAGGTGTTGTAACCATCACAAAAGAAGATGGAATAGACGGTGTTCAGTTAACCGCACAGGCACCCGCCGGCGGAATCCTTTCCTATCAGTGGATGAGAGACGGCGAACCGATTACAAATGCGAATGGAAACACATACCTTACTGTACAGCTTGAGGATGCAGGAAAGCAAATTTCCGTTCAGGTTACCTCCACCGGAAATTATGCCGGTATGATTGAAAGTGCTCCTATTGATATTGATAAGGCATTTCTGCCCGGAACGGTTACCCTTTCCGGAACCACAGAGCTTACCGCAACGATTACCGACGCTCCGGCAGAAGAACATTATGATATTGTTTGGATGCGTGACGGTGCTGTGATTGCAGGCGTAATCGGTACTACCTACACAGTTCAGGAAGCAGATAAGGGTTGTGAAATTACCGTAAAATTGGTTGCAAAAGGTGATACCTATACAGGTGAAATGATTTCTTCTCCTGTATCTGTTCCCGCAGAGGCGCCTTCCTTTGCGACCGCACCTACCGTTACTGTAGGAAACAGCAGTCTGACCGTTGCATTCAGTGCAAAGGCAAACGGTTCTGCCATCACCCAGTATCAAATTCTGGTAGATGGTAATGCTGCTGCTACCTTAGATGGCGCACAAAATAGTTACACCATAACCAATCTGGTCAACGGAACCCAGTACGCGATTAAGGTGGTTGCAATCAATGCAATCGGTAGTACCGAATCGGCTGAGGTTACAGCGACACCCAGTGCTCCGTCTGGCGGAAGCTTTGGCGGCGGCGGTGGCGGTGCACCGGTGCAATATCAAATCTCCTCCAAGACACCTGTTGGAGGAAAGGTTTCTCTCAGCGACAAGCGTGCAACTGCAGGCAAGGTTGTGACTGTTACCATAACTCCCGATGAAGGGTATGAAGTAGCCGAGGTAATCGTTCTGGACAAGAACGGCAAGAAGGTTTCTGTAACCAAGGATGGTGACGTATACACCTTTACCATGCCGCAGGGTGCGATTACCGTGGATGCTGAATTCAAAAAGGTAGAGGAGAAGCCGGAAGAAAAGCCGGGAGAGGTTCCTGCTATTGAGTTTGCAGATGTCAGCCCCACATCCTACTACGGAGATGCTGTAAAGTGGGCAGTTGAGAATGATGTCACCAAGGGTACAGGTGCAAATCAATTTAGTCCCGATGCAGAATGTACCCGTGCAGAAATGGTAACCTTCTTGTGGCGTGCAGCCGGAAGTCCGAAAGCCAAGAATGCAGAAACCAAGTTTACGGATATAGACCATGGCAGCTACTATTACGATGCAGTTTTGTGGGCGGTAGAGAATGGTATTACAACAGGTATTACTGAAACCACATTCAGCCCCACTGCACGTGTCAATAGAGCGCAGACTGTTACATTCCTGTGGAGACTTGCCAATGCGCCTGTGATAGAGGGTGATAGCCAGTTTACAGATGTAAAGGGCGATAGCTACTATGAAAGCGCAGTAAAATGGGCAGTCAACGAGAGCGTGACCAACGGAATCACCGAGTTGAGCTTTGGACCCGAGGACGCTTGTACTCGTGCACAGATTGTGACATTCTTGTATCGGTACTTTGTAAAATAAGAAATAAAAAAATCCTGGCTTTTGCCAGGATTTTTTTAATCTAAAATTTTGGTGCAGTTTACAGTACTTTTTGTGCAAAAAAGTAGCAATTTTGATATTGCCTTTTTGGATTCTGTGTGTTATGATAAAACGATACCAATTTTTGCAGTATTTGTTCCTTCAAAAAAACAGGAAAGACAAGAACAGTTTGCAAAAACACAGAAAACAGAAAGCAAAAATTCATACGAAAGGCGAAAAATAAACAGAAAATGCAACCTTGAGTTGCGAAAAAATCAAAGGTAAGTTGCTTGTAATGTTGCACGGCGTTTGGTATAAATATAATATGAGAAATCGTATATTTTATGATGAAAGGTGATGTTAGTGTGACAATCGGTGAAAAAATTTCGCAGCTGCGTACGATGGCCGGTCTTTCTCAAGAACAACTGGCTGAAAAAATTTCTGTTTCAAGACAATCTGTTTCTAAATGGGAGATGGATCAGGCACTTCCGCAAATTGATAAAGTGCTTCAACTTTGCGAATTGTTCGCAATCTCTACGGATGAACTGTTGTGTGAGAAGATTTCTCTCCAGCAGAATGCGCAGGAGGAGCCGACCGGTAACAAGTACTTTGGAACCGACGGATTCCGCGGTGAGGCAAATATGGATTTGACCTCGATGCACGCCTATAAAGTGGGCAGATTTTTGGGATGGTATTTTTCCTCGCCCCTTTCCGGTTGCACCAAGAGCAATTACCGCCCCCGCATCTTGATTGGTAAGGACACCCGTCGTTCCAGCTATATGTTGGAATATTCTCTGGTTGCAGGAATTACTGCATCCGGTGCAGATGCGTATATGCTTCATGTTACCACGACGCCCAGCGTTTCTTATGTAACCCGTCAGGACGAGTTTGATTGCGGTATTATGATTACTGCATCCCACAACCCGTTCTATGACAATGGTATCAAGGTGATTAACCGTTATGGTGAAAAGCTGGATGATAAGACCACCGCACTGATTGAGGCGTATATTGACGGCAACCTGAAAGTGTTGGGTGTTTCTGGCAATGATTTGCCGTTGGCACACAAGGAACGGATTGGTTGTATCGTAGACTATGTTTCCGGCAGAAACCGGTATGTAGGCTACCTGATTTCCTTGGCATCACATTCTTATAAAAAGTTGAGAATCGGATTGGATTGTGCCAATGGTGCATCCTGGATGATTGCAGACTCTGTTTTTAGTGCATTGGGTGCACAGACAGTAGTTATCGGCGCAGAACCTGACGGAATCAATGTCAATCAGGGATGCGGGTCGACCCATATTGAAAATTTGTGCCGTCTTGTAAAAGAACAGCACTTGGATATGGGCTTTGCCTTTGACGGCGATGCTGACCGTTGTATTGCCGTGGATGAAAACGGCAATGTGGTAGACGGCGATGCAATGCTTTATATTCTGGGCAAGCGCCTCAAGGCAAGAGGTATGCTCAACGACAACACCATCGTTGCCACCATTATGTCTAATAGCGGTCTGATCAACAGTCTGGAAAAGGTTGGTATCAAATGTGCACAGACAACGGTAGGTGACCGGTTTGTCTATGAATGTATGCAGAACAATGATTACGGACTTGGCGGTGAGCAGTCCGGACATATTATTCTGAAAAAGTATGCCACAACCGGCGATGGCTTGCTCACTGCAATTATGCTGACTGAGGAAGTGTGCGACCAGAAGAGTACGCTGGCACATCTGGCAGAACCGGTGATGCTCTATCCGCAGTTTACCCAAAACATTCGGGTAAAGGACAAGGCGGCGGTGCTCAATGATGAGGCGGTACTGGCATCCTTGAAAGAAGTGGAAGGTTGGATTGACGGCAACGGCAGAGTGTTGCTCCGTCAGAGCGGAACCGAACCGGTAATCCGCATTATGATTGAAAGTGAAAGCGAAGAAAAGTGCAAAGCATATGCACAAAAAATCGCGGATTGTATTATAGAAAGGGGACATAGTGTTGCATAAAGAGGTGAAAACAAACGAATTGTTTGATTGCAGAAATTCCTATCTTTATGTACTTTTTGCATCTTGTGAATATCCTTGGGAGATGCTTCCCAAAATCAAGGGATATGTGCAGGCACTCATCCGTCAGGGTATTCCCGGATTTCGGGAGATTGCTCCCGGCGTGATGGTGGGAGAAGGTGTAAAAATTCATCACAGCGCAACCATTGAAGGACCTACCATTATTGGTCCGGGCAGCGAGGTAAGACCCGGTGCTTATTTGAGAGGTTGCGTGGCAGTAGGTGAAAACTGCGTGATTGGAAATTCGTCAGAACTGAAGAACTGTGTGCTTTTGGATGGTGCACAGGTTCCGCATTATAACTATGTGGGTGATTCCGTTCTGGGAAACCGTGCCCATATGGGGGCGGGTGCCATCTGCTCCAACCTGAAAGCAGACGGCAAGCCGGTGGTGATTCACGCCGGAAAGAACAATTATGAGACCGGACTTCGGAAAATCGGCGGCATTCTGGCAGACGATGCGGATGTGGGATGCGGCTGTGTACTGAATCCGGGCACCATCATTGGAAAAGGGACCACAGTTTATCCGCTGACTTCACTCAGGGGCGTCATTCCCGGTGGATGTATCGTAAAATCTGCGGATAAGATTGTACCGAGAATCACCTTAGACTGAGAAGGAGGAGTTTATTATGAGAATGATTCAAGTAAAAACCTATGAGGAATTGAGCCGCAAGGCAGCAGCCATCATTGCGGCACAGGTGATTGCAAAGCCGGAAAGTATTCTGGGTCTGGCAACCGGTTCATCCCCTCTGGGCACTTATGCAAACCTTGCAGAGGCATATCGCAACGGTGATTTGGACTTTTCATCTGTTACTTCGGTAAACTTAGATGAATATGTGGGCCTTACCGGTGAGAATGACCAGAGCTATCGGTATTTTATGAATACCAATCTCTTCTCCAAAATCAATATTGATCCCAAGAAGACCTTTGTTCCTAACGGTTGTGCAGAAGACGTAGCCAAAGAGTGTGAGGCATATGATGCGCTGATTCAAAGCCTTGGCGGCATTGATTTGCAGCTTTTGGGAATCGGACTTGACGGACACATCGGTTTCAATGAGCCGGATGACTGTTTTACCAAAGAAACCCATCGGGTGACCTTAGACCCCTCCACCATCGAAGCAAATGCCCGTTTCTTTGCATCCATCGATGAGGTGCCCACAGAGGCGGTTACCATGGGAATGCAGGCAATTATGCAGGCAAAGAAGGTGCTCTTGATTGCCAACGGTCAGAATAAAAAAGAGATTCTGGAAAAAGCGTTCTACGGACCAATCACACCGCAGGTTCCCGCATCCATTTTGCAGCTGCATCCGGACCTCACGGTGATTTATAGCGAAAATTAAAGAAAAATAATGAAAAAGCAACCGAAAGGTTGCTTTTTCATTGACTTTACAAGGGAAATGCTGTAAAATCTAAGAGTTGAACGAGGTGAGATAATGAAGAAGGAAGTGTTGATTATTTTCAAAACCCATCTGGATATTGGCTTCACGGACTTTTCCCAAACCGTGATTGACAATTACTTGAATGTTTTTATTCCTAATGCCATTCGGGTGGGAAATGCGTTGAAGAACAGCAAAACCCCGTTTATCTGGACGGTTGGCTCCTGGCTG
>JAZNKC010000051.1:0-15810 GCA_045578365.1 Ructibacterium sp.
GTTGTCCGCTCTCACGCGACTTGTCTATTCTATCACGGGAAAAAGGGTTTGTCAAGTGTTTTTTCTAAAAAAACAAAAAAATTCCTAAGATTTGGTTGACCGACCTTCGGTTTCTGTGCTATACTGGTGAAAAACCTATGAAAGGATGACGCAAAGTGGCAAAACTTTGGGGTGGCCGTTTTTCCAAGGCTACAGATACACAGGTAGACGATTTCAATTCTTCCATCCGCTTTGATGCAAGAATGTATGCCCAAGACATTGCGGGCAGCTGTGCCCACGCCAAGATGCTTGGCAAACAGGGGATTATCCCTCAAGAGGATGCAGACCTGATCGTCAAAACCCTGAAAGAAATCCTCGCAGATATTGAAGAGAACAAGGTGGAGTTTTCGGTTGATGCCGAAGACATCCATATGAATATTGAAACCATCCTCATCTCCCGCATCGGGGATGTGGGCAAGCGCCTGCATACCGGCAGAAGCCGTAACGATCAGGTTGCGCTGGACATCCGGATGTATCTCCGTCACGAGATTGATTCCCTTTTGGAGGAGGTTAAGGCACTGCGCAAGACCATTCTTGCCATTGCTAAGGAGCATCTTGCCACCATTATGCCCGGCTACACCCATCTGCAAAAGGCACAGCCTATCACCCTTGCCCATCACGTGATGGCATACTATGAGATGCTCCGTCGGGACGGGGAACGCTTGACCGATTGCCGCAAGCGGCTGAACATTATGCCCCTTGGCAGCGGTGCGCTGGCAGGAACCACCTATCCCTTGGATCGGGAATTTGTGGCGGCAGAGCTTGGCTTTGACGGGGTGACCCAAAACAGCTTGGACGGGGTTTCGGACCGTGACTTTGTGTGTGAGCTGGCGTTCTGCCTCTCTTTGATTATGACCCACTTAAGCCGCTTCTCCGAAGAAATCATCCTTTGGAGTTCTCACGAATTCAGCTTTATTGAGCTGGACGATGCGTACAGCACCGGCTCCAGTATTATGCCCCAGAAAAAGAACCCCGATGTGGCAGAGCTGGTAAGAGGCAAGACCGGTCGGGTCTACGGCTCCCTCACCGGACTTTTGACCATGCTCAAGGGCCTGCCCCTTGCCTATAACAAGGATATGCAGGAGGACAAGGAGCAAATCTTTGATGCTATTGATACCGTAAAGATGTGCTTGCCGGTATTCACCAATATGCTTGCCACTATGCAGGTGCGCAAGGACAAGATGTTAAGCGGTGCCAAGGGCGGCTTTACCAATGCCACCGATGTGGCGGACTATCTGGTCAAGCACGGGCTTCCTTTCCGTGATGCCCACGGTGTGGTTGGCAGAATGGTTGCCTATTGTATCGAAAAGGACACCGTCATTGATGCCCTGTCTATGGAAGAAATGCAAGACTTTTCTCCTCTGATTCAGGAGGACATCTACGATGCCATTTCCCTGACCACCTGTGTCAATGAACGCCGGCTCATCGGCGGCCCCGCTATGGAAACCATGCAAGCAGTCATTGACCGCTACCAAAAAGAAGAAGCGTAAAACACAAAAAATCCCCACGATGTGGGGATTTTTTTATTCCTGTTTGCAAATATTTTTATAGCCACAATATTCACAGGCGTCATATTGATAACTCCGATAGGGGTTTGCTTCAATCTCGCCTTTGGCAATGCCCTCTGCCGCCTTTTGAATCTTGCGGTTGGCATTTGCAATCCGCTTTTCAAGCTCTTCCCCGCTGACCATGGCGGTCATATTGGAGGGGCGGAAAGATTCGGCATCCTTTGCCTCTTCTGGGCCGTAGGCAGCATTTGCCGCCGCCTCGTCAAGGAGCCATCCCTGCGGGCGCATCTCCTTGTTGATGGCAAGCTCGGGATTCTTTTTTGCCTTGCTTTCGGGAATCACCGGATCATTCATCTGCAGATACATCAACCCCGCCGGCTGGGCGTTTTCCATATGACTGCACAGTGCGTGGGCATAAAGGAGCGGTTGCAGGGTAATCCCATCCTCGGCAAGCTTGACATCCAATCCCTTGGCAGAGGATTTGTAGTCCACCACATTGACCAAGGTTTTCTCTCCCACCTTGGCGGTGTCGGCACGGTCAATGATACCACGGATTCTGGCAATCTCTTTGCCCTCGGCGCTCCTGACCGAAAGGGCGGGAATCTCCCCGCGGGTGCCGATGGTGATTTCAAAGCCGTAGGGACGGAACTTGCTGGAACGATAGAACTTCACTACCTCCCAAGCGGTCCGCGCCGCAATGCCTTTCATCTGCATCACAATATACTGATAATATGCGGAAGCCTCATAAAGGAGCTCCGCATTCTTTTTTGCCTCAACCTCCACCGCCTGTCCCACCTGACGGAAGCAATCTTCCTTTTCAATAGCGGCAAAGTCCACATTCTGTTCTTTTAGTTCGGTAAAATACGCATAGAGTGCGGCGTGCTGAATACTGCCCTTGCTCCTTGGCTCCAGCCCCGCAATCTCCCGCTCCCTGAGCATCAATCCATAGTTCAAAAAGTAGCGGAACGCACATCCGTTAAAGGATTCCAGTTGGGACGCACTTAAGAAAAGGGTCTCCCCGTAGAGTGCCTTGACCAAATCCCCGCTGAGTTCTTTGGGCGGTTTTGCCGTCATAGCATCGGTCAGTTCCTGCAGTTTTTCCCGATACCCCTCTTTTTGCGCAAAGCTGTCATAAAGCTCCCTCAGGGGCTGGGGTAACAGGGAAACATCCCCGCCGAATTCTGCCATTGCCACTGCCAGACGGTCAAAGATGGCATCGCCACCCTCGGCACCGCCGAGGAAAGGCTCCAGCTGCGGCATCACTGTTTCCATTTGGGGAAGCAGTTCCTTTGCCCGCTTTAAGATGCCGGAGGGCACCTGCCGTTTGCCGTCCTTTTCCATCACCGGACGGAAGAAATATAGCTCTTGCTTGGGCGCAGAAAGCACCGCATAAATCAACAATTGTTCTTCTTTTTGCTTGCTCTCCTTACCGGGGGCAAGCTCAATCCCCAAATCCAGAAGGATGCTCCGCTCATTGTCCGAGAGCAAGCCCTCTCCCAGATAACCTTGGGGGAATACCCCCTCATTCATCCCCAGCACCAGAACCACCTTTGCCTGATTGTTCCTAAACCGGTCAATCTGGCTGAAGGTGACGCAATCCAAGGTCTGGGGCGTCATCCCGATTTCGATACCGCTCAGGGCATTGGCAAACAGCTCCGAAAATTTGCGGTAGGTCATAGGGGTATCTTTGAGATAGGCAGAAATCTGGGTCAGCACCGAAAGCACGCCGTTAAAGACCTGCACATACTCATCGGCAAGCTCGGGCGCACCTTGTTCCAAACGGGTTTGCGCCTTTTGGGTAATGGTGTCCGCAACGCCCTCTTTCATCCAGGAGAGCAACGCCTCGGCAATCTCTCCGCCGGTCTTGGTGCCGGAAATGGCGTTCTCCATCGCCTTGACACCGGAGAATAAAACCTGTCGGGTCTGGTTGATCCGTTCCATATCAAAATCCCCGTGCCCGGGTTGATAGTCCCAAGTTTCCGCATTCCACATAGCGTGGGTGGGTGCGGTGGCAAGGATATAGTTTTCCAGTTCATCGATTGCAGACTTTTCGATTTCCAAAAGTCCGCAGCCTGCCAGCTCCATAGTCCGCTCATAGGAATAGCCATAGGCAAGCACCTCTAAAATCCCGCAAAGCATTCTTGCCAAAGGCTTTTCGGCAATACTGCGACGAGTATCCAAAAAGACCCTTACCCCGCGCTGTTCAAAGACGGCGGGCATCATCCGCCGATAGGGCTCCATGCTCCGTGCCAGAATCAAAAAGTCAGAAAACCGGTATCCCTTGGTACGGCAAAGCCGCAGAATCAAATCTGCCGCCGCCTCCATCTCCCCATAGGTGTTCTGCACCTCATAAATGGAGATTGGCGTGGTTTCCCCTGCCCATTCCTTGGCACGGGGGTCAAAATAATGATTGGCAAGATAGGTCAGGGCAGAATCCTCCTGGGGTAGGGGCAGCGTCTTCGGTTCTGCCACTTCGATGCCCTGTTCCTCGGCAAGGGCTTTCAGTTTGCGGATTGCCCCGTCAATGGGGGCAAACAACCCGCCAAAGGCAGAATCTTTGCTATGCTGAAGAAAGACCGCCACATCCAGCTTTCCCATCAGTTCGCCAAGTGCCCGATATTCCACAGGGGTAAAGGAACGGAAATGCATCACATACAGCTTGCCCTTTAAGAAGTCGCAATCCCTCAACCTGTCACAAATCAGGCTCAGGTTATCCTCGGCATCCGCATTCTGGGCGGTGAGCAGTCGGTCATACGCCTCGTAAAGGTCTGCCAAATCGTAAAGCTTGTTTTTCAAATCCTCCTGCAGGGTTTTCTCTGCCCCGAAACGAAGCGCCTGCGGGGGAACCCCGTATCGCTTACACTCAGAAACCGTATCGGCAAGGACCTTGGCAAAGCCTTTTTGTCTTAAATTTTTCTCCAGAACCGTCAGTTTTCCCTGCATCAGCTCCATGGTGCGGGCGGCAAGAATCTGTTTGCCCGCCCCGTCGATATACTGCATCCTTAAGGGTCCCTTGTGACGCAATACCAGATTACACAGGCGGGAAAAGCTGAGCACCTTGACCTGTCTTTGGGCAGAAAGGCCGAACTTAAGTAAAATCTCCTTTTCGGTATACAAGGAAAATTGTTCGGGGACCAGAATCCAGCTGGGGGCATCCTCTTTCAGCCGATTCCCGATTTCCTGGTCAAACAGGGCAGTACGGGCGGTTTCATTTAAGCCCAATATCAGTTCAAGCATCCCTCTTCCCCCTTTTGATTTCTTTTCCGTTCAGGTAGTCAAGCACCCCGCCGTCGGTGGTGAATACAAACTTCAGCCGATAAGAGGTCAGGTGTTGAAACTCCCCCGCCCTCTTTTTGGCACCATACTTCACATCCCCCAAAAGCGGATATCCCAGATGCGCAAACCCCACCCGAATCTGGTGGGTACGCCCCGTCAAAAGTTCTGCCTCCACCGTGGCGTTTTCTCCGCTTTTTAGCACCCGATAACGGGTGTGGCAGTAGACCGCATCAGGGGTTTCCTTTTGGGTCATCATCATTTTTTTCTGTTTTTCATCTTTTTTCAGCCAGCCGATGATTTCTCCCTCTTTTGGCTCAGGAACTCCCTCGGTTTCGCACAGATAGAATTTTTTGATTTCCCTGTCCCGAATTTTCTGGTTGAGAATCCTCAAACTCTCTGCATCCTTGGCACCAAGTACCAAGCCCTCGGTGTTCCGGTCAATCCGGTGGCAAAGGGAGGGCAGAAAGGTGTGGGCATCCTCGGGGGAAAACTCCCCCTTTTGCAGTAAATATGCCCGCATATGTGCCTCCAAGGATTCCTCGTCCTCTGACTGGGAAAGCATTCCCTTGGGCTTGTCCATCACCAGAATATGGGCATCCTCATACACCACCGAAAGACGGGGCGTGAGGGTTTGATACAATGCGGGTTTTTCCTCTTTTTCAAAGAATTCATCGTTGATATAAAGCTCCAACAGGTCCCCCTCTAAAAGGCGCAGACTGCCGTCGGTCACCCGTTTGCCGTTGACCTTGACTCGCTTTTTGCGCAGCGCCTTATAGACAGCCCCTTGTCCTGTGGCTGTCAAAAGCTTGATTAAAAATTTATCCAGACGCTGATTGGCGTCGTTCTTCCCAATCTGGACCTGTTTCATAACAAAACCTCTCTTTGTTCTAATTATAGTATAGACTTTCTCTTGTCGATTGTCAATGAGAGCATTTTTGTTCCTGTTTTTGTTTTGCAAAGCTTATTTTATGTATGGTACTATGGCACGCGGTGGCACTCCTTTTACTTTATCATAAAATAAAAAACGCAAAAGGAGTTATGAAAATGGCAAAAGAAAATCAAAACAAAAAGTATGACGGACAAAATCGGTGCAGGAGGTGCGACAGACCACTCAGCGACCCAAATGATATTTATGGTTGGCGTTGCGCAGATATTGTAGGGCAAGGTGGTCATCATGGATTACCAAACCTTGACGAAACTGCCACAAATGCGTATAATGCTTATGTATCAACCTATCTTGTAAAGGATAACAAATTTTCTGCTAATGATAGTGGGAAAACTGAAAAAGACACATGGATGGATCCTGTAAAAGAAGGTGCCGAGTGGATAGGTGATAAGCTATACGCTGTATGGAATAAGGGAGAAGATAATATCTGGAAAGGAGTAGCGACTGTTATGAAAACCGTCGGTTATGAATTAACGGCTGATTTGCTCTCTTTAGCCGCAAGTGGTAGCGGAAATATTTACGAAAAAACCTCCGGAAGCTATGCATCCAACTTGCTTAAGAAAGACAAGGGCATATCTCAAAAGGTAAATGATATCATATGGGAACGAGGAACGAGCCAAGGAAATCGTTACATAAGTACAGAACCCATTTCGTATGAGATTCCACTTGGAAATGGAGATTTAGGGGCTGCATTGCACAATGTAAGACTTCAGGTTGATGCGATACAACAAAGCAACGGTGTGTGGGATGCGAATGTTACGGTAACAGATACTTTTGATTTTACCGAGTTTGTAAATCCATTGAAGCAAGACTCTATTGTGAGAGGAATTCTATGGGCGGCAAACGATATTGCGTACTTTGACACAAAATGGGGACTTTTGGATAGCGTAGATGTTAAGGTTACTTTTAATGATTTTTATTAAGGAGATGAATGAAGTTGAAAAATGTGCTGCTTTTAACGCTTGTTATTACATTTCTCTTATTACTATCTACTTTATGCAGCAATGTTGATTATGGAGGAAAGGATACACATAAAGTTTATGGGGATGGAGTTTATGTCATATTAACACATTCCACAAACGACGGAATTATAAGAGGTATAAACAACAGAAAATATAATGAGTTTATTGTAGACGAAATATTTGCAATGGAAGAAACGGATGAAATGGTATATGTTTATGGAACGTTTACAAAACACCCGATCTATGCCGCCGTCAATATTGTGAATAACAAAGTGAAACTGTATGCCGAAGTAGAAGAAGGCGATACGCTTTGTATGACACAACTTTATAATATGATAAAAGCAGGTGATGCAATTTATCTTGATACTTACGAAGAATTTTCAGACAATGAGAGAGAAATCTTTGAAAGGCTGAAAGAAAAGGAAGATTGATCGTCATCCTGAGCGGAGCGAAGTCGAAGGATCTACAAGATTCCTCGACAGGCTCGGAATGACGGAGCACAACATATAGAACCGTCCCCTGTGATCTCTGGACCCCACGAAAAAAGCACCCGATTGGGTGCTTTTTTTATTTCTCTACCAGTGCAAAGGAGATTTCTCCTTTTGCTGCAACGTCCTCGCCTACGTAGGCACAGACTGCAGCCTTTCCCATACTGCCCCGCATCTTAATCATCTCGGTTTCTAATCTAAGGATTTCGCCCGGAATCACCTGATGGCGGAACTTGAAATCATTGATGCCGGTAAACACCGCCAGCTTGTCCTTATTCTCCGGCATGGAGAGAACCAATACCGCGCCTACCTGTGCCAATGCCTCACAAATCAAAACCCCCGGCATAATAGGCCGTCCGGGAAAATGTCCCTGAAAGAATGGCTCATTCATGGTCACATTTTTGATACCCACGGCACGCTTGCCCTCTTCCAATTCGATGATTTTGTCCACCAATAAAAAGGGGTAGCGGTGGGGAAGTATTTCCATAATTTCGTTAATATTCATTTCCATTTTATAACTCCCTTTGGTCTGCAGAATTGTAACTATTAAGAATCATCGGGTTATCCAGCGCCTTGCCGTTTCCGTAAGCCACACAGGATTCCGGCTCGTCTGCAAGGTAGGTACGGATGCCAACCTCGGTTTGAATCAACCGCTCCATTCCGTAAACCAGAGCGCCGCCGCCGGTTAAGGTGATGCCGTAAGAACTGATATCTCCAATCAGCTCGGGCGGAGTTTCTTCCAGAATGTTGCGGATTTCATCCACAATGATCATTGCCGGCTCCATCAAAGCATCATAAACCTCATCCGAGGAAATCTGCAAGGTTTTGGGAAGTCCTGAAATCAGACTTCTGCCCCGAATATCCATAGCAAGCAGCTTGTCCCGTTTGCGGACACAGCCAATCTTGATTTTTAATTCTTCAGCAGTTCTTTCTCCAATTAAAATATTATACTTCTTCCGTATGTAACGGATAATTGCTTCATCAAAATTATCACCGGCAACCTTAATAGAACGGCTGGTAACCACGCCGCCCAAAGAAACCACAGCAATATCAGTGGTGCCGCCGCCGATGTCTACCACCAAGCTTCCAAGAGGCTGATTGATGTCAATCCCTGCACCCAAGGCTGCTGCCACAGGCTCCTGAATCAAATGCACCTTTCTGGCACCTGCCTGCATCCCTGCATCAATGACCGCCCGTTCTTCTACCTCGGTCACATCACTGGGCACGCAAATCACCACCCGAGGCTTGAACAAACTCTCTACAAAGCTTCGCTTACTCACCCGCTGCAAAAAATAACGGAGCATCCGCTCGGTAATGCTGTAATCCGAAATCACACCCTCTTTTAAGGGTTTGACTGCTACAATGTTACCGGGAGTTCTGCCCAACATCTCCTGTGCCTTTTTTCCTACTGCCAGTAAGCGATTGCTCTCTTTATCCACAGCCACGACCGCCGGTTCTTTTGCCACAATGCCTCTGCCTTTTACATATATTAAAATGGTTGATGTCCCTAAATCAATGCCAATATCCTGTCCCAACATATGAAATCCTTCCTTGTATTTACTGTTACAGTTTTGTTACAAAAATGTTACAAAAGGTATTTTACACCATTTTATTATCCCTGTCAATAACTTCTACAGAACTTTCTGAAAAATTCAATTTTGTTACAAAAATCGCCATTGTTTCTTCCGGTTTTTTATGGTAGAATGAGAAAAGAAAAGAGGGAAAAAATATGAAACCATCCTTAAAAAAAGCGTTTTTTCATTTTGTGACCATCACCCGTCATCGGCATCTGGTGATTCGCCATTGTAACAAGGCGGGAATCCTTTGGCAGGGTCTGTTTCATGACCTTTCTAAGTATGGTCCAAAAGAATTTTTAGCAGGTGCCACCTATTATACCGACGGAACCAAAAGCCCCAACGAAAGTGAGCGGGAAATCTTTGGATATTCTCCTGCATGGCTCCATCACAAGGGCAGAAACCGCCATCATTTTGAATACTGGACCGATTACAGTAAGGAGGCAGGAAAGGTGATTCCCATTCCTATGCCCAAACGGTTTTTGAAGGAGCTTCTTTGTGACCGTGTTGCGGCAAGCAAGATTTATCAAGGAAATGCGTATAACAACCAACATCCTCTTTCCTACTTTTTAAGAGGAAAGGACCGCCGCAGTATTGCACCCGAAACCTCCCAAATTATTGAAGATTTTTTGACCGTTCTTGCCGAGCAGGGCGAGGATGTATTTTTTGAACAATTAAGAAACTTTTAACACAATTCTTCTTTTCCTATGTGGACAGGGTGTGGATAATTTTTTTCTTCTCTCCCCGATGGGGAAACTGTGGAAAGTCAGGACAGGTTATTCTATCCTTTTTACCCATGCATTTTTCTTATGGTTACAACAAAAATCAGAGTTTTCCACACTATCAACGCCCCAACAACAACGACAACAACTATAAGTATATATATTATATATATAGTATATAAAAAAGTGCCTTAGCCATCGCTAAGACACTCTTTTTTTTATAAGAACTTGTTATTTGATAACTTCCAGACCACCCATATAAGGTCTTAAGATTTCCGGAACGGTAATACTGCCGTCTGCATTTTGATAATTTTCCAAAATAGCAGCGGTAGTTCTTCCAATAGCAACACCGGAACCATTCAAGGTGTGAACCAGCTGTGCCTTTTCCTTCACCGAATTCTTATAACGGATGTTGGCACGGCGTGCCTGGAAATCTTCAAAGTTACTGCAGGAAGAGATCTCCACAAAGCGATTGTAGCTGGGCATCCAAACTTCAATATCATACTTCATTGCAGCGGTAAAGCCCAAATCGCCGATACAGATTTTTACTACACGATAAGGCAGTTTCAAAAGCTTGAGTACATCTTCTGCATCTGCAACCAGTTTTTCCAATTCTGCATAGGATTCTTCCGGCTTGGTGAACTTTACAAGCTCTACTTTGTTGAACTGATGCTGACGAATCAGACCACGGGTATCACGGCCGGCAGAACCTGCCTCTGCACGGAAACAAGCAGTGTAAGCACAGTATTTTAAGGGCAAATCCTCACCGTTTAAGATTTCATCCCGATGCATATTGGTAACCGGAACCTCTGCGGTGGGTACCAAGAAATAATCGGTGTTTGCTACCTTAAAGGCATCCTCCTCAAATTTTGGGAGCTGACCGGTACCGATCATACTGTTGCGGTGTACCATAAAAGGCGGGAAAATTTCTTTGTAACCGTGTTTTTCGGTATGCAAATCCAGGAAAAAGTTCATAATTGCTCTTTCCAGTCGAGCACCCTTGTCGCTGTAAACGGTAAAACGGGTACCGGTGATTTTTGCAGCGGTTTCGGGGTCCAAAATACCCAAATCTTTACCCAAATCCCAATGTGCTTTGGGTTCAAAATCAAACTGGGTGGGTTCCATAAACCGACGGATTTCAATGTTATCCTCATCGGTATCTCCATCCGGAACCGAATCGTTGGGAAGATTGGGGATGGTGTATGCGATGGCGGTCATTTTTTCATCGATTTCTCTTAATTTTTCATCGTATTCTTTGATTTCATCCGAAAGCTTTTTCATTTCTTCAAATACAGGAGCCGTATCCTCCCCTGCCTTTTTCATTGCAGGAATTTTTTTGGAAACTGCATTCTGTTCTGCCTTCTTCTGTTCTGCCTCAAACAAAATTTCTCTCTTTTCTTTATCCAAAGCCAGAAGTCCGTCTAAATCCACAACTTCCTTTCTTCTGCTGAGGGCTTTCATCACCTTTTCCGGTTCGGTTCTGAGTAATTTCAAATCAATCATTGTATTTTGTCCTTTCTTTAGTAGTTTAATAATTCCTTAAGATTTTGATATTCTGCTTTCATTTCTTCATCCATCCCGTCGGTATTGATGGAATGAAAAAGTGCTTTTGCCTCTGTTTCCTCTTTTTTTGTATGCAAGGATAATACCTCGTTAAGAGTATTTAAGAAAGTAACCTTTTTCTCTTTTTCCTGTAATTGTGTTTCTAAAGATTCTTTTTCTTTTTTCAGGGAATAATTTTCATCGGTCAGGGTAACAATCTGATTCTGGATGCTCATATTGAGTTTTTCTTTTTCCTGAAGCTGATTTTCAAAATGAGATTCCCGATTGTCTGCCATAGCCGCAAAAATAATTAAAATGACTACGGTAAGAATCATACACACTACATAGGTGCTTAAATTTTTGATTCGTTTTTTTTCTGTCAAAAAAATCTCTCCTTATTTTGTAATAGTCACCAAAAGCTTATTTTTAAGTTTTAAGCGTGATTTTGTTATTTTAATATAATTTCATTAAGAGAAAGAAAAATTTTCATTTTAGATAGGAAAATTTAATTCCATTTTTTGGTAATTATGATTTTAATTTGAATAAAATCCTTTCCAAATCATCCTTACTGTAATATTCAATTTCAATTTTTCCTTTTTTTGCTCCCTCATGAATTTTTACTTTGGTTCCCAATTTTGAGGAGAGGGTATGTTCTACCTCTTTGTAGAATTTTGCCATCAAAGGACTGATTGCCTTTTTTGTTGTTCCTTTTTTGGGATTGGTGCGGAGAGAAACCAAAGTTTCGGTCTGGCGCACATTGAGTCCCTCATTGATGATTCTGATTGCAAGGTCTAATTGTTCCTTTTCATCATTGATAGAAAGCAATGATCTGGCGTGGCCTTGGGAAAGACTGCCGTCAATCACCAATTTTTTAACCTCTTTGGAAAGGTTATTCAGGCGCAACGCATTGGCAACGGCACTGCGGCTTTTGCCTACTCTTTGGCTGATTTCCTCTTGGGTAAAAGAGAAGGTATCCATCAATTTTTGGTAGCCTTCTGCCTCTTCAATGGGGTTTAAGTCTTCACGCTGCAGATTTTCAACCAGCGCAAGCTCCATTACCTGCTGGGTTTCAAAATCACGGATGATACAGGGAACTTCCTTGATACCTGCAAGCTTTGCAGCTCTCCAACGGCGTTCACCGGCAACAATTTTATAGGTTCCGCTCTGAGTGGGAGTAACCAGAATCGGCTGAATTACTCCGTGTTCCTTGATGGAGCTACTTAGTGCCTCCAGTTTTTCCTGATCAAAATGCTTTCTGGGCTGGTCTTTGTTTGGCTCTACATCTACGGTTTTTAAGGTAACCACCGCATCGCCGTCGGATTTTCCGATGGCATCAATTTCTTTGAGAATATCCCGTTCTTCATTGATATCATTAAAGAGGATACCAAGACCTTTGCCCATGGGCTTTTTCTTTTTTTCTGCCATTATTTCACTTCCTTTGTTGAATTCATACGAATAACCTCGGATGCCAGCTTTTTATAACACTCGGCACCCTTGGAATTTTTATCAAATGCAAGAATGGGCATACCATAGCTGGGTGCCTCGGAAAGCCTTACATTCCGCGGGATTACGGTCTTATAAACCGTTGCGGCAAAGTATTTTCTGACCTCCTCTGCCACCTGTACCGAAAGATTGGTACGGGAATCGAACATAGTAAGTAAAATTCCCTCAATCTTCAAATCAGGATTTAGTCCCTGTTTTACCATTTTGATGGTATGAGTCAGCTGCGCCAAGCCTTCCAATGCGTAATATTCACATTGAATGGGAATCAATACGCTGTCGGCTGCCCCAAAGGCATTGAGGGTAATCAATCCCAATGAGGGGGGACAATCAATAAAAATAAAATCAAAGGAATCTTTTACGTTGGAAAGTGCCGCTTTTAAGCGATATTCTCTGTTTTCTGCATCTACAAGCTCCAGCTCTGCGCCCGCAAGATTGATGTTTCCGGGACAGAGAGAAAGGTTTTTATACGCAGTTTCTACCATGACATCCTGCATGGGTACTTCATTTACCAAGCAATCATAAGTAGAAAGCTCCGCTTCTTTTCCGTTGATTCCAAGACCGCTTGAGGTGTTTCCTTGGGGATCACTGTCAATAATCAAAACCTTTTTTCCGCGTTTTGCAAGGCATGCACTTAAGTTGATGGCGGTGGTGGTTTTACCTACGCCGCCTTTTTGATTTGCAATCGCAATGATTTTTCCCATAATTTCCTCCAAAAATGAAAGAGTTCATTTCTCTTATTGTATCACAGACAGAAGAAAAAATCAAAGGTTTTCTAAGAAAAAAACCAAAATTGTTTCATGTGAAACAATTTTGGTTTTTGTTTTGCGATGTTTCACGTGAAACATCTCTATGAAACTACATTTTTAATCCACTTTTTTGTTGAAAAATGGCGCATACAAACAACAATCTTTACAACCTCTTCCATACATATCATTGCATAACAGATGAGCAGGGGAAATTTGAATACAAATGCGCCAAGCAGAACCATAGGCAGTCCCACCAACCAAACACAACAAACATCGATTTTCATTGCGGTTTTGGTATCGCCGCCGTTACGGAAAGCGCCAACTATCAACAAAAATGTGAGCGATTTGATGGTCATCATTACAATAATCACAATCAAAAGATCCATACATTGTTTGTAAACCTCGGGCGAAATATCATAAGGCATCAAAATCAGAGGTCGTGCAAAAACAAATACCACCGAAAGGATGACCGATGTGATGCTTAAAAGACCAATCAGGCGTTTGGTATAAAGGTAAGCATCTTCAAAATGCCCTGCGCCTACGGCTTTTCCAATCAAAACACCGCCTGCGTTGCCGCTGCCGTGGAAAAATACCAACAATAAGCGTTCAATATTCTGGACAATGGTGATGATAACCATTGCCTCAACGCTGATTTGTGCAAATACCCAAGAATAAAGGAAAATACCCAAGGACCACATCATTTCATTAAAGATAACCGGTGAGGAGGTTTTGAAAAATCGAATCACCAAATCCTTTGGTATGGAGGAAAGCTCCTTCCATTTTGCTGCCTGAATCATCTTTTTGCCGTAAACTACCGAGAGCATTACCACAAATTCGGTAACCCGGGCAATGACTGTGGCAATCGCCGCACCCGTAACGCCCAAGGCAGGAACACCAAGGTGCCCGAAAATCAAAATCCAGTTGAGAAAAACGTTTACAATAAGACCGATAACCCGCACCAGAAAAGGAAGTCCGGCGTTTTCGCTGGAACAAACGCTGAAATCAAACGCGGTGGTAATGGCGGTAAAGAGATACCCTATGGAAACGATTCTTAAATAAGTAATTCCAACCTCCATGGTGGCGGCATCTGCCCGAAATGCCAGAAAAATCTGTTTCGGAAAAACCAAAGCTGCAAAGACGAAAATGGCGGACAAAATCACCGAAAGACGAAGGCTTAAGCCAAGAATCTTCCGCATTTGCTTCACGTCACCAAGCCCCCAGAATTGGGAGGAAAAGACGCTTGCACCGCAACAGATTCCAAAGAGAAAGACGGTATAAAGAAAGTATACCTGATTTCCGATTCCCACCGCCGCAATGGCGGATTCTCCAAGCTGCCCCACCATCACGGTGTCCACCAGATTGACCAGAGAGGCAATCAGCTCTTTGAGCGCCATAGGAATCATCAAAAGAAAGAAATTTTTGTAAAATTTTGTCATTATTGTTGGATTCCTTTCATTGTCAAGCTGATGCGTTGTTTCTTTACATCTACCTCTAAGATACGAACCTTCACAATATCTCCAATGGAAACCACATCCATGGGGTGCTTCACATACTTATCCGAAAGCTGAGAAATATGCACCAGACCGTCCTGATGGACGCCAATATCCACAAATGCGCCAAAATCAATGACATTGCGGACCGTTCCGGTCATTTCCATACCTTCTTTTAAGTCCTCAATGCTCATGACATCGCTCCTGAGCAGGGGTTGTTCTACCTCACTTCTGGGGTCGCGGCCGGGCTTTTGCATTTCCTGCATAATATCTTTTAAGGTAGGCACACCCACCCCAAGCTCCTCGGCAAGCTTGTTTAAGCCATAACTATTTGCATCAGACTCCAATTTTGCCATATTCTGCGCCGAAATATCCTTAAGGCTATATCCAAGGGTTTCCAAAAGACCTTTGGCTGCAGGATAGCTTTCGGGATGGACAGAGGTATTGTCCAGCACATTCTTGCCGTCCTTGATGCGGAGAAATCCCGCACATTGCTCAAATGCTTTGGGGCCAAGCTTTGGCACCTTTTTCAGCTGACTGCGGCTGGTGAAAGCGCCCTCGGTCTCCCGATAGGTAACAATGTTCTTGGCAAGGGCAGAAGAAATGCCCGAAATATGGGTGAGTAGCGGTACCGACGCGGTGTTTAAGTCCACGCCCACGCTGTTTACTGCATCCTCCACCACACCGCCAAGGGCTTCGCTCAGGCGTTTTTGGTTCATATCGTGCTGATACTGACCAACACCGATGGCTTTCGGCTCGATTTTTACCAACTCTGCAAGAGGGTCCTGAATTCGCCGTGCAATGGAAATGGCACTTCTGCGGGTAACATCAAAATCAGGAAATTCCTCTGCACCCAGTTTGGATGCGGAATATACCGATGCACCTGCCTCATTGGTAATCAAATAGCGTACCTTGGTATTAGGGATGGTCTTTAACAGCTCTGCGGTAAAAATCTCGGTTTCCTTAGAGGCAGTACCGTTTCCGATAGAAATCAGGTCTACATTGTGCTTTTGA
>JAZNKC010000052.1:0-19595 GCA_045578365.1 Ructibacterium sp.
GATTGCCCAGAGCGAGGCGGCAAACTGCTGTCAGTTTGCAAACTACTGGGTACACAACGGCTATATCAATGTGGATAACCGCAAAATGAGCAAATCCTTGGGTAACTTCTTCACTGTGCGTGACGTTGCCAAAGAGTTTGATTATGAGGTCATTCGGTTCTTTATGCTGTCTGCTCATTACCGCAGTCCCATCAACTTCAGCAAGGATTTGATGGAAGCGGCGGCATCGGCGTTGGAACGGATTTACAACTGTCTGTCTTCTATGAACTTCTTTATGGAAAGTGCAGAGGACAGAGCCTTGAACGCAGAGGAAGAGGCGTTTGCAAAAGCCCTTGACGGATACAAGGATAAGTTCATCCGTGCGATGGACGATGATGTGAACACCGCAGATGCGATTTCGGTCATCTTTGAGATTGTTGCAGATGCCAACAAACAGATTACTGCCCAGAGCGGAACCGCCAAGGCACTCATCCAAAAGGTGATTGCAACCATCGATGAGTTGGGCGGCGTGTTGGGTCTGCTCACCAAGAAAGAGGATGCGATTCCTCAAGAGGTGGAGGAAATGCTTGCTGCCCGCAAAGAGGCAAGAGCGAACAAAAATTGGGCAGAGTCTGACCGCTTGCGGGATTGCCTGAAA
Organism: Ructibacterium sp.; assembly: GCA_045578365.1. Taxonomy (GTDB): domain Bacteria; phylum Bacillota; class Clostridia; order Monoglobales; family Monoglobaceae; genus Ructibacterium. Next base: position 638 of record JAZNKC010000052.1, read on the forward strand.
GAACTTGGCTATGCAGTTAAGGACACCCCGCAAGGACAACAGTTGACCAAGCTTTAATCCAAAGATAAGGAAGTAAACAATGTTGGAAGAAATGAGAAAAAGCGGGGAGAGGAGCTTCCTTGACCCCAACCGCTATGGCGCATTGACCTTGGCATATCTGGGGGATTGCGTGTATGAAATGCAGGTGCGCAGCTTTCTGCTTTCCCAAGGGGACCACAAGGTCAAGGACCTGCATAAAAAGGCGACCCATTTGGTTTGTGCCAAGGCACAGGCGGAGTTTTACCACCGGATTGCGCCGCTGCTTTCGGAGGAAGAACAGGCGGCGTTTCATCGGGGTAGAAACACCAAATCTCAGGTGCCCAAAAACGCACATCTTTCGGATTACCGGACTGCCACAGGGGTGGAAACCTTGCTGGGGCACCTATACATTGAGGGAAAAACAGAGCGGATAGACTTTTTGATGCAATATCTTTTTTCCGAATCAAATCAAGAAAAATAACAATCAGAAAAAATACAAGGAGGATTGATCAATATGACAGATGGACAGGTAAAAGAACTCCGGATTCACGCAACCAATGTGCGCAAGATGGCTTTAGAGGCTGTATATAGCGCAGGTTCCGGTCACCCGGGTGGTTCTCTGTCGGCAGCTGATATGCTGACTTACTTATACGGAAAGGAAATGCGGGTAGACCCCAAAAACGCAGACGACCTCAATCGGGATCGGTTCGTACTTTCTAAGGGACATTGTTCTCCGGCGCTTTATGGTACGCTGGCGGAATTTGGATTCATCCCCAAGGAAGACATCAAAACCTTCCGTCATATTGACAGCTATCTGCAGGGACATCCTGAAAAGAAAGGTGTCAACGGCGTGGATATGTCTACCGGTTCTTTGGGACAGGGTATCAGTGCTGCCTGCGGCATGGCAATCTCTGCAAAACTGAGCGATCAGGATTATCGGGTATTTGCGATGTTGGGTGACGGCGAGAGCGAGGAAGGACAGGTATGGGAGGCTGCGATGTTTGCGGCACACTATAAGCTGAACAATCTGACCGTATTTCTGGACTTCAACGGTCTGCAGATTGACGGGGATATCCGCAAGGTTATGAACCCCACTCCTTTGGATGAAAAGTTCAAGGCCTTCGGTTGGAATGTGATTGTGATTGATGCACACGATTTCAATCAGATTGAGGAAGCCGTAGAGGCAGCCAAAAAGGTAGAGGACAAGCCTACCTTGATTCTGGCACAAAGTGTTAAGGGTAAGGGCGTTTCCTTTATGGAAAACCAAGCCGGCTGGCACGGTGCGGCTCCCAATCAGGAGCAGTATGAACAGGCAATCAGTGAGCTGGATGCTTATTTGAATCAGTTGGGAGGTATGGCAGAATGAGTTATCAGATTGGCGAGAAAATCGCAACCAGAGAAGCATACGGAAAAGCGTTGGCGGAGTTTGGCGCAGATGAAAATATCATCGTTTTGGACGCGGACCTTTCCAAGTCCACCAAAACCGACTGCTTTTTGAAAGAATATCCCGAACGCTTTATCAATATGGGTATTGCAGAGGGAAATATGATGGCAACGGCAGCAGGTATTGCATCCTGTGGAAAGACCGTATTTGCAAGTTCTTTTGCAATGTTTGCGGCAGGTCGTGCCTTTGAACAGATTCGTAACTCCATCGGCTATCCCAAGCTGAATGTAAAAATCGGTGCAACCCATGCAGGTATTTCCGTCGGTGAGGATGGTGCGACCCATCAGTGTCTGGAGGATATCGGTATTATGCGGACCATCCCCGGCATGGTGATTCTCAATCCGGCAGACGCAACCGAGAGCCGTTTGGCTGTGAAGGCTGCCATCGAATATGACGGTCCTGTATATCTGCGTTTTGGTAGATTGCCGGTTCCGGTTATTTTTGATGATTCCTACAAATTTGAAATCGGCAAGGGCGTTGTTCTGGCAGAGGGTACCGATGTTACCTTGATTGGTACCGGATTGATGGTTCCGGCAGCGCTGGAAGCAAGAGAGCTTCTTGCAGCAGAGGGCATTAGCGCAAGAGTGGTAAACATTGCTACCATCAAGCCGATTGATAAGGATTTGATTATCGAAAGTGCAAAGTTGACCGGCGCCATTGTCACCGCTGAGGAACACAATGTGATGGGCGGTCTTGGTTCTGCGGTTGCAGAAGTGCTTTGTGAGGGTGCTCCGGTTCCCATGCTCCGTGTGGGAACGCAGGATGTATTCGGCAGAAGCGGAAAGCCCAACGACCTTTTGAAGATGTATGGTCTGGATGCAGAAACCATCAAAGAAAAGGCAAAAGAGGCAATCGCATTAAAGAAATAAGTAAAAAGGGGAAATCCGTCAGGATTTCCCCTTTTTCAATACTTAAGATTCCTTAGTTGTTGCCACTCAGGTCTCTCTCGTACTTTTCAATCATCTTCTTTACCATCTGGCCGCCGATAGAGCCTGCCTGTCTGGAAGTCAGGTCGCCGTTGTAACCCTTGTTCAGAGTAACACCAACCTCGTTTGCAGCTTCCATCTTGAACTGTTCCATTGCAGCTTTTGCCTGAGGTACTACATAGTTATTGCTGTTATTGTTAGAATTAGACATTCTTTTTCACTCCTTTATTCCTAAAATATTGGTTTTTCGGTTACAGTCTTATTGTGGGCGATGGCGTGGATTTTATGCTGGTAATGAATGTTAAAATCCCTTTTCCAATTTTCAGCCTCACAGAAATTAGAATATCCCAAAAAACAAAAAATATTTTTCTTTGAAAGACTTGCAAGAAATTCTCAACTATGGTAAAATCTAAAAATAATCAAAGCAGTTGAGGAGGAAGTCGTTATGGCGAAAAATATTACATTCAGCTATCAGAATGCGCTGGGATTTTTTAAGGAAGAGGAGATGACACGTCTTCAGGAACAAATTAAGGCGATGCATCATATGCTTCACAACAAAACAGGCGCAGGCAATGATTTTTTAGGTTGGGTTGACCTTCCGGTAGATTATGATAAAGAAGAGTTTTTGAGAATCAAAAAAGCAGCAGAGAAAATCCGTAAGGATTCCGATGTACTGGTGGTAATCGGCATCGGTGGTTCTTATCTGGGTGCAAAAGCGGCCATTGATTTTCTGACCGGACCTTTTTATAATTATTCCAACAAATTACAGATTTTATTTGCGGGCAACAACATCAGCCCCAATTATCTGAACTCGATTCTGGATTGTCTGGAGGGCAAGGATGTTTCTCTCAACATCATCTCCAAATCCGGTACCACCACCGAGCCGGCGGTTGCGTTCCGTGTTCTCAAAAAGTATATGGAAGACCGCTACGGCAAGGATGAGGCAAAGCATCGTATTTATGCCACCACCGACAAGGCGCGGGGCGCGCTTAAAAACCTTGCAGATGAAGAAGGCTATGAAACCTTTGTGGTTCCTGATGATGTAGGCGGAAGATTCTCAGTGCTCACCGCAGTTGGACTTTTGCCCATTGCAGCTTGCGGTGCAGACATTGACCTTTTGATGGCAGGTGCGGCAGAGGCAAGAGAACTTTATGCATCCGAAAACCTGAGTGAAAACGAATGTTATCAATATGTGGCAGCAAGAAACATCTTGCTGAGAAAAGGCAAAACCATTGAGATGATGGTCAACTATGACCCCGAACTGCAGTACTTCACCGAATGGTGGAAGCAGCTCTACGGCGAGAGCGAGGGTAAGAATGGCAAAGGTCTGTTCCCTGCAGGGGTAAACTTCTCTGCAGACCTCCATTCTATGGGTCAGTACATTCAGGACGGTATGCGCCTCTTGTTTGAAACCGTACTCTGTGTGGAAGAGCCGAAGAAGGATATCGTCATTGAAGAAGATGCAGACAACGTGGATGGTCTGAACTTCCTGGCGGGCAAAACCATGGATTTTGTCAACAAAAAGGCGTATGAGGGCACCTTGCTTGCCCATACCGACGGTGGCGTTCCCAACCTGATTATCAAGCTGAAGAGCCTTGATGAATACACCTTGGGTCAGCTGATTTACTTCTTTGAAAAGGCTTGCGGCATCAGCGGTTATCTGCTGGGTGTGAATCCCTTTGACCAGCCGGGCGTAGAAAGCTACAAGAAGAATATGTTCGCCCTCCTTGGAAAACCCGGTTACGAGGATATGAAAGCAGAGCTGGAAGCAAGACTTTCTTAATCGCTTAGAAAAATTTACCAAAATTTTAAGTGAAAATTTTATAAAAAAACAAGAAAAAAGTATTGTTTTTTGTTCAATTTTATGATAAGATAAAGACAGATTAAAAATTTCAACCAAGAAAGGTGGAATCTCATCATGATAAAAATTCACATTGGATTAAAAGGCAGCGGCAAAACCCCGAAATTGATTGAGGCAGTCAATGCGGCAATCGAGATTGAAAAGGGTAATGTTGTTTGCATCACAGAGGGTACCCGCCTGATGCACGACATCAGCAAAAAGGCGAGAATGGTCAATACTGAGGGCTTTGATGTTCGTAGTATGGAGATGTTCGAGGGTATGCTCTGCGGCATCATTGCGCAGGATTATGATGTAACCCACATCTTTATTGACAGCGTATTTAAGAGTGTGCCCAATGCAAGTATGGCTGATCTGGAAGCATTTATTGCAAACCTGGAGAAGCTGGAAGAAAAGTTCAATGTTTCTTTCACAATGATGATTAGCGCAGAGGCTGCTGAGGCAGGCGCAAATGTAAAAAAATATATCGTGTAATTCTTTCGGGTTTCTTGAAAAAGATTGTCGTTTTTGGTGATAGTTACAAGGTTTGCCAGAATTTTTGTCGGCGGTTTTTTCAGAAATCATATTGACGGAGATATGTTTTTATGATAAGGTAAAGAGAGTTGTGGCACACTTGCTGCACTCTCTTTGTTTTTGACAAAGAAATCTGAAAAAGTTGGTGAAACTATGTATTACAAGAGTACAAGAAACGCAGAATTGCAATTAAAATCTGCTGAGGCAATCAAAAAGGGACTTTCCGAGGACGGAGGCTTGTTCGTTCCCGAGGAGATTCCTGCCCTGACTGCGGCAGAGCTCACGAAGATGGTTTCCATGTCCTATATTGAAAGAGCCAATCTGGTTCTGAAAAAGTACCTGACCGATTTTACGGCAAAAGAGATTTCTGCCTGCACCGAGGGTGCTTACGGCGGCGGAAAGTTCGGCAGTGACAAGGTGGCTCCGGTGGTGAAACTGGATGACAGTGCATATATCTTGGAGCTTTGGCACGGTCCGACCTGTGCCTTTAAGGATATGGCACTCCAGATTCTTCCGCACTTTATGACCACCTCGATGAAAAAGACCGGGGAGAAGAAGGATGTTGTCATTCTGGTTGCAACCTCCGGTGATACCGGAAAAGCGGCATTGGAAGGATTTAAGGATGTTCCCGGCACCAAGATTGGTGTGTTCTATCCTACCGGCGGTGTCAGCGATATGCAGAAGCTGCAGATGATGACCCAAGAGGGGGACAATGTATTTGTTTCCGGTATCTTTGGCAACTTCGATGATGCGCAGAATGGCGTTAAGAAGATTTTTACCGATACCAAGATTGCAGATGAAATGGAACAGGCAGGCTACACGCTGTCCTCTGCAAACTCCATCAACTGGGGCAGATTGGTTCCCCAGATTGTGTACTATATCTCTGCTTACTGTGATATGGTTGCAGATGGCGAGATTGCTATGGGTGACAAGATTAACATCTGTGTGCCCACCGGAAACTTCGGTAATATTCTGGCGGCATACTATGCGTTCAAAATGGGGCTTCCGGTGAACAAGTTTATCTGTGCATCCAACAGCAACAATGTATTGACTGATTTCATCCGTACCGGTGAATACAATCGGAACCGTGATTTCTATACCACAGTTTCTCCCTCAATGGACATTTTGATTTCCAGCAATCTGGAGCGCTTGCTCTTTGACTTGGCAGACGGGGATGACAAAAAGGTAAAGACTATGATGCAAAAACTGCAGAAATCCGGCAAATATCAACTGACCAAGGCTTTGCAGAAAAAGGTCAGCGACCTGTTCTGGGGCGGCTGCTGTGATGACTACTTTACCAAGGTGCAAATCTGGAAGACCTTTACCGAAAGCGGCTATACGCTGGATACCCACACTGCAGTTGCTGTGGATGTGTACCGGCAGTATGTAGCAGAAACCGGCGACAATACCAAGACGGTGATTGCTTCCACCGCAAGTCCGTATAAATTCAACAAGGATGTGCTTTCTGCTCTGGGTGAAAACACCGATGCGGATGACTTTGCATTGGTAGAACAGCTCAAGGCAAAGAGCGGTATGGAGATTCCCAAATCTCTTGCAGAACTGAAAGACAAGGCACGGCGTTTTGAGGGTGCCATTGAAAAGGAAACAATGTACGGTCTGGTCAAAGAGGTTCTGGATGTAGATGCACGCTGCAAAAAAGCGGCAGTAAAAGAAGAACCCGCCAAAAAGACAGCAACGAAAAAGACAGCAACAAAAAAGACAGCCAAGAAATAAGCAAACAGACAGCCTACGGGAAATCCCGTAGGCTGCATCCTGTCTAAGAGCATTAGGCTTTTGCTTTGAAGGTGACACATTCGGTGTCACAAGAGCTGCAACAGGTCTGACCGGAACCTACTTCGATTTTGTCGGCAGAGCATTTGTTGCCCTCGGTGTGATATGTGCATTGCTGCACACTGCACATAATACCCGGAATTGTGTTGTTTGTTTCCATTTGAAGACCATTCCCTTTCTGCCCGCACAAGTTTTGTTGATGGTATCTGCGGGCGGATACTGTAAAAAGATACAAGTTTAGTATGCCGTCAGCGGCAAGAATTATACAAAGGATTTGGTGAAATGGCAATTTTTGCAATTTCTGATTTACATCTTTCCTTGAACGGAGAAAAACCCATGGAGGTTTTTGGCACCCATTGGGACAACTATGTAACAAGGATGGAGGAAGCCTGGCATCGGGTGGTAAAACCGGAGGATCTGGTGTTGATACCCGGGGACATTTCCTGGGCAATGTATCTGGAAGAAACCGTTAAGGATTTTACTTATCTTCAGTCCCTTCCGGGACAAAAGCTGTTGCTTCGGGGCAACCACGATTACTGGTGGACCACCCTCAACAAGATGGAGGGATTTGTCAAGGAGCAAGGCTTTGATACCCTGCATTTTCTCAAAAATACTGCATTTTTTTGGGAGGATACCGCAATCTGCGGAACCCGTGGCTGGACCATTCCGCACCCTGCATCAGAAGGAGAGGACCGGAAGATTTATGAACGGGAGCGGCAACGGCTTTTGCTCTCCTTAGAGGCGGCAGCAGCACAGAAACCCAAACGGATTCTGACCGCAATGCATTTCCCGCCGGTAGAGGATGAGCAGATTTCGTCGGGATTTTTGGATATCATGGCAGAATACGGGGTGGACGAGTGCCTGTTCGGGCACCTGCACGCGGCGGCACATAAGTTTGCGCCACAGGGGATTTATCAAGGGGTAAAGCTTCGTCTGGTGGCTTGTGATTATCTGAATTTTGTGCCACTTTTGATTCAAAAATAAAAAACTGAAAAAACACAAGAAAAATCTTGCATTTTTGAAAAAAATATGATATACTATTTTGGTGATTTTTAGTAGTAGAGAGGAATGTTGTAGATGAGTACAGTAGAAAAAGTTGAGAAGAACGTAGTAAGCTTTGAATTTTCCGTTTCTGCCGAGGAATTTGAAAAGGCAGTCGAGAAAGCATATCGCAAGAATGTTGGCAAAATCAACATTCAGGGATTCCGTAAGGGCAAGGCACCCCGCCAGATTATTGAGAAGTTTTACGGAAGAGAAATCTTTTATGAAGATGCAATAAACATTGTGCTTCCTGATGCATATGATAAAGCGATTGACGAAAATGACATTCATCCTGTTGCACAGCCGGAAATCGATTTGAAGGGTGAAATCACCAAGGATAGCGGCGTAACCTTTACTGCAAAGGTTGTTGTAAAGCCGGAATTTGAGATGGGTACTTACAAGGGCATTTCTGCAACCAAGGTTACCCACCGCACCCTGAAAAAGGATGTCGATGCTGAAATCGAGAAACTGCGTGAGAGAAACTCCAGAATGGTTTCTGTTGAGGACCGTGCAGTACAGAAGGATGATATTGCAAACATCGACTTTGAAGGCTTCTGCGACGGCGTTGCATTCGCAGGCGGCAAAGGCGAAGGCTTTGATTTGACCATCGGTTCCGGTCAGTTTATCCCCGGCTTTGAGGATCAGCTGATTGGCGCAAAGATTGGCGAAGAGGTTGAAGTGAATGTGAAGTTCCCTGAGGAATATCACGCAGAAGATCTCAAAGGCAAGGATGCAATGTTCAAGGTAAAGGTAAACGGCATCAAAGTGAAAGAGCTGCCGGAGCTGGACGATGAATTTGCAAAGGATGTCAGCGAATTTGATACCTTGGAAGAACTGCAGAAGAGCACCAAGGAAAAGCTGGCAGCTGCCAATAAAGAGCGTGCACAGCACGAAACCGAGGAAAATGTTATCAATGCAGTTTGCGATGCAACCGAGATTGATATTCCTGATGCAATGATTGAAACCCAGATTCAGAATATGATTCGTGACTTTGATATGCAGATGCGTTATCAGGGTATGGATTTGCAGCAGTATATGACCTATACCGGTACCACCATGGATATGCTCAAGGAGCAGTTCAAGGAAGAGGCAGGCAAGCGTGTCAAGACCTCTTTGATTCTGGAGAAGGTTTGTGCCCTTGAGGGTATCGAGGCAACCGATGCTGAGGTTGAGGCAGAATATCAGAAGACCGTAGAAAGCAGCGGTATGAAGCTTGAGGATGTGAAGAAGTATATCCCTGAGGAAGACATCAAGGAACGCATCAAGGGTGAAAAGACTGTGAAGTTCCTGGTGGACAACGCAAGTTTTTAAGCAACCTTAAGAGTTTGAGTGAATAAGGTATACAATGAGGTTGGTTTGGATATATTATCCAAGTCAACCTTTTGTACACTTTTCCGGTTTACGGAAGACAAGTGGTCGGCGCCCACGCCGCAAACAAGAGTTCGTGGGCAGAAAGGTAGAGTGAAATGATGGATAACTTCAAAAACAGTATGATTCCCTATGTAATTGAGCAGACGGGCAGAGGAGAACGTTCCTATGACATTTTTTCCCGCCTTTTGAAAGACAGAATTATTTTCCTGTCCGACGAGGTCAATGATGTGACCGCAAGTCTGGTGATTGCCCAGCTCTTGTTTTTGGATAGCGAGGATCCGGATAAGGACATCAACCTTTACATCAACAGTCCCGGCGGCTCTGTAACTGCCGGAATGGCGATTTATGACACAATGCAGTATACCAAGGCGGACGTATCTACCATCTGCGTAGGTATGGCGGCATCTATGGGTGCATTTTTGCTCTCTGCCGGTGCCAAGGGCAAGCGTTTTGCGCTCCCCAACAGTGAAATTATGATTCATCAGCCCCTTGGCGGAACCCAAGGTCAGGCAACCGATATGAAGATTCATGTAGACCGGATGCTGAAAATCAAAGAAAACCTGAACCAGATTCTCAGTAAAAACACCGGCCAGAGTCTGGAAACCATCCAAAGGGATACCGAGCGGGATAACTTCATGACCGCACAACAGGCGATGGAATATGGCTTGATTGACAAGATTGTCAGCAATAGATAGGGGAGAGTAGTATGCCGAATAAAATCGATGGCAATATGGTTTGCCGTTGTTCTTTTTGCGGAAAGACCGAGGATCAGGTGCAGCGCCTGATTGAGGGACCCAATGCCTATATCTGCAACGAGTGTGTTTCTCTTTGCGTGGAGCTTTTTCACGAGGATTTTCCCCACGGTGAGGTAGAAATCTCTATGGAGGATGTTCCCAAGCCTAAGGAAATCCACGCCTTTCTGGATGAATATATCATCGGTCAGGAGCGGGCGAAAAAAGCACTCTCTGTTGCGATTTATAATCACTATAAGAGAATTCAGAGCGATGCGGTGCATCAGGAGGTAGAGCTGCAAAAGAGCAATATCCTGATGATTGGACCGACCGGTTGCGGCAAGACCTTCCTTGCCCAGACCTTGGCAAAAAAGCTGAACGTGCCTTTTGTGATTGCAGATGCCACCTCTTTGACCGAGGCAGGCTATGTGGGTGAGGATGTGGAGAACATCCTGCTCAAGCTGATTCAAGCGGCAGATTATGACATTGAACTGGCGCAAAAGGGAATCATCTACATCGATGAGGTGGATAAAATCTCCCGCAAGTCGGAAAACCCGTCCATTACACGGGACGTCAGCGGCGAGGGCGTACAGCAGACCTTGTTAAAGATTCTGGAAGGAACGGTGGCATCGGTGCCTCCCAACGGAGGAAGAAAGCATCCCCATCAGGACTTTATCCAGATTGATACCACCAACATTCTGTTTATCTGCGGCGGTGCCTTTGAGGGTATCGACAAAATCATCGAAAGTCGTACCAGCAACAAGACCTTGGGTTTTGGTGCCAAAGTAGAGAGCAAAAAAGAGAAAAACCGCGGCGAAATCCTGAAAGAGCTTTTGCCGGAGGATTTGATGAAGTTTGGTATGATTCCGGAGTTGATTGGCCGTCTGCCGATTATCACGGCGCTGGATTCCTTGAACGAGGAAGCACTGAAATCCATCCTCAAGGAACCGAAAAACGCATTGCTCAAGCAGTATGCGGCGTTGTTTGATATGGATGGCGTGAAGTTGGAATTTGACGAGCGTGCCATTACTGCCATTGCACATCTGGCAATGGAGCGGGAAACCGGTGCAAGAGGATTGCGTACCATTGTAGAGGATATTATGCTGGATATTATGTATGAAATCCCCTCAGATCCCACCATAGAAAAAGTTTTGATTACGGAGGGTTGCGTGAACAAACGCACCAAGCCTCAGTTTACCTATCGTGTAGCGGAGGAAATTGCCGAAAAGCACGTTGGTTAGGAAACCAAACCGCTGCCCCGAAGGTGGCGGTTTTTGTTTGGAAAGGAGTGGAGAGAATGAACAAATTTTGGAAGTATGCGATCATACTTTGCTGCCTGATGGGAATGTTTTTCCTTGCAGGATGCCAAAGTCCTGTTAAGAATACGGAAAAACCAAGAGTTGTGACCACCCTCTTTCCACCCTATGATTTTGCCCGGGAAGTTGCGGGGGATAAGGCGGAAATTACCCTTCTGCTAAAACCCGGAACCGAAAGCCATTCTTATGAGCCATCTCCGGCGGATATCCTCTTGATAGAATCCTGCGATTTGTTTATCTACAACGGAGGAGAATCCGACACTTGGGTGGATGAACTGCTTGCTACCATCGACACCTCCAAGGTGCGGATTCTCAAGATGATGGACGCAGTAGATGTCCTGACCGAAGAATCGGTGGAGGGGATGCAAGGGGCACACCATCACGAGGAAGAGGAGCATTCTCACGAATATGACGAACATATCTGGACCTCTCCCAAAAACGCAATGAAGATTACCCAAAGCATTGCCGAGGCAATGAAAACCATTGACCCTGAAAACGGGGGGTATTATCAGTCTAATCTGGACGGTTACTTAGACAAGCTTGGGAAATTAGATCAAGCGTTTACCGAGATTGTGGAAAATGGTGTACGGGACAGGCTGATTTTCGGGGACCGGTTTCCTTTCCGCTATTTTGCAGAGGAATACGGGTTGTCCTACCGTGCCGCCTTTCCGGGCTGCAGCGCAGCATCCGAGCCGGGTGCCAAGACGGTGGCATACCTGATTGATGCGGTGCGGGAGGAACGGATTCCCGTTCTCTTTTACATCGAATTCAGCAATCAAAAGATTGCAAACACCATTGCCGAGGAAACCGGCGCCAAACCACTCCTGTTCCATTCCTGCCACAATGTTTCGCCGGAGGAAATGGAGGAGGGGGTCAGCTACCTTAAGCTGATGGAACAAAACAAAGAACACTTAAAGGAGGCGTTGACCGATGAGCTTGCTGGAATGTAAAAACCTGACCTTGGGTTATGAAGGACTTGTGGCTGTTTCGGATTTGAGTTTTTCTGTCTGTGACAGAGATTACCTTTGTATCATCGGGGACAACGGAACCGGAAAAACCACCTTGATGCGTGCCCTGCTTGGACTGAAACGGCCAAGCGGTGGAGAAATTCTTCGGGGAGAGGGGCTTTTGCCCAACCAGATTGGCTATCTGGCACAGCAGTCACCGCAGCAGAAAGATTTTCCCGCATCGGTATGGGAGGTAGTCCTTTCCGGATTCCTCAACCAAAAGGGCTTTACCCCCTTTTATACCAAGGCGGACAAGCATCGGGCAGAAGAAATTCTTAAAATGCTTGGCATCGCGGACTTGAAACAAAAATGTTATCGGGAGCTTTCCGGAGGTCAGCAGCAACGTGTGCTTCTGGCACGGGCGTTGGGATCTGCCCAACGGGTACTGGTACTGGACGAGCCTACCACCGGACTTGATCCCAATATGACCACCGAGTTTTTCTCCCTGATTCAACGACTGAATCGGGAATCGGGAATTGCGGTGATTATGGTTACCCATGATACCCATTGTGCGGTCAAGTATTCCAAGCACATTCTGCATCTTCGGGAGGATGGCTACTTTTTTGGCTCTACCGGAGAGTATTTAAGCAGCAGTTACGGCAAGCAGTACATAGGAGGGCATCGTCATGATTGAGAATCTTGCGCAAATGTTTTCCTATACCTTTATTCTGCGGGCAATGCTGGTCGGCAGTCTGGTTGCCCTTTGTGCCTCCCTGTTGGGGGTAAGTCTGGTGCTCAAACGCTATGCAATGATTGGGGACGGACTTTCCCATGTGGGCTTTGGCGCCCTTGCGGTGGCAACGGCAATGCAGTGGGCACCTATGGAATTTACCATCCCTGTGGTGGTTCTGGCGGCATTTTTGCTTTTGCGTATCAGCGATAACAGTAAAATCCGCGGAGATGCGGCAATTGCCATGATTTCTACCGGAGCGTTGGCGTTGGGAATTTTGGTTGCCTCCAAAACAACCGGAATGAATACCGATATTCATAACTATCTCTTTGGCAGTATCCTTGCTATGAGTCAGGAGGATGTCTGGCTGAGTGTTCTGCTTTCTGCGGTGGTGCTGATTTTATTCGTGTTCTTTTATCACCGGATTTTTGCAGTCACCTTTGACGAAAACTTTGCCAAAGCAACGGGGACCAAAGCCGGAACCTATAATATGCTTCTAGCATTTTTGACTGCGGTTACCATTGTATTGGGAATGCGGATGATGGGCTCCCTTTTGATTTCCAGCCTGATTATTTTCCCTGCCCTTACCGCAATGCGCCTTTGCAAAAGCTTTCGCAGTGTGATGGTTTGCGCAATCGTGATTGCCCTTGTTTGTGTATTTGCGGGGATTTTGTGTTCCTTTGTTTATTCCACCCCCACCGGCGCCAGCATTGTGGTGGTAAATCTGATTGTTTTTCTGATTTTTTCATTGATAAAATGGATTCGGGATAACCGTTCCTAAGAAAAGGCATCTTTCGAAAGAAAGATGCCTTTTTTAGAATAACCGCATCAGCGCAAGGAGCAGTAACAAGATTCCCGGAAGAAAAGAGAGGAGGGCATCAAAACGCTCGGTCTTTTGGTTAAGCCGGATTCCGGATAGCTGTCCCAAGGTCAGAAACAAAAACTGGAAAAGACCAACCGGCAGCGCAAGTGCCAAAGCCTTTCCGTAAAGACCGTAGCCGATGCCTGCTCCAAACGCATCCAAGGAAAGCGCAAAACCGAGGAACACCGCCTCCAAAGGGTCAATCACCGAGGATTTATCCCAGTCACCTTTTAAGGGATGACGGACGATGGTAATGGTAAAACCCAAAGCATTCCAAACCCAATGCCCCTGTGCTGCCGGAGGGTCAGGAATGGCTTTGGGGTGCTGCCACTCCTTGAACGAGGCGGCAAGCATTCGCATTCCCAGAAAGCACAGAATCAGGATGCTGATGAGGTTTCCAACCCAGAAAGGAAGAATGACACAAAGCAGATTCCCAATCGTTGCTGCCAGAAAAGAGCAGCATACCGAAACCAGACAGAAAAGCAAGCGGGAAAGGAGGGGGATCCGTATTCGTTTCAGTCCATAAGTAAATCCAGCACCAAGCGCATCGATGCTGAGGGAAAAAGCCAGAAGAAATAACCCAATCACAACAACGCCTCCTGAAAAAAACTCTGCTATATTTTATGCGATAATGCCGCTTCGGTGCGCATAAATGCCATCTTGTCCGCATAGGGATATATATGGAGGTGCAGCGATGCGGAGCTATCAAGGACTCAGTCAAAAAGAAGCAGAACAATCCAGTAAGGTTCACGGGAAAAATCAGCTAACCCCCAAACAAAGACGGACCTTTTGGCAAACCTATTGGGGACAATATGATGACCCGATCATTATGGTTTTGCTGATTGCTTTGGGTATCAATATTGTGTTTACCTTTTTCGGAAAGGTGGATTGGCACGAGTGTGCGGGGATTTTGATTTCGGTGCTGTTATCTACCTTTGTCAGTTCTCTTTCGGAACACAACAACGAAAACACATTCCAAAAGCTACAGGATGAGGCGGGACGGATTGATTGCAAGGTCTATCGGGACGGAACTCTCGCAGAACTCCCGATCGGCGAGCTTGTGGTAGGGGATGTGGTACTCCTTCAAGGGGGAGATATGGTGCCGGCAGACGGATGGGTGCTATCGGGCAATGTGATGGTGGACCAATCCTCTTTGAGCGGTGAGAGTAAGGAAGTGAAAAAGCATGGCACAGAGCAGATGGAGGGAGATGCAGGAGATTTTTGGAATCCGCATACCCTTTATCGGGGGAGTGTGGTATGCTCCGGAGAATGTGTGATGCAGCTGACCACTGTGGGGGATGCCACCGTCTATGGAAAGCTCACCGCAGAAACCCAGACCGTAGTGCGGGAAAGTCCGCTTTCGTTAAAATTGGGGAAGTTGGCAAAGAGTATCAGCCGTTTCGGGTATTTGGGTGCAGTGCTTTTGGTAATCATCAGTTTTTTTGAAAATGCGGTACTGGCACAGCAATGGAATCCGGCATGGATTGCCCGGTATTTTGCAGATACCGGACAGGTGTTTTCTGATTTGGTCAGCTCGGTGATTATGGGAATCATTGTGATTGTAGTGGCGGTACCGGAGGGGCTTCCCTTGATGATTGCTATTGTGTGCTCCCTCAATATGAAAAAAATGCTCAAGTCCAAAGTGCTGGTGCGAAAACTCATCGGCATCGAAACCGCGGGCAGCCTGAACATTTTGTTTCTGGACAAAACAGGAACCATCACCAAGGGAAAACCGGAGGTTATACAGTTTTTGGACGGTTCTGCCGAGGAATATGCAAAATTTTCTGCCATCCCCGATTTTTTGCAGCAGATGGTGGAGCTTTCGGTAACCGCCAATACATCGGCATACTTATCGGGCAGAAAAATCATTGGCGGCAATGCAACCGAAAAAGCACTCCTTACTTTTGTGAAGAGCCGGAAAGACCGACCGCCTGTCATCCGGCAGATACCTTTTAAGTCTGAAAACAAGTTTTCTGCTGCTCAGATTGGCGGGGAACAGCCCTGTACCTTGGTAAAAGGCGCACCGGAGCGCATTTTGAATGCGTGCAGACAATGTTATGACAAGAATGGCAAGGTGGTTGCCTTTACAGGAAAGGAAAGGCTGGAGAAAACCCTTGCAAAACTGGCATCCCGCTCGGTGCGATTGCTTGCTTTGGCGGTCAGCGATGCCCCTCTTCGGGGAGAATCCATCCCGAGCGATATGACGTTTTTAGGGATTATGGCGATTCGGGATGATGTGCGGCCGGAGGCAAGGCGTGCCCTGAGAGAGATTCGCGGAGCGGGAATCCAGACGGTGATGGTGACCGGTGACCGGAGGGAAACCGCCGTTGCGGTTGCCAAAGAAGCGGGGCTTTTGGAACAGGAGGATGCAATGGTATTGACCTCTCAGGAGCTTGGAAAATTAAGCGATGCACGGTTGAAGGAACTGTTGCCTCGGATTCGGGTGATTGCCCGTGCACTTCCCACCGACAAAAGCCGTCTGGTGGTGGTTGCACAGGAACTGGATTTGGTGGTGGGAATGACCGGCGACGGGGTCAACGATGCCGCAGCGCTGAAACGTGCCGACGTAGGTTTTGCCATGGGCTCGGGCAGCGAGGTGGCAAAGGAGGCGGGGGATATTGTGATTCTGGATGACAATGTGTTCTCTATCCGCAATGCGGTACTGTACGGCAGAACCATCTTTCACAGCATCAAAAAATTCATCCGTTTTCAGCTGACCATCAATGTGGCGGCGGTGACGGTTTCTATTCTTGGCCCCATCGTAGGCGTGGAAAAGCCATTGGATATTTCGCAAATGATTTGGACCAACCTGATGATAGACAGTCTGGCGGCGATTGCCTTTGGCTCTGAGCCGGCAATGGGGGCGTATCTGCGGGAAAAACCCAAGCGCAGAGAGGATCCGATACTGGACAGAGAAATGTGGAGTTCGGTGATTGTGAACGGACTTTATATCTGCAGCCTCAGTCTGTTGTTTTTCATCCTTCCGTCTATTCGGGAATGGTTCCGGCAGGGAGAAGGGGATATTTTCTTCTATACCGGTTATTTCACCTTTTTTATCTTTACTTGTATTTTCAACGCATTCAACACCCGTACGGACGGGATAGATTTGCTGGAAAACCTGTCCCTCAATAAGCAGTTCATCACCGTAATGAGCGGCATTGCGATGGCGCAAATCCTGATGACTTATTATGGTGGAAATATCCTGCGTACCGCAGGTCTTTCCCTCAAAGAATGGGTGCTTCCGCTGGTTCTTGCCTTGACCATTATCCCTCTGGATTTGATACGGAAAATCTTCCTCCAACTGAAAAAAACAGGAAAATCAACGAGAATTCTACCTTAAAAATTGGAAATTTCAGAAAGTGTCCGCGAAAAACGGGCACTTTTTTGATTTGGAAAAATGCAAAAAACCACGGGTTTATGCGGGTTTAAGCCTTGTTTATAAACGAGAAAAAGAAGGAGGGTTCTTCTGTTACGAAAAAAAAGCAAATAATACAAAAAAGCAGAATTTCCATTGTCTATTCCTGTGTATTTTGATTAAATATTACTGTGTGTCATTGTGGAATTTTATCCACACGTGTTACTTTTTTAACAAAAAATAATTACAAAACGGAAACAGATTGATGATTTTGATGAAACAAACAGAAAGGGGAAACTTATGCCAATGATATTGCGTTCATCTTTGAGAATATGGAGTTTGGTGATTACGATTTGCCTGTTTCTTACAGGAATCCCTATGCTCAGCTTTGCAGAAGAAACGGGGGTAACCATCCTCTCGCCGCAGCAGGGAGGCTTTTTGGAATACGAAGAACCGGTGGTTGTTCGTGTCAAGGCACCTGCTATGCCTACGGTTACTGTGGGAGAAACCACTTTGGATGGCGTGGCAAATGCAGCGGCAAATGCTTGGGATTTTTCTTGGACGCCAAGTATCGTTGGGGCTGCTACCATTACCGCAACGGCAAACGGACAAACCGATGCTATCCCTGTTTTTGTAGGTAAGACCGAAGTAAAAAGTGTATGGAGTTTTTCTGCCAATAGCCCTGTGGGCAATACCGACAACCACTATGCCCACTTCGGTGGCTCGGTGGTGAGCTATTCTGCGAATTCCGCTATGCTTAGCGGCGTTCCCTCTTTTGGCATTTCTCCGCGCGGAACCAATGGGATTGGCTTGACCGAGGGTGCGATGATTTACGACTTTACTATGGCAATGGGCGTGGATAATGACGGAACCCAGTTTGCCCTTGACCATCGTAATAGCGACGGTGCTTATGAAAGATTGTTTACCCTGCAGAACGGAAAGATTCATATTCCCCAGGATGGAATATGGCGTGATTGTTATGCCGCAGATGATTGGCACAGCTATTCTGTTATGTTCGATATGAATGCAAAATCCTATAGTATTTACCAGGATGGCGTGCTCCTGCGTGGCGGTCTGAGCCTTTATGACGGAATGCTCGATAGCGTTGACGGGGTGATTTTCAACTGTGTCAACAATCGTGCAAGCTCTGGCTTTAATGTATCCTTCCAGAATATGGAGATTCGCAAAGAGGCGCTCCCTCAGGCGGTGATTACTGCTCCGGAATCCGGTGCGGTATTGGAAATCGGTCAGGTGACCGAGGTTGTGATTCCCGGTACTGCAGAGGGTGTTTCTTCTGTGGAGGTTTTTGCCAACGGTGTCCGCACCGGTGACGGCGTTTATGATGCAGCGCGTAATGCTTGGGTTGCTGAGTGGATTCCTACCGAAGAAGGCTCTGCAGAATTGATTGCATTGGTACATAAAACAGACGGAACTGCTTTGGTATCCGAAACCACCTATGTAACCGCAATGGAATCTGTGGTACTGGCATCCTGTGACTTTACCACCGCATTCGTAGAAGGCGGCCAAACCTATGTACCCCACGGCAAACGCTTCTGGGATATCAAGGCTGGGGAAATCGTGAACGAAACCATCGACGGCAAGGCTGTCAAGGCAACCGAGCTGGCATCGGGAACCACGATGGGATGGCAGTTTGCGACCCGGTCTTCGTTTGACAATGGTGTAAAAGGACCCGGTAACATAGATGCACTCATTACCGACGGCATTGTTGTTTTTGAATTTAAGATGAAATCCGGCGGTGGGAAACTGGAAGTGAAAGATCGTCAGTATGCAACCAAGGTTTATGGCACCGAAGTATACTTCAATGAGAATATGAGTTTTGGTTATATGACCGGAACCAATACATACAAGCATGTCGAAAATTTGGACAACAACTGGCACGCAGTCAAGCTGATGATGAACACCAATACTTGGACCAAGTCCGTTTACTTAGACGGTGTGTGCGTGGCAAAGAATGTTCCTGTTAGCGATGAAAACGCATCCGATGCAAAAATCGGCGGTATCTGGTTTGTTGTTTCTCAGGGCGGAAGTATGTCC
>JAZNKC010000053.1:0-2463 GCA_045578365.1 Ructibacterium sp.
CTAAAATTCATATATTCCATAGTGATTTTTATTATATCATTGTCAAAATGTTTTGTCAATTGTTTTCGAGGCGCCCGTCTCTCCTTTACCCGTAACGTAAAAACGGCAAGATTCCTAAGAATCTCGCCGTTTTTGGTGCGGATGACAGGACTTGAACCTGCACGGTTTTGCCACCAGAACCTAAATCTGGCGCGTCTGCCAATTCCGCCACATCCGCACAACGGTATTGAGTATAGCACACTTCTCACAAAATGTCAATGTGCAAGATACGCTTTGGGCACCTCTCCTACCAGAATAGTTTCTACCAAGGGAATCTCTGTTACCACCCGGGTATCCTCATACCGGAATACCCCTGCGATTCGTGCCGGAACAGTAACCTTGACAGAAAGGCTGTATTTGGTCTGGTTGATGCCTGCCGAGGCAAAGCTATCCTCCATCTCCACAATAATTTCATTGGTTCCAAATACCTTGATCGGTACCCGAATTCCCACACCGGTCATAATGGTGTCCGAAATCAACATTCCAATGGGCACGGTGGTTTCAATCACATCTAATACATCCAGACATTCCTGCACCTGAATGGCAAGTGCTGACTTGAATTGATTCACCACAAGGGAGTTCATATTAACCGACAAAACCGCCCCCGCCTCATCGGTCCGTTCTTCGATCATTGATTGCATTTTGGGGTCCGAAAGGAGCGTTGCCGCCACACGATTCACATCCTTAGTAATCACGCCATTGAGTTTGGAAACTGCCGCCTGTTGGGAAAGCGCGCCGATTCTTGCCTCAACACGAAAAAACAAAAATCCCAAACACACTACCAGTACTCCAGCGATGATGCACCGGAGCTTGCGACGGTGTTTTATACGATTGCCTTTTTGCTTTTTATAACGAAACCGATAGTGTAGCCGTCTTCTCCAAAGCATCATCCTCCATCCCTCCTCTATGCCATTTTATGTAGGGAATATTTTCCGGTGCTTGTTTTTCTTTGACAAAGGCCTTTCCTTCGTGTATACTGTCTTTATACAATCTTGGAGGTGACCTACTATGTGGGCTTATGAAAGTGTTTTTTATCAAATTTATCCCATCGGGTTCTGCGGTGCACCCTATCAGAATGACAACCTTCCCGCCCACCGCATCCGCAAGCTTGCCGACTGGGCAGAACATATCCAAAAAAGCGGTGCCAACGCCGTGTACCTTTCCCCAATCTTTTTATCGGATTCCCACGGCTATGACACCCGTGACTTCCGTCAAATTGATAATCGCCTTGGCACAGCAGAGGATTTCCGTTTTGTTTGTGATGCCCTCCACCAAAAAGGCATCCGTATCGTCCTTGACGGGGTGTTCAATCACGTTGGACGTGGTTTTTGGGCCTTTCAGGATGTGCTCCAAAAGAAATGGGATTCTCCTTACAAGGACTGGTTTTACATCCATTTTGACGGGGATAGCTGTTATCAGGACGGGTTCTGGTACGAAGGTTGGGAAGGGCATTACGAGTTGGTCAAGCTGAACCTCAACAACCCCGAAGTGGTTGCCCACCTCTTCTCCTGCATTCAGGACTGGGTGGAGCAATTTGACATTGACGGTCTGCGGCTGGATGTTGCCTATTGCTTAAGTCAGGACTTTTTACGGCAGTTACGCCGGTTTTGTGATACCCTCAAGCCGGACTTCTTTTTGGTGGGTGAGCTTTTGCACGGCGACTATAACCAGTTTGTTGCAGAGGATATGCTACATAGCTGCACCAATTACGAATGCTACAAAGGATTGTTTTCCAGCTTTAACTGTATGAATCTGTTTGAAATCACCCATTCTCTGCTCCGTCAGTTCGGTCCGGAGCATTGGACACTCTATAAAGGGAAACATCTCTTCTGCTTTGTGGATAACCACGATGTTACCCGCATTGCCAGTCAGCTAACCGACAAGAATCATCTGCCTCTTATCTATGCACTCTTGTTTGGTATGCCTGGAATTCCTTGCATCTATTACGGCAGCGAATGGGGCGCAGAGGGCGTCAAGGAGGCACACTCGGACGAGGTGCTTCGCCCCTGCTTTGAAAAGCCCGTAGAGAACGAGCTGACCCGTCACATTGCAACCCTTGCCCGTATCCATCGGGAAACCCCTGCCCTCTGCCATGGAGATTTTCATCAAATTCATTTAACCAATCGGCAGGTCATCTTTGAGAGAAGCTATCAGGGCGAACGCATCTTGGTTGCAATCAATGCGGATTCTGTCCCCTATATGGCGCATTTTAACGCCAACGCAGGGCGTGCCGTGGATCTGCTCACCGGAAACACCCACGATTTCGGTGGAGGCAGTGAATTGCCACCATACAGCGCAGCATTCTGGAAAATCTGTGATTAAAAAATATCCCCAAAATGAACCGAACCAGTAAAAACGGACAATAGAAAAAAGGCACCCCCTATGGTAAAATAAAACCATAGGGGGAATTTTTATGCCAAGAGA
>JAZNKC010000054.1:0-9721 GCA_045578365.1 Ructibacterium sp.
GGATTGTATTTGGTGGACCCGAACAAAGTCCGGCTCTTAGCACGGGTGAGATACAACCGCTCCTTGGCACGGGTGATACCCACATAGCAGAGGCGGCGTTCTTCTTCAATCTCTTCTTCGTCACCAAAGGACCGCATTCCGGGGAATACGCCTTCTTCCATCCCTACAAGGAACACAATGGGAAACTCCAACCCCTTGGCGCTGTGCAACGTCATCAGGGTGACGGTTTCCTGTGCCTCGTCATAATTATCAATATCCGAAATCAGCGAAATATCTTCCAGAATCTGTTCCAGAGTTACGGCGGCATCCTTCTCTACCGCCTCCTGAATCATCGAGATAAATTCGTCCAAGTTCTCCAGTCTGGTCTGGTTTTCTACCGTTTTTTCTTTTTTCAAGGCCGCAATCATTCCGGTTCGTTCCATCACCGTCTTGACAAAGAGCTCCAAGCCCATTTCCTCGTCAAGCTCCTTGCGCAGGTCGGCAATGAGTGCCGCAAAGCCTTTGATTTTTTCTGCTGTGGCAGCAGAAATGCCGTCACAGGAATCTGCCTTTTGGCAGATTGCAAACAGGGTTACGCCCTCCTCGGCGGCGATTGCCTGAATCTTGGTCACGGTGGTCGCGCCGATGCCCCGCTTGGGTTCGTTGATTACTCTAAGAAGTGCCACATCGTCGCCGTGGTTCTGAATCAGCCGCAGATAGGAGGTCAAATCCTTAATCTCCTTGCGGTCATAGAATCGCAACCCGCCCAATACCTTGTAGGGGATTGCCGATTTCAAAAGGGCATCCTCCACGATACGGGACATGGCATTCATCCGATACAGAATCACCACATCATTGAGGTTTCCGCCCCGCTCCCGAATGGCATCGGCAATATGGTACGCCTCGGCGTGTTCGTTGAGGGCGGTGTAAAGTTCAATCTTTTCCCCTTTGCCTTGGGCGGTCCAGAGCTCCTTGCCCTTTCTGCCCGCATTATGCTTAATCACCGCATTGGCGGCGTCTAAGATGGTCTGGGTGGAGCGATAATTCTCTTCCAATTTGATGACCTGACAGGACTTGAACTCCTTTTCAAAGCCAAGGATGTTCTGAATGTCTGCACCACGGAATTTATAGATGCTCTGGTCATCATCGCCTACCACGCACAGGTTTTGGTGTGCCTGTGCCAAAAGGCTGACCAGACGGTACTGGGCATGGTTGGTGTCCTGATACTCGTCTACCAGAATATAGCGGAACTTCTTTTGATAATAGCGCAGAACCTCGGGACATTCTTCCAAAAGCCGTACCGTGTTGCCAATCAAATCATCAAAGTCCATGGCGTTGTTCTTTTTCAGTTTCCGCTGATACGCCTCATACAGGCGGGCAACGGTGGAATAATAAAAGTCACCGTGGGTCTGGGAGGTGTAAGTGGCAGGGTCAACCAGCTTGTCCTTTGCCTGACTGATGGCAGAGAGCACCGCTCTGGGCGGATACTTTTTGTCATCCACCTCAAGTTCCTTGATGCATTCCTTCATCAAGGTCTGCTGGTCGGCACTGTCATAGATGGTAAAATTCTTTTCGTACCCGATTTTCTCCGCATCCCGACGCAGAAAACGCACACACATAGAATGGAAGGTACCTGCGGCAATGTCGCCGCCGCCCTCTCCCAGTTTTGCAATCAGTCGTTGCTTTAGCTCGCCTGCCGCCTTGTTGGTAAAGGTGATGGCAAGAATCTGCCACGGCTCTGCCACATCCCCCACCAGATAATGCTCCAGATGGGGCGGCAGCTCGTCAATCTCTCCGTCTGCATACCAAGACAGGATTTCCAAATCCTCTTGGGGGATATGCAAATCTTTGTATGCCCCGTACTGAATCAGGTGGGCAATTTTATGTACAATGACGGTGGTCTTGCCGCTGCCTGCGCCCGCAAGCACCAACAATGGGCCCTCGGTCCGAAGCACCGCCTCTTTCTGGCGGTTGTTCAACCGAGGGTATTGCTTGGCAAGAATCCGTTCTCTGATTTCTTGAAAATTCATAACTGCTCCTTTGCTATCTGCAAATGGTGGCACCGCCCAACACCAAATCTCCGTCCGGCTGATAGAATACCACAGCCTGTCCGGGGGTGATTGCCCGCTGGGGGGTGTCAAATTCCACCCGCACGCCATCTGCGCAGGGAATCACCGTTCCCCGTGCGGGCTTGGCGCTGTAACGCACCTTGATGTCGGCAACCATCGGTTCCAACAGAGTTTCAAAGGGAATAAAGTTGGGGTTTTCTGCCGTGAGTGACGGCGCAAATTCCGTCCCCTTTTCTCCCAATACGATTTGATTGTTCTTTGGGTCAATCCGGAGCACAAACATGGGTTTGCCAAAGGCGATGCCCAGACCCTTTCGTTGACCGATGGTATAGTGCACCAGTCCCTTGTGGGTGCCCAGTACATTGCCGTGGATATCCACAAACTCCCCCTCGGGCGGGAGGTTTTCTACCCGCTGTTTCAAAAAGGAGGCATAGTCCTTGTCGGGGATAAAGCAAATCTCCATACTGTCCGGCTTGTGGGCGGTGGGGAGGTTTAACGCCTCTGCCTTGGCACGCACCGCATCCTTGTCCGCAAAGTCTCCTAAGGGCATCAGGGTATGGGAAAGCTGTTCCTGTGTCAGGTGATACAGGACGTAGGTCTGGTCTTTTTCCCAAGAGGACGCCCGATAAAGCAGATACCTGCCGGTGGTTTCGTCCTTGATGACCTTGGCGTAGTGACCGGTGGCAATCTTGTCTGCCCCCAGTTCCTTTGCCGCCTGAAGCATGGCATCAAACTTCAAAAACCGGTTACAGGCAATGCAAGGGTTGGGGGTTCTGCCGCTTAAGTATTCTGCGGAGAAATAGTCCACCACATACTGGGAAAAGGCGTCCCGAAAATCTAGCACATAATGAGGGATTTTCAGAAAGTCCGCCACTTTTTTGGCATCCTCTGCTGCAGAGGAAATATGGCTGTCCTCTCCGTCCCAGAGGTGCATAGTGACGCCAATCACATCATAGCCTTGCTCCTGGAGTACCGCCGCCGCAACACTGCTGTCCACGCCGCCGGACATCCCAATCACAACTTTTTCCTTCATTTATGCTTCCTCTTCGTGATGATGGTGATGACAGCTGCCGCAACAACCGCTGCACTTGAGTCCATCCGGCGGAGTCATACCCCGATTTTCATAATAATTGAAGATGGCAGACTGCACCGCCTCTTCTGCAAGCACCGAACAATGGAGCTTCACAGGGGGAAGTCCGTCCAATGCCTCAACCACCGCTTTGTTGGTCATCTGCATTGCCTCTTCCACACTCTTGCCCTTGACCAGCTCGGTTGCCATAGAACTGGTAGCAATCGCCGCGCCGCAGCCAAAGGTCTTGAACTTGACATCCTCAATGATGTTGGTATCTTCATTGATTTTCATATAAATCTTCATAATATCGCCGCATTGGGGATTTCCTACCTCGCCCACTGCATTGGCATTTTCGATTTCCCCTGCATTTCTGGGGTTGCTGAAATGATCCATTACTTTTTCGCTATACATAAAGACACTCCTTTACTTTTGTTCTTTCAAAAAGGTTTCATAAAGCGGGGACATACTCCGCAATCTCTCTACAATCTCTGCCACCGCAGTAACGATGGTATCCACATCCTCCAAGGTGTTTTCGGTATCAAAGCTTACCCGCAGAGAACCGTGGGCTTCTTCGTGCTTTCTGCCAATGGCAAGGAGCACATGAGAGGGGTCCAAAGACCCGGAGGTACAAGCACTGCCGCTGGATGCGGAGATGCCCTTCATATCCAAAAACAACAGCAACCCCTCACCCTCGATAAAGGAGAAGGAGATGTTGGCGTTTCCGGGAAGTCTCTCTTCCGGATGCCCGTTGAGTTGTGCATAGGGAACCGTGTCCAGCATCTTCCGGATATAGGTGTCCCGCAGTTTGGTGAGATATGCCGCCTTTTTGGGGATATCCTCGGTTGCAAGCTCGATGGCTTTGCCAAGTCCCACAATGCCTGCCACATTCTCGGTTCCCGCTCTGCGGTTTTTCTCCTGTGCGCCGCCGGTGATGAAGGAGGTCAGCTTGACCCCTTTGCGTACATAGAGGGCGCCGCTGCCTTTGGGACCGTGGAATTTGTGACCGGTCAGGGACAGCATATCGATATGCATTTCTTTCACGTTGATGGGAACCATCCCGATTGCCTGTACCGCATCGGTGTGGAAGAGGATGCCCTTTTCCTTGGCGAGTGCCCCGATCTCAGCGATGGGCATCAAGGTCCCGATTTCATTGTTGGCAAACATCACCGTGATCAAGATGGTGGTGTCCTTGATGGCATTCTTGACTGCCTCCACCGAAACTCTGCCGAACGCATCCACCGGCAGATAGGTCACCTCAAAGCCCTCTTTTTCTAAGCTTTGGCAGGTGTGCAAAACTGCGTGATGCTCCACCGCCGTGGTGATGATGTGGTTGCCCTTGTCTTTGAGGGATTTTGCGGCAGAACGGATTGCCCAGTTGTCCGCCTCACTGCCGGAGCCGGTGAAGTAAATCTCTCCTGCCTCGGCACCGATGGCAGTTGCCACCTGCGCTCTTGCAGTTTCTACTGCGGCTTTTGCGGCACGGCCCTCAGCGTAAATGCTGGACGGGTTTCCATATACTTCGGAGAAATAAGGAAGCATTGCCTCCAGTACCCGACTGTCCGTCTTGGTGGTTGCCGCATTGTCTACGTAAATACGTTTTTCCATTGGTTTTCCTACCTTTCCTTACAGAGCCAAATCTATGAAAAGTAGATCTTCTGTAATTGATTATTTATACTTTTGCGATTCTTTGACTGCAAGCTTGTCACAACGCTCATTTTCGGGATGTCCCGCGTGTCCTTTCACCCAGACGAGGGTGACTTCGTGTTGTTTGAGAAGTCCAAGAATCTTTTCCCACAAATCGGGGTTCAGCGCCTTATCCTTGTTGGTGCGCATCCAGCCGTTGGCTTTCCATTTTTCTGCCCAGCCCTGCTCGATGGCATCCACAAAATATTTGGAATCGCTGTAAAGGGTTACCCGACAAGGCTCGGTCAAGGCTTCCAGCCCTGCAATGACCGCAGACAGCTCCATCCGGTTGTTGGTGGTATTTGCCTCCCCGCCGGAAATCTCCCGTTCGTGCTGCTTATACCGCAAAATCACGCCATAGCCGCCCGGCCCGGGATTGCCGCTGCAGGCACCGTCGGTAAAAATTTCTACCTGTTTTCGCTCTGCCATAGGAACCCTCCTCTCTCAACATTATAGTATAACACGGTTTCTTGAAAAAAGCCATACTTTTCCCAAAAAAAGACCGCAGAATTTTCTGCGGTCTTTTTTTAACTTTCTTTCTTGTAGTTCAGCATGATGATACCTGTGGAAACCAGTATCAATGTAACCACCAGATTCAGGGGAGAAACATTGCTTTGCTCGGTGAGCATCAGGTTGGAGAGCAGAACCCCGAACACCGGAATCATAAAGCTGTAAATGCTGACCTTGGAGATGGGGTTGTGCTTGAGCAGCACTCCCCACAAGGCATAGGCAATGGCAGAGAGCACCGACAGATAGAGGAGCACCCCTGCCGCTTGCAGGTTGGGGATGGCAATCCTGCCGCCCAACAAAAGTCCCACAAGAATCATCACCATGCCGCCCATGGCAAACTGATAGCCGCTGATCACCACAGGGTCTTCATATTTTGCATACCGCTTGATTAACACCGACGATACGGCATAGGCAATGGCGGAGAAGAGGACAAATCCGTCGCCCAGAAAATTCATCTTAAAATCAAGACCGTTTAAGTTTACCACCACAATGCCCGAAAAGCCAATCAGGCAGGCGAGCATCTTTTTTAAGGTCAGCTTTTCCAGTTTGAAGATGCCCCCTGCAATCAGGATGGCAAAAAAGGCGTTGGACCCGCTTAAGATGGTGCCTTTGACACCGGTGGTATTGGCAAGCCCGATATAGAAAAAGATGTATTGAATCACCGTCTGGAAGGATGCCACCGCGGCAATTCTTCCCAGATTCTCCTTTTTGGGATAGAGCAGCTTTCGCCGTGCAATGCTGTAAATCACCACGGTCAAAACCCCCGCCAGAGCAAACCGAACCCCCGCAAACAGAATGGTGGAGGCGGTGTTCTTTTCCGGCAGAATCAGGCTGTAACCGATTTTGATGAAGGGGGTTGCGCTGCCCCACAGGGCGCAGCACAAAAGCGCCGCCGCCATAACAAAAAATGGATTGGTGTAAATATTCTTCTTCATAACTTTCTCCTTAATGATGGTGATGATGATGGTGATGATGATGGGATTCCATATGGCAATGGTCTTGCAGACATGCCTCGTCACCCCGTTCCAGTTCCAGGGTCGTATGCCCGATGCCGTGTTTTTTGAGCTCGTCTCGAACCAGTTCCTTGATTGTTTGTCCGTCGGCATCGGTCACGATATGCATGGTTGCATAGTGGTGATACCCATCCATACTCCAGATATGGATGTGATGTACATCCTGTACCCCTTCGATTTCACAAAGATGATGCTTGATTTCGTCCATATCCATATCCTTGGGGATTTTTTCAAGGAACAGGTCAAGGGCATCTTTCAAATTCCCCAGGGCATGGAAGAGGATAAAAATTGCCACGCCGATAGAAAGCAGGGAATCCAGAATCGCAAAATCGGTCAACCGCATCACAATGGCACCGATCAAAACTACCACCCAACCAAGTACATCTTCCAACATGTGCAGGTTTACTGCTTTTTGGTTGAGGGAATCCCCTTCTCTGGTAAACCACGCCGCAATCAGGTTGACAGCCACACCAAAGATGGCGAACAAAATCATTCCGTTATAGGAGATTTCGGTGGGATGGATGATGCGCAGGATGGCATTGACGATCACCGCCCCGCTGCCCAAAAGCAGAATCAGAGTGGTGATGACGCTGCCGATGACCGAGTAGCGCGCATAACCGTAAGTATAAACCCCATCCGGCTGTTTTTTGCTCTTTCGCTCCAAGAAATAGGAAACACCGATGCTTGCCGCATCCCCCATATCGTGGACCGCATCCGATGCAATCGCCACACTGCCGGTAAGGATGCCGCCGACCAGTTCAAAAACAGAAAATGCCAGATTCAAAATGAATGCGAGAAAAATATTTCTTTCGGTCTTCACCCCAAATGCCTCCTCGGTTTATTTTATTCGCCTTCTAAGACTGCAAGCATCACAATGCCCACAATAATGATACCGATGAACAGGTATTGTTTCTTGGTCAGTTTTTCCTTTAAGAAAATTCTGGACAGCAACAAGGATACCACGCACACGCAGGAAAGAATGGGTGCTGCAATGGCTCCGTTTCCGCTCATAGCGTATACATAGGTCAACTGTCCGGCGGTTTCACAAACTGCGGCGATGGTTTTGTCTTTCTGCTTTGGCAGCTCAAATTTCACGCCCTTAAATTTCATAAAGGCAAACAAAATCAAACCGCAGATGGCAAAGGTCAATTCATAAGAAACATTGGCAATCAATTCAATATTTTCTTCGGTGATACCAATCAGCGGACTGGTTTCCATTTCCAAAAAGAAAATGTCCAAAAAGCTTCCCAAAGCATCAATGATGGCGTAGCAGAAGGGCATCGCAAAAGCGATGATTGCTAACTTCTTTCCAAGCTTCTGTCTGCGGTTGACGTCCGCACTACGCTCCATCCGGCTTACGCCAATGATACCAATGACAATCACTGCAATGGCAAACCAGACTGCAGGTGCAATGCTTTCGCCAAGGAAAATCACACAAAGAATAGAGCACATTGCTCCGGCGGTGTTTTCAATGGGGTCAGCCAAGGATTCTTCAATAAAGCGGATGCCAAAGAAGGAGCACGCCATAGACAGAATATAACACAAAGAAACCGGTAAATAAGCAATTAAATTTCTGGGATCGTATGTAATATCTGTTGTAAGCAGGGTAATGATTGCGTGAATACCCATGACTGCGCCTACCAACACACATACTCTCAAATGATCGTATTTCTGATCTTCGTGAGAGCCTTTTTTATAAAAAAGCTCTGCCAAGCCCCACAACAGGGTTGTAATAATTGTAAAAATGAACCACATAAAAAGACCTCCTAAAATTTATTTCTATATTTATGCTCGGGATATGTGATTCAAAACGGGCGGCGAATTGGTTCCGGCACCGTGGGCTCTTTTCTTGCACCGAGGCAAACCGCTGAACAACGGCACCGCCTTATAGTTCAAAGTTTTTTGCAACATATTCGCCACCTCCTAAAATTTGGATTTCTTTGACATTTTATCACAAAGATGGATTTTATGCAACAAAAAACTCTCAAAACTGTAGGTTTGAGAGTTTCATCCGCTCCGCACAGCACAGGGGACGGTTCCGCACAGCACAGGGGACGGTTCTGTGTGCTCTGCACGCAAAACCGTCCCCGTGTTCTCCGCTTCACTCAGGTTTTATTTTAACAAGTTCTGATACATTTCACTATATTTCTTTGCGGAAGCCTCCCAGGAAAAGTCGGTCTTCATTGCCCGCTTCATCATGGGCACCCAGACCTCCTTGTTGGCAAAGAGGTTCAGCGCCATCTTGAGGGTGTGGATCATATCATGCCCGTTGTAGGGACCAAAGCTGAATCCGTTCCCCTCGCCGGTATACTCGTTGTAGGGCTGTACGCTGTCCTTCAGTCCGCCGGTTTCCCTTACCAGAGGCAGAGTTCCGTACGCCATGGCAATCATCTGGCTCAGCCCGCATGGCTCAAACATAGAGGGCATCAGCAGAATATCACTTGCCGCATAAATCTTGTGCGCCAGCTCATTGCTGAAGGTGATGTTTGCCGAAACCTTTTCGGGGTGATACCACGCATTCTGGCGGAAGAGGTTTTCGTATTGCTCCTCGCCGGTGCCCAGAACCACCAACTGAATATCCAGTCCCATCATTTCGCCCATCACATCGGCAATGATGTCAAAGCCTTTCTGATCCACCAGACGGGAAACAATGCCAACCATTGCTTTTTCTCCGTCGATGGGCAGACCCAGCTGCTCCTGCAGTTTGGTTTTGTTCAGCTTCTTTTTGGAAACCAGATTTCTCAAATCAAAGTTTTCAAAGATGTACGGGTCGGTCTTGGCATTGTATTCTTCTTTGTCGATCCCGTTGATGATGCCAAAGAGGGACTGGTCCCTTGCAGAGAGCAGACCATTGAGACGCTCGCCGCCGATGGGGGTTTTGATTTCCTCTGCATAGGTGGGGCTGACGGTGGTCACATAATCGGAATAGACAATGCCGCCCTTGAGCAGATTGGCACAACCGTGGAACTCCAGCTTGTCATCGGTGAAAAAGCTCTGGTCCAGCGAGAAGAAGTCTGCCACAATATCCATAGAATACACGCCCTGATACCGCAGGTTGTGGATGGTGAATACTGTCTTGATTCCCTGATAGAAGGAATCCCGCACAAAATAGGCATTGAGCAGAACCGGAATCATACCGGTCT
Organism: Ructibacterium sp.; assembly: GCA_045578365.1. Taxonomy (GTDB): domain Bacteria; phylum Bacillota; class Clostridia; order Monoglobales; family Monoglobaceae; genus Ructibacterium. Next base: position 9,470 of record JAZNKC010000054.1, read on the forward strand.
GCCAGTCGTGGCAATGGAGCACGTCCGGCTTAAAGTCCAAAGACCGCAAAATCTCCAAACACGCCTTATCAAAAAAGGAAAACCGTTCCAAATCGTTCCATTTGTAGAGGTAGGCATCCCCGAAATAATATTCGTTGTCGATAAAGTAGTAGGTCACGCCGTCCTTCACCAGCTCAAACACGCCGCAGTATTTTCTCCGCCATCCCAGCGGAATATATAGGAAGAATTTGAACTCCATTTGATCCCGATACT
>JAZNKC010000055.1:0-2143 GCA_045578365.1 Ructibacterium sp.
GGATGGTAGAGCCCCTGTCCTTGGCGGCAATGGCTGTGGGGGCAGACGGCTTGATTATTGAGGTTCACAACTGCCCCGAAAAGGCATTGTGTGACGGTGCCCAGTCCTTGAATCTGCCCCAGTTCGAGAATTTGATGCAAAAGCTCAGGAGTGTGGGCGAGGGACTTGGACTTCAGGTATAAAATCCTTTCAGAAAGGGATGGATGAAAATGAAAACATTAACAGTGAATATTCCAAAACGGGAGTATACCATTTACATAGAAGATGGTCTGCTCAGTCGTGCGGGAGAGCTGGTGAAACAGGTGTTCTCCGGCAAAAAGATTGCGGTGGTCACCGACTCCAATGTGGCACCGCTCTACGGGGAAAAGCTTCGGGCAACCTTGACGGAACAGGGGTTTTCGGTCAAAGAAATCGTGGTTCCGGCAGGGGAGAGCAGCAAATGCCAGAGAGAGCTTTTCCGGCTTTATGAAGAGATGCTGGACTTTGGTATCACCCGCACCGATTTGGTGATTGCCCTCGGCGGCGGTGTGGTAGGGGATTTGACCGGCTACGCTGCGGCAACGCTACTTCGGGGGATTCCCTATGTGCAGATTCCCACCACCTTGCTCGCACAGGTGGATTCCAGCGTAGGCGGAAAGGTCGCCATTGACCTGCCTCGGGGTAAGAATTTAGTGGGAGCGTTTTATCAGCCAAAGATGGTGTTGATTGACCCTCTTTGCCTCAAGACCTTGCCGGACAGGGTTTTGTCGGACGGAATGGCAGAGGTGATTAAGTATGGTGCCATCGGGAACCTTGCTTTGTTTGAGGAATTGGAGGCTATCTGCGATAGAAAAGAATTATTTGCAAAAATTGGGGAAATCGTGTATACTTGTTGTGACAGCAAACGACAGATTGTCGAGAAGGATGAGCTGGATACCGGAGAGCGGATGATTCTGAATTTTGGACATACCTTTGGTCACGCCATTGAAAAGCAGTATCAGTATGAAACCTATACCCACGGCGAGGCGGTGGGCGTAGGGATGCGGATGGCGGCAGAGTATGGTGAGAAACAAGGAATTACCCAAATCGGGACAGCCGCACGTATTGAGAAATTATTGAAACAGTTTCAGCTTCCTACCCATATTGAGATGGAAAAACAAACTATGACAGATGCCATTGGGGTGGACAAAAAAGGTGAGGGAAGCCAAATCCATTTGATTTTACTAAAGACAATCGGTGAGGTTGTCATTCAAAAGATAGAAAAGACCGCATTTGTTTTATGACAGAAAAGGAGGAGACAGCCATGGATATGGTCCGGATTGAACCGAATATGCTCAAGGGGACGGTGACGGCACCGCCCTCCAAAAGTGTTGCCCATCGTGCAATCATTGCCGCTGCACTTTCCGGCGGTAAGTGTACCATCAGCAATGTGGCAATGAGCAAGGATATTCAGGCGACACTGGATTGTATGCAGGCTTTGGGTGCTGCCTTTCAGGTGGACCCCAAGATGGGAACGGTAGAGTTTTCTCCTGACAACAAAAAGGCGCTTTCTAAAAAATTGATTCTGCCTTGCGGCGAGAGCGGGTCAACCCTCCGCTTTTTGATGCCTTTGGCACTTTTGACAGGGAGAGAGGTTACGCTGACTGGACAGGGCAGATTGATGCAGCGCCCCCAAAAACCTTACTTGGATTTGTTTTCCCAGAGAGGGATTTCCTATGTGCAGGATGGGGACAGCATCAAAATCAAAGGAGAACTCAAACCGGGACTTTACAAGCTTCCGGGGAATGTGAGCTCTCAGTTTATCACCGGACTGCTGTTTGCCCTGCCACTCCTTGAGGGGGATAGCGAAATTCGGCTGACCACATTGTTGGAATCCAAAGGGTATGTGGATTTGACCTTGTCGGTGCTGAAAGATTTTGGGATTGAGGTTCAAAATGACCGCTACCGGCGTTTTATTATTCCGGGCGGTCAGACCTATCAACCAAAAGATATGGTGGTTGAGGGGGATTATTCTCAGGCAGCATTCTTTCTGGTGGCAGGTGCGCTGGGCTGCGATATTTGCGTAAAAGGCTTGCGGAAAGACAGCCTGCAAGGAGACAAAAAGATTTTAGAGATTCTTGAAGAAGCAGGGGCCGAGGTGGAGTACCTTGATGAGGACACCATT
>JAZNKC010000056.1:0-10260 GCA_045578365.1 Ructibacterium sp.
TTCCGTGGTCAATCACCACAACCCGATCTGCCTGCACCGCCTCGTCCATATAGTGGGTAATCAAAACCACCGTCATCCCTTGTTCCCGATTCAGTCGCTTGATTGCCTGCATAATCTCTTTACGCCCCGAGGGGTCTAGCATGGCAGTGGGCTCGTCCAGTACCAGAATATCCGGTTGCATGGCAAGTACGCCTGCAATGGCAATCCGCTGTTTCTGTCCGCCCGAAAGCATATGGGGTGCGTGTTGTTTGAACTTGGTCATCCCCACCGATCCCAAAGCCGCATCTACCCTTTTTCGGATTTCATCCCTTGGAACACCCAAATTTTCAGGGGCAAATGCCACATCTTCTTCTACAATGTTTGCCACCATCTGGTTGTCGGGGTTCTGGAACACCATTCCCACCCGCTGACGAATGTCATAAAGCCGCTTTTCATCCGCGGTGTCGATGCCCTCCACCAACACCTTGCCGGAGGTGGGAGTCAGAATCGCATCCAGGTGCTTGGCAAGGGTGGATTTTCCCGAACCATTGTGTCCTAAGACCGCAAGGAACTCCCCCTTTTTCACCGTCAGGTCAATCCCTTGAAGCACCGGAACATCCATTCCGGTTTCCTCATTGTGATACTGAAAACAAAGCTGACTGATTGTTATGATATCTGTATGCACACTACATTCCTTCTCTCAAGTAAATCCTTTACCGCCACCAACGGGAACTATATCCGCAAGGAAGCTTCAAATCCAGATTCTGAACCGGAAGTCCAACCTCATCCACTGCGAAGTTTCCGCCAAATCTATCTTGCAGTGTCAGGCGGAATAAGTTTTCCATAATACTTCCCGAAAGTCCGGTGGTATAGGTGTTAATCAAAAAGAACAAAGGTTCTTCACAAAGTACCTCCATACAGAGTTTTAAGAGGTCAAACAATTCCTGTTCAATCTTCCAGACCTCCCCGTTGGGGCCTCTGCCATAGGAGGGCGGGTCCATCACAATGCCGTCATACTTTCTGCCACGACGGACTTCCCGCTCCACAAATTTTTTCACATCGTCTACAATATAGCGGATGGGTCTTTTCCCTAAGCCTGAAAGCTGTGCATTCTCCTTTGCCCAGCCAACCATTCCCTTGGAGGCATCCACGTGGCAAACACTGGCACCCGCCTTGGATGCCGCCACCGTGGCACCGCCGGTATATGCAAACAGGTTGAGTACATTGACCTCTTTGCGGCCGCTTTCCCGAATGATGTTCTGCATCCAGTCCCAGTTTGCCGCCTGTTCGGGGAACAGTCCTGTGTGCTTAAATCCCATCGGTTTGATACCAAAGGTCAAATCCTTATACTGAATGGTCCAATCATCCGGAAGCTTGTGATAGACTTCCCATCTTCCGCCGCCGGTTTTGCTCCTGAGGTATCTGGCATCCGCCTTTTTCCAAAGGGGAGATTTTTGCTCCGGAGCAAGCTCCCACACAATCTGCGGGTCGGGACGAATCAACAGATATTCTCCCCAACGCTCTAATTTTTCTCCCTTGTTGCAATCAATTAACTGATAGTCCTTCCAGCCGTCTGCAAGAAACATCTGTCCGCCTCCCTTACACAAGAATATAAAACGAGCTATTTTAGCAGATATTATATCATTTTTTCGGCGTCCCGTCAAGGCTTATCCCTTGATGCTACACCTTTTTTCTCTTTTCTTTGATAAAAAACTTTACCTCTTCGTATCTTTTTGGTATACTATTCCTGTTACATACGAAAAATGGAAAAAAGGAGCGTTGCTTATGAACCGCCTGTTTTCTTTACTCTGTGCCCTCTCCCTGTGTCTGTGCAGCTGTACTCCCGCAGAAAACCTTTCCAAAGCAGAACAGCTGTTACAGGAGATGAGTCTTAAAGAAAAGGTTTACCAGATGTTCACCGTCTCCCCTGAGGCATTAACCGGTATCGGTACTGCCATTCAGGCAGGGGATGCCACCAAAAATGCCTTGCAAAACCACCCTGTGGGCGGCATTATGTATCTGGCAAAGAACTTAAAATCCCCCGACCAGACCCGACAGATGCTTGCCAATACCAAAAGCTACTCTGTCATCCCCCCATTCCTGTCTGTGGATGAGGAGGGCGGTAAGGTTGCCAGAGTAGCAGACACTCTTGGCACCACCAAGTTTTCCCCGATGTATACCTATCGCAACGACGGGGCCCAAAACGCATACAACATTGGCAAAACCCTTGCCACCGACATTGGGGGCTTAGGATTCAATCAAAACTATGCACCGGTTGCAGACCTTTGGACCAATCCCCAAAACACAGTCATCAGCACCCGTGCCTTTGGGGATTCCCCCGAGGAAACCGGAGAACTGGTTGCTGCAGCCGTCAGGGGTATGCAAGAGCAAGGGGTGATTGCCACCCTGAAACACTTCCCCGGTCACGGGGACACCAGCGAGGATTCCCATACCGGAAAGGCTTACAGCTATCGCACCTTGGACCAGCTCCGCTCCTGCGAATTGATTCCCTTTCAAAAAGGTATTGATGCCGGCGCAGAATTTGTCATGTGCGCCCACATCACCGTACCGGGGGTGGACGATGTACCTGCCACCTTCTCCCACATCTTAATTGAAGAAGTACTCCGCGGGGAGCTCGGTTTTGACGGCGTGGTGATTACCGACGCCTTGGAGATGAAAGCCATCTCCGCTTACTACCCTGCCGATCAGGCAGCTGTTCTTGCGGTGAAAGCCGGATGTGATATGCTCCTTTGTCCCGCTGACCTGAAACTTTCCGTCCAAGGCTTGCTGGATGCGGTTGGGGACGGCACCCTCACCGAAGAGAGAATCAATCAAAGCGTGTTACGGATTCTGCGTGTCAAAGAGGCTTATGGATTATTAAAATAATTACCCTATCAGAAAGGACAGATATATGTTGAAACCTCATTCTTTGTGGAACTTGTTTTCCACCTTTTTCCGGATTGGCGCTTTTACCTTTGGCGGCGGCTATGCTATGATTCCCCTGATCCAAAAGGAAATGGTCGAAGAAAATGGCTGGATTTCGGACGATGATATTTTAGAGATTGTCGCCATCGCCGAATCCACCCCCGGTCCCATCGCCATCAATGCCGCAACCTTTATCGGCTATCGGCTGAATCGATTTTGGGGGTCCTTCTTCTCCACCTTGGGGGTTGTGCTCCCATCGTTTATTATCATTCTTTTGATTTCTTATCTTTTGCGGGGATTTACAGATATTCCTGTGGTGCAAAACGCCTTTTTCGGCATTCGCGCAGGCGTGCTTGCGCTGATTTTCAAGGCATTCTTCACCATGTTCAAAAAATGCCCCAAAAACCTGCTTTCCTACCTGATTGTAGCCGGTGCTTTTATCGCAACGGTAATCTTTGACTTCCATATTCTTTTGATTATCATCTCCTGCGGCATCGTGGGATTGATTGCCTCTTTGGGCGCAGCAAGGAGGGAAAAACAATGATTTTACTTTCCTTATTCCTGACCTTTTTCCAGATTGGCGCCTTCACCTTTGGGGGTGGCTATGCCATGATTCCCTTGATTCAAAGCGAGGTTCTCTCAAGGAATTGGCTGACCGAAGAAGAATTGATTAACTTCATCGCAGTCAGCGAAAGTACCCCCGGGCCTTTTGCCATCAATATTTCTACCTATATCGGCAGCGAGCTTGGAGGTGTTTTGGGTTCTGCCTGCGCTACCTTGGGCGTGGTTCTGCCGTCCTTTCTAATTATTCTTCTGGTTGCCAGATTCTTTGAGAAATTCAAAGAAAACCCCATTGTTTCCGGCTGTATGTCAGGCTTAAAACCTGCAGTCATCGGTTTGATTGGTTCGGCAGTCCTGTCTATCGGTCAAACGGTGTTCTTTCCCGCAGGTGTTGCCCTTTCGGTTCTTTACGAAGTAAGAACCTATGTTTCCCTCGGCATTGCAGTTTTGATGACCGTCCTTGCCTTTCGTAAGGTACACCCCATTGTCATCATTCTGCTTTCTGCCCTCTTGGGCATTCTTGCCGGCATCTGGGTATAACAAAAATCCCCTCGACTTTTCGTCGAGGGGATTTTTTATTGCTCCAGATAGTGTTTGGCAAAGAGATAAACTCCCGCCGCCCAGCCAATCATCCGATGTGCCTCATAGTCTTTTTCTGTGTTCTGGTCGCCGTTTTCCACATGGAATTTCTCCCACAAGTCTCCGGTTTCCTGATAGATTTTTTCACAGACCGTCACATATTTTTCTGCGATTCTGCGGGCATCCTCTTCATAGCCATAGCGGTCAAGCGCCTGAATCATCAAATACTGATGGGGCGGCCAACCGGTAGGATAATCCCATTGATACTGCCCCGGCACTTCATTCTTTTCGCAAGATGCGATGCCATAGGGGTATTCCAGTTTGGAAAGCTTGGCAATGGTTTTTGCCGCCTGTGCCTCATCGGCAACCCCTGCCCACAAGGCATAAAAAGATGCTACCGAAAAGACCGGACAGGTCTTTTCTTTTTTCATATTGTAGTCCATAAAAGCCTCGCCGTCCCAGAGATAGCGATTCATCAATTCCTTGCGTTTTTCTGCCTTTTCTTCCCACATTCCGGATTCCCCGTTTTCAAGAATCCGTGCATACTCAGCAAAGTTTTTCTCATACAGATAGAGGTTGCAGTTTAAGTCCACATAAACGCAGTCGGACTGGCTCAGTTCGGTTCTGGGGTTGAAGTCCCATCCGCTTTCGCAATCGGTCAAGAAGTTGCGTGCCACTTGAAAATGGTCCTCAGAGGGAATGGTATACCCGATTCGCTCACAACAACCGTAATAATGCATATCTGCCTCTTCCTGAGACATATCCTTGACCCGTGCATCAAACTTATTCAGTCCCAACGGTGTGATTCTTTGGGTCATCCAGAAGTGATATTCTGTTTTCAGGGTTTCATAAGCATTTTTCAGCCATTCCTTATCCTGATAAGTACGATAGACATCCATCACCATCATCGAGAGAAAGGGCGGTTGGGACTGGCGCAGATAGTAGGTGCGGTTTCCGTTTGGCATAAACCCGTACTTGTTCACCAGATAGAGCATATCGTCAGTACAGTTTTTGACCAGTTCCTCTTTTCCGCTCAAAAGCAGACCCTGACAGGTGAAAAAGGTGTCCCAGTAATACATTTCCTGAAACCCGATTTTTTTATTGGGTACAATATAAGGATAGGGAAGTCCAATTAGCGTATCCTCGTCCTCAGGCTGATAACGGACACATTCATCCCAGCTTTTTTTGATGTATTCTGAAAGCATTTTCATCCCCCTTTATTTTAACCTTTCAAGCTATTATATTACAAATTTTGAGATCTTTCAATATGTGCGTCTCTTTTTCTGTTTAGGTAATAAGTAAAAATCCGCACACTATCGTGTACGGATTTTTGGTGGAGGTGAGGGGAATTGAACCCCTGTCCGAAGAAGTATCCCCACAAGGCAACTACGAGCGTAGTCCGTGGTCAGGATTCCCCCACAACAGAGTCCACGGACAAACTCTGTTGCTCGGTAGCTTCATCATACCTGGCAGGGTCAAAGCTTTCCCTGCTCATGTGCACCGCTAAGTTGATACCAAGTTCCTAAGGCGCGGTAACTCAGGGTTGGCAGCTGCACTTAGGCAGCGTAAGCTAAATTTTTGTTAGCGTTTAATTTTAAGGTTGAGTTTTTTACGCAGAACTCACTGCAGCTCGCTCCTCATGTCTCTACGACCCCGTCGAAACCTTTACACCCCCATATTAACGTTGGTTAAACTCCTTGACTGTGCGGCTCATATTCCGTTTGGCATCCCGCTCCGCAATAGAAGCACGCTTATCATAGTCCTTTTTGCCTCGGCACAGGCCCAGCTTCAGCTTGACATACTGACCCTTGAAATAGAGCTTAAGGGGAATCAGGGTATATCCCTGCTGTTGGGTCAATCCAATCAGCTTGTGAATCTCCCGCCGATGCAGTAGCAAACGCCGGCTGCGCAACGGGTCGTGATTGAAGATGCTGCCCATTTCATAGGGACTGATATGCATACCAATCAAAATGGCTTCGCCTGTTTTGCAGGAAACATAGCTATCCTTCAGGTTCACCCGTCCGGCACGGATGGATTTGACCTCGGTGCCACGCAGTTCCAAGCCTGCTTCATATTCCTCATCCACAAAATAATCGTGGTAAGCTTTTTTGTTCTGCGCAATCACAGAATTACCCTTTTCCTTTGCCATCCGGATTCACCGCCTTTCCTACATCATTGCCTGATAGCTTTCCCAGTATACCCCGAAATCCGAAAAAAGTCAAGTGACCTCCGCCATTCACCTCGCCCAAGCTTTTGCATATAGTGTTAATGGAGGTGAATATCAAATGACCAATTTTAATTGCTCCTGCACATGCCGCTTTACCTGTCTTGCATTTGCATTGATTGCAAGCTTTATCATTGGAACGGTAACGGCGTTTCTTCGCTTTGCAGCAGTCATCACGGTAGGTCCTGCATTTTTGTGGGTCGTTCTGGGCATTGCGGTTGGGTATCTGGCAATTTTGCTTGCCAAGACTCCGTTCTTTGGAGATACCTGTATGCGCGGCTGTAATATATGCGCCATTCTTTCGGCAATTCTCACCGGACTCCTTGGCACCATCTTCACCGCTGCAATCCTTTTGGCGGTTGAATTTGTTGCCACCAGTATCTTAGGCGCAATCATCACAGGGATCTTGTTGTTCTTTGTTCCCTTGTTTTTGCTCGCAACCGCTTGTCTGGTAAAATGCTTAGAGGGTTGTATCGCAGATTAGCTACGCCACAACAAGCAAAAAGCACTTGCTTTCGCAAGTGCTTTTTTCTGGAGCGGAAGACGAGATTCGAACTCGCGACGTTCACCTTGGCAAGGTGACGCTCTACCACTGAGCCACTCCCGCATCAACAAAACACATTATAGCATCGCCGAATCGGTTTGTCAAGGTTTTTTCTTAAAAAGTTTATACAAAAAACCGAAGCATTTCGCTTCGGTTTTTGTTTCTTAATAAATAATTCTGCGGGCACCGGCAAAACGAGCGCGATAATAACTGCCGTCAATGCTGGTGTACTTTACCACATCTCCGGTATGGGGAGCGTGAATCATCATTCCGTCGCCCACATACATTCCGATATGGTTGACATAACCGCTGCCGGGACTGCCGTAAAAGCCAACCAAATCGCCGGGTGCCAGATTCTCTCTGGAAACGGCAATTCCGTTGTTCATCTGGGCAGCTGCCACACGGTTGATGCTGTAACCAAGCTGTTTGTAAACATACTGCATCAAGCCGCTACAGTCAAAACCACGGGGGGAAGTTCCGCCATACACATAGGGAACACCCAAATACTGTTTGACAACCTCTACCGCCGCCAAACCGCCGGTGGATTGAATCTCGGGGATTGACCCCTCATAAACTGTGAAATATTCGTCAGATACATAACCCATCAGACCATCGCCATTGTAGGCAACATTGATCCAATCAGGTTCCATCCAATTTACCTTTACATATGTACCTGCAGGCAGAGTTGCGACAATCTCTGCATCCTGAGAAGCGGATGCTCGTACATTCAACTCGGTCGCATTTACAATTCCATAATATTGTCCAAAGTCACTAGGTTCTTCTGTTGCAGACACGGGAACAATCATCAACGCGGCAACGGTCATGCCTGCGCAAAGTGTCGCAACGATTCTTCTAATACTTTTCTTTAACAAAACATACCTCCAAATTTTGAAAATCCATGCTTACTTTTCTGACTTCACTTCCTTCCAGCATTATTTTTGATTCCTTTTTTTGCATTCCCAAAAAAATGCGAGTTTATTATACCCTTTTTTTGCCCCAAAGTCAAGCAAACAGCTCTTTTAACCCTCGATTTTAAGCCATTTTTTCAAAATAAACCCGCCAAAACCCGCGGAATTCCGTGGGTTTTGGAAATTGTGAACAATTTGTAAACATTTTGTTTTTTGGTGAACTTTTTTCCCCTTTTTGGAGGAAATTTTCGGCATTTTCAGGCTCATTTTTGAGAATCTTTCTTGACAAAAGGCATGGGATGTCGTATGATATTCTATATCTGTCCCAGTACCTCAGTAGGATAGAGGGTTCGCCTCCTAAGCGAAACGCCGTAGGTTCAATTCCTATCTGGGACGCCAGCAAAAAAAGACTTGTCGGTTGACAAGTCTTTTTTATTTTTTACAGACCTACTTCTGCTTTCCAAGCAGCCAGATTTTCTGCCACAAAGGCATCGTCATTCAGGTGAGGATAGAATTTATAAACCCTGTCAATTTCCTCCGCCTGACCGGGAGAAAGGGTTTCTCTTTCGCTGAGGCAATGTACATATTCCATCAGTCCCTGCTTCTTTAATACCCTGTGAAGACCTGCGATGCTGCCCTTGAAGTTGTTGGCAGTATCAAAGAATGCGGAATTGGCATCGGTAACTTCGGCTGCCAGAGTCAGCAATTCTGCGGGGATAGCATCCTTCTGCTTTGCTTCTTTCAGCACCTTAAACATCTCAACCACCTTTTTGGTCCATACCGACCAATGGCCAAGCAGACCGCCCTCAAAGCTCTTCACATATTCTTTGCCATCAATGTTAAAACGATATTTGGTCAACAAATCAATCACGATATTATCATCGTTACCGGTATAGAGAGTGATTTGATCTCTGCGGCTGCTGGTTGCGGCTGCACGAACCACGTCCAAAGTAGTATAGCGGTTGAAGGATGCACACTTAATTGCAACCACATTGTCAACCTCACACAGTTCTTTCCAATAATTTGCAGAGAAGATTCTGCCGCCAGCTGCAGGCTGCAGATAGAAACCGATGACCGGCATAATGGCAGCAACCGCCTTGGTACGCTCAATCATATATTCCTCGGTTACATCCTGCAATCCACCGGGGCTGAGCAATACTGCATCAAAACCATAGGATTTTGCCAGCTCTGCCTCCTTGACTGCCTGTTCAATCTTACCGCAGACACCTGCAACCTTTACGATAACGGTATCATTCTTCTTTTCAAATTTATCAATTTCTTCCGAAACGATTTTGAGTACCGGTTCATACAGGTTATACTGGGGCTCACGGATTTCAAACTGGGTGGTATGTACAGCAGTTGCAATACCGCCAACACCGCAGTTTAAGTAATAGTTCATCAAAAGGCGTTGGCCTTTTTCGTACAGATTTTTATCTGCATCCAATGCCAGCGGGGTTGCGGGAATCACAGTACCCTCTGCCAATTTTTTCAGCGCAATTTCATGTCTGTTCATTTTCAAAAACTTCCTTTCTTAATACTTTCCTTGTCTTTCTTCAAAATGGGTAGGCTTATCCAAGGTTCTGCCGCCGTCCAGCAGCCATTCTGCCTGCCAACGAATCAGGGTCTTTGCATTCACAGAGGGATAGCCAAAGGTTTCGATTGCAAGACCTGCATCAATCTGGTATGCATCATCCCCGGGCTCGTTTTCAAAGATTGCCTCTTTACCCAAATATGCCGCCAGTTCCTCTGCCGCCTTCTTGATGGAAACGGTTTCCGGACCGGTAACATTCATCACTCTTGCCGGAGCCTCTGCATGGAGCAGACCACGGATTGCCACTTCATTGGCAGAACCCTGCCAGATAAAGTTAAAGCAAGGAGTGGACAAACTGATGGGCTCGCCCTTCATAATCTTATTTGCAACGTCGAACAACACGCCGTAACGCAGATCCACTGCAAAACTCAGACGATAGGTAAACACTTTGGTTCCAAAGGTGTTTGCCGCATACTCAAATGCACGTTCTCTTGCCAGACAGCTCATTGCATATTCGCCTGTCGGCAATGGCTTGTCGTTTTCGTTGCATCCGCCGCTTGAAAGAGGCACTATGGGGTAGATGTTTCCTGATGAAAACACTACTATGTTTGATTTTTTGAATTTATCTGCCACGAATGCAGGTAACACCGAATTCATAGCCCAGGTCTGCCATTCGTTGCCGTCTGTTCCGAATTTTTTTCCTGCCATATATATTACATTTTTGCAATCGGGCAGGGAATAGAGCTTTTCCTTATCCAGCAGATCCATAGCTATTACCTCTATGCCGTTGTCTTTCATAAGCTGAGTTGCTATAGGGTCGCTGCCTCTTGAAACTGCGATAACCTTTTTGTCAATACCGGCTTTCTTTATTGCATTTTTTGCCAGTACGCAAAGGGTAGGACCCATCTTTCCTCCGGCACCGAGAATCATAATATCTCCGTCGATTTTTTTCATATCCTCCACAAGAGCATCAGACGGTGTTGTGAGCAATTGGTTCAGTTTATCCTCA